>JAITIG010000196.1 GCA_031279575.1 Bifidobacteriaceae bacterium
ATCCGAGCAGCCGGCCGCGCCCCTCCCCAGCGGGCCCAACCCGCCCACCAGCGCAAACACCAACCCGCCCATCACTCCGGCCACACAAATCGGACCATCGCGGCCGAATCCGCCGCCATGGTCCGTTCCGTCCACCCGAACCCGCCGCCCCGCGCGGACCCCAGCCGGCCCACCAGCGCAAACGCCGCGGCGCCGCCCGGCCGCCCGCGCAAATCGGACCATCGCGCCCGCAATCGCCGCCATGGTCCGATCCGAGCAGCCGGCCGCGCCCCTCTGCGGCGGCCCCAACCCGCCCACCAGCGCAAACACCAGCCCGCCCAGCGCTCCGGCCACACAAATCGGACCATCGCGGCCGAAACCGCCGCCATGGTCCGATCTGTCCACCCGGCCGCGCCCCGGCCCGGCGAGCACGACCCGCTGACCAGGGCCAACGCCGCGGCGCCGCCCCGCCCGCGCAAATCGGACCATCGCGCGCGCAATCGCCGCCATGGTCCGATCCGAGCAGCCGGCCGCGCCCCTCCCCAGCGGGCCCAACCCGCCCACCAGCGCAAACACCAACCCGCCCATCACTCCGGCCACACAAATCGGACCATCGCGGCCGAAACCGCCGCCATGGTCCGATGTGGGCACCCGGCCGCGCCCCTCCCCGACGAGCGCGACCCGCCCACCAGCGCAAACGCCGCAGCGCCGCCCCGCCCGCCCACACAAATCGGACCATCGCGCGCGAATCCGCCGCCATGGTCCGATTTGGGCACCCGGACCTTCCTCGCCCCGGCGAGCGCGACCCGCTGACCAGGGCCAACGCCGCGGCGCCGCCTGGCCCGCCCACACAAATCGGACCATCGCGGCCGAAACCGCCGCCATGGTCCGATCTGTCCACCCGGCCGCGCCCCTCCCCAGCGGGCCCAACCCGCCCACCAGCGCAAACACCAGCCAGCCCATCGCGGGCGCGGCTGGCGGTGAGGGTTGGGGGACGGCGGGGGCGGTTGGGCGGCGCGGCGAACTGCGGGCGGCGGCGATGAAGAGGCGGGGGCGGCGGGGGCGGTTGGGCGGCGCGGCGAGCAGGGGGGCGGCGGGGGCGGTTGGGCGGCGCGGCGAACTGCGGGGGGCGGTGTCGGTGGCCACTGAGTTCTCCCTGTGGGTGGCCATTGGGAATCCCTGCCGGTGGCCATGAAGACGCCCCACCCGTGGCCAACAGAAATCCCCGCCCGTCCCCCAGCGTCGCCGACGCCCCAGGCGACACGGCCCGCGTTTCCCCTCCCCAGCGCGCCGCCAGGCGCCCTCTGCCGCAGTCCTCCCAAGGCGCGGCTGACGCGCGCGGGGAGGATTCGTGGCCACCGGCGGTGACGCCTCGTGGCCACGGGCAGGGATTATTGATGGCCACCCACAGGGAGGATTTCATGGCCGCCGACAGGCGGCGATGGGGGGCGGGGCCGCCCGGCGCCAGGCGGCGCCTGGACCCGCCGCCGCCGCGCGTCTGCCTTCGTCCCAGCCACCTGAAGACGTTGGCTCGGCGCGGTGGCGGCGAGCAGCGGGGGGCGGCATCGCCACACGGGGCCGCCCGCACGATGCCGCCTCCCCGCCTCCCAGCGCGGGCCAACCCCCCAGCTAGCGCCGCGCCGGGCTTTGCCCCGACCCCGAAGGAGGCTACTTCCAGGGCCGGGTGGTTTATGTCAGCTCTCGGCCTGGCGGCGCCGGCGCGCCGCCCCGAGCAGCAACACCAGTCCGGCCAGGATCACCCCCAAGGCCGAACCGGCCAGCGCCAGGACGCCTTGCGCGCCGGTGAACGGCAGCACCGGATCGGCTGGCGCCGGGTAGCCGGCCGCTGGCGGCGCGCCAGCGCCGCACTCGACTTGGAACTCCCCGCCAACCTCGCCGGAGACCGCGCCAACCAACCGCACCGCCTGCCGGCCGGTGGCCGCCTCCGCCGGCACAGTCCACTCGAAGCGGACCGCGCCGTCGGCATCGGCCGCGGCGGAGGTGGCGGCGGGGGCGCCGGCGGCTTGCAGCGCCACCTGCTCGCCCGGCTGGAAGTTGGCGCCCGCGGCGCCTTGCACCTGGCCGCCGCAGATCGCGGCCTGGGCCACGTCCAAGCGCGGCAGGCCAACCCGCCACTGTTTGACAACCGCGTTGCCGGCCGCGTCTTGTTCCGCGATGGTCAGCTTGTCGCCCTCCAAGGCCGCCGGTTCCAAGGCGCATGCCCAGGTCAGATCGGCCGCCACGGTGGTGGCGCAGATGGTGTTGCCGCCCGCGTCTGCCACGGTGATGGCGTCGCCGGCGCTTTCGCCGCGCCCAACCAAGGTCGCCCCCTCAGTCGGCTCGGGCTCGAGCGCCCCCGGCGCCTCGGAATCCGCCACCAGGCCGACCGGCTCGGAGCGGTTGCCGGCCTGGTCCACCAAGGCCACATCCGCCTTGGAGCCATGCGGCAAGCCCGGCTCCAAGGGGCAGGCGAAAGCGCCGTCCAAAGCCACCGGGCAAGACGCCAGCACCTCCCCGTCCGGGCCCACCACCACAACCACCAAACCGCCCGCCGCCGCGTCCGCCAAATCAGCCTCCGCCACCGCGCCGCTGACCGCCGAGCCATCCGACGCCTCCACCAACGGCGCCCCCGGCGCCTCCGAATCGGTGAAGACCACCACCGCCTCGGCCGCATCTGGCGCCCAATCGACGCCATCGGCCATCAAGACGTCCTGGCCGTCGATCCGCGCGGTCACCGCGTAGGCGCCCAGCGGCCCGCGCAAGGTCACCGCGGCGACCCCCGAGGCGGGGCTGACCTGCGCCACCACCCAGGCCGGGCCGGCCACAGCGGCCTCGCCCTGGCCCGCGCTGAGGCCCGCAGGGACGTGGAAAGACACCTGGCACGCCACCTGCTGCCCAGCCGACCAGCAAACCGCCGGGCGGCCGGCCGCGTCGCGCACAGTCGCGCTGACGGTCAAGCCGGCCGGGTCATCGGCCCGGGCCGGGCCCGCGGGGCTGGTGAGCTCGCTGGCGGCGGCCGAAGGCGCGCCGCCCAACTCCTCGGCGGCCTTGAACCGAACCGTGAACGGCTGGCCCAGATCAGCCCAGGCGGAGCCGTCCCACAGTTGCACCCGGCCTTCGTATTCCCCAGCTGAGGCGCTGGTCAGCGCCCAAGTGTGCGCGCCGAAGCGGGCCGAGCCGGCCTCGCCGGTGGCGGCCTCGGCGGCAGGCTCGAGCGTCACCGCCTGGGCCAGGCCGGCAATGCGAACCTTCGCCCCCGGCACCGGCAGCCCAGAGACCGACTGCGCGTTGACGGTGAGCTGATAGGAGTCGCCCGCCAAGCCGGTGGCCGGCACCGACTGGCTCGCCCCGGTGGCCGGGTCGGCCGTGTTCGGGGTGATCGCCCAGAAGGACTTCGCCAAATCGGCCGGGCCGGAGGTAAATGAGACCGGCAGCGGCGAATTCGCCACCGGCAGCCCGTCCGCCGTGGCCGAGACCAGGAAGGTGCCCGGCTCGGCGGAGGTGAACTCGACCACGGCCAAACCGGTTTGGAAGGCGGAATCGTCCACGCACCAGGCGGGCGCGGTCTGGGCCTGGGCCGGGTCGCAGGTGGTGATGGTGGCGCTGGCCTGGGAGCGGCCCTTGACGGAGGGCCCCGGCACGCCCGCCGCGCCGGTCTCAATCGAAACGGTGGCGCTGATGCCGCCCAGCGGGTTGCCCAGCGAGTCCCGGGCCCAGACTTTGGCGTAGTGGGCGCCCTCGGCGTCCGCCAAGACCAGGTTTTGCGACACCTCCAAAGTGGTGGTGGCCGGGTCCAGCGCGCCGGCCGCGAACACCAGCGGGGCGGGGCTGCCGCCCACAATCTGGTCGCCGGCGTAGAAGGCGCAGCCGTGCCACGGCCCGGCCTGGTGGCTCAAGAACGGCACCCAGGCCACGCCCTCGGCGTTGGTCAAAGCCGAGGCGAACTGGGTGTTGGCGTCCGGCGCTTGGCGGCAGTAGACCTCGGGGCCCACCGCCGCCTGCGGCGCCGCCAAGAAGAAGCGGTATTGCACCGCCACCCCGGCCTGGCGCACGGCGTTGCCCTGCGCGTCCAGCAGTTGCACCTTGACCTGGTAGCCGGCTGGCGCGGCGCCAACCGTCAGCGGGCCGGCCGGGGTGCGGCTGATCAGGGAGCGCACCGTGTCTATGGGCCCGGCCACAAAGACGGCGCGGGCGGGCGAACCCTTGGTGATAGGCGTCCAAGCCGTCCCACCCGGCGCCAAAACCGAGGCCGTGACCTCGTAGGCGGTGGCGCGCGTCGAGGTCACCACCGCCTCCGCCAGCCCCGAGCCGTCCACCACCACCTCGTACGATGCCGTGCCGGCGCCGGCCGGCGCGCCAGTTCCGCCAGCCACCTCCAGGCCGGCCGGCCAGGCGAAGCGGACCCGGGCCCCGGCCACCTGGTTGCCCAAGGCGTCCAGGGCGTAGGCCCGCACCGCCAAGCTGTCAACCCCGTCCGCCACCGCGGTGGCGGCCGGGGACTCCAAATAGGACACCGCGCCGTCCACCGGCCCGGCCGCGAACTCGACCACAGCCGGGTCCGGCGCGATCCCCGCCGAGCCCAGCAAGGCCCGCACCGAATGGCTTCCGGCCTTGGCCGACACCAGCGTGACCGCCACTTGGCCGCGCCCGTCGGTCAAATACGGCCCCTGGTCCACCACCCGCAGCTGGGCTGAGGCCTCGAAGGCGACCTCGGCGCCAACCACCAGCTGGCCGACCGCGTCGCGCACCGTGGCCAGCGCCAGCCAAGAGTCGGCGCCGTCCGCCAGCACCGCCGGGTGGGCGGCGCTGAGCGCGGTGGTGGGCTGGACAGACCAGCTTGAGCGGGCGGCATCGGGCGCGCCGGGGGCGAAGTCGAGCCGGGCCGAGCCAACCACCAAGCCGCCCACGGTGGCCGTCACGGTGACGGTCTCGCCGCCCACCTTGGCGTCCACAATCTCAATCCGGGACAAACCGAGCTGCGACGAGTCTTGGACCAGCAGTTGGCCGCCCGCCGGCGCCCCCGCGATCACCGCCTCGCCGTCCACCGCGAAGGTGACGGGCTGGCCGGCCACCGGGTTGCCGCCGGTCACCGCGTCCAACACCAGCACTTGGGCGAAGTGCGCGGCCAAGCCGTCGTTCAAGACCACCGCCCCGGCAGAGGAGGTGAACTGGGCGGCGTCCGGCACGGCCGCGTCGGCCGCGAAGCGGACCGTCAGCGTGCCGCCCACCTGGCCGCCCGGCAGCCAGGCCTGGACCTCGTAGGTCCCGGCCAAGGCCACCGTGAAGGCCGGCCACAAGGCCACCCCCGCCGCCGATTGGGCGGTGAAAGAACCCGCCCAGAGGCTCGCGCCCTGCAGGCGCCAGCGGAAGACGACCGGCTCGGAGGCGTCGGTGTAGGCGTTGCCGGAGGCGTCGAACAACTCGACCTTGGGGGTGTGGAACTCGCGCCGCACCGTTTTGGCCGCCCCGGCGCTGGGAATGGTGAAAACAGAGTTGGCGGGCGAGACATCGGCGTTGGCGAACACCAGTTTGGCTGGGCTGCCCTGCGTCAAGGCCGTCCCGCCGGCCGCGGCGGTGACCTGGTAGACGCCCTTGAGGCGCGAGACCAGCACCAGGCTGGCGCTGCCGGTGGCGTCCAAGGCGAGAGGCAAGGCGGCCGGGCCTGTGACCAGCTCAGCCCCGTCCGAGTCGACCGCGGTGGTCCCAGCGGGCACCGCGAAAACAACGTCTCCGCTGGTCACAGCGTTGGAGTTGGCGTCTTTGACGACCGCTTGGACCACCTGCTGCTCGTTGCCGTCCGCCTTGGCGGGGCCGGTTTGCGGCCCCACCAGGTAGGAGGTGAGGTAGGAGGCGGCCCCCGGGGCGAACCGCACATGGGCCACCTTGGCCGCCCCGCCGGCTGAGTCCAGCGACACCGGGTCGCCGCCCAACTCGACGGCGATGGCGAAGGCGCCCGCCTTGGCCGAGGTGGCCGCGAAGCGGGCCGTGCCGGACTGCCCGTCCAGGCGGCCGGTGGTGAGGCTGCGAGCGGTCACCTGGCCGGTCTCCGCATCGGTCACCTTGACCACGGCGTTGACACCGTTGACCGGGTCGCCGTCCTTGTTGCGCAGGTTGACCACCACCTGGTAGGACTCCCGCCCGTCCGCCACCGCCACCGGGCCGGCGTTGCCCGCCGCGGGCGCGACGGTGAACCAGGAGCGGCCCGGCGCGGCCGAATCGTTGGCGAAGCTGACCATCAGGGGGGCGGTTTGGTCCGCCCCGCTGACGCCCACCACCGGGAAGACGCCCTCAAACTCCGACACCAGGTGGACGGTGAGGTAGCCGTCCGGCCCGCAGACCCCGCCGGTTTGGGTGGCGCCGCTGGCCAGCGGCGTGAACACCGGCCCGGGGCCGGCCGCCGTCAACTCGAAGCCCAGCGCCACCCCCTCGATCGGGTTGCCTTGGGCGTCCTGGGCCCGCATCCGGGCCCACAGTTGGTGGGCGCCGGTGGCCAGCGCCGCCGAATCTTGCACCTCGAAGGAGGCCAGGGTGGCATCCAGGTCCAGCGGCCCGGCCGCGAACTGGGCCGACTGCGGCGAGTCCGCCACCTCGCCGCCCGCCACAAAGGCGCGCACCTCGTAAACGGTGGCTTTGGTGGAGGCGAACTCGACCGCGGCCACGCCATCGGCCCCCGCTTGGACGGTGCGCTCGGTGGTGCGGGCGGCGTCCGGCCCGTAGCGGAACATCACCGCCGCGCCCGGCACCGGGTTGCCCGCCGCGTCCGCCACCGCCACCTCGGCGCGGTGCTTGGACTGCCCGTCCGCCACCTGGGTGGCGCCGTCAAGCGCTGTGGGCAGGCTCAACACGGAGTTGCCCGCTGTTGCCGGGCCCGGCTCGAACACCACCTCGACCTGGCCGTTGGCGGCGAGCGAGGTGTTCTCCTCAGCGTCTTTGACCAGCTTCAAGGCGGCGCCGTCAACTGTGGCCGCGACCGCGTAGCGGCCCGCGAGGCTCGATTTGAGGCCGATGGCGGCGTAGCCGGCCACCACTTGGGCGGTGGCGGTCACCCCGGCGCCGCCGGCGATGTCCTGCCCGCCCACCCTGGCGGTGACGCCCGCCGGGATGGCGAACACGACTTGGCCGGCTTTGGCGTTGTTGCCGTTGAGGTCGCGGATGCGGGCGCGCACCTGGGCCTGGTCCACGCCATCGGCCCGGGCCGGCCCGACTGGCGCGATCAGCCACGACTCGGAGGCCGCCGCCACCCCGGCGCCGAAGCGCAGCGTGAACGGCGCCGGGTTGATCGCCACCCAGTTGCCCGCCCCCACATCGACCCGCACCGTGCCGGTGAACACCCCGGCGGTGGCCGAGTACAAGTGCCAGGTGTGGCGCCCGTAGGAATCGGAGGTCGGCGCCCCGGTCAAACCGTCCACCCCGCCGGCCTCGGCGATGGCCACCTTGGAGGTGTCCAGGCCGGTCAGGCGCAGGCGGGCGTTCGGCACCAGGATGCCGCCCGCCGAGCGCACCGCCACCGTCAAAACGTAGGCGTCCGCCGCCTCGCCGCTGGCCGCCACCTCGACGGTGGCCGATGCCGCCGTGTCCGGGTACAAGGTGTAGAACGAGCGGGCCGCGTCCGGCGCGCCGGCGTCGAAGGACACCGGCTTGGGCGCCCCGGCCACCACCTCGCCGCCCAGGCTGGCCGCCACCGGGAAGGAGCCCGGCTCTTTCGATGTGATGTCGACCGCGGCGCTGCCGTCCGCGCCGGTGGCCACGGCGCCATCGGCCGGGTCCAAGGTGGGACCGACCACGCCCGGCGCCCCCCGGTCGATGTCGAAGGCGACCTCGGCGCCCGCCACCGGGTTGCCGGCCGCGTCGCGCGCCACCACGGTGGCGCGGTGCTTGGCCTGGCCGTCTGCCAGCACGTTGGCGGAGGTGACGTAGAACTCGGAGTGGGCGGCGCTGGCCGGCCCGGCCCGGAAGTCGCAGGCGAGCGGGGAGCCGCCCGCAATCTGCCCGGCGCCAATGGCGCCAACCGCCTGCCAGACGCCCGCCCGGGTGGTGGCGAACTGGACGGCCGCCACCCCGTCGGGGCCGGTCGCCAGCGACTTGACCACCGCCGGGACGCCGGCCACCAGGCCGCCTTGGGAGTCGACAAGCCGGAAGGCGATCTGGACCGGCGTGCCCGCGACTTCGACCGGGTTGGAGTATTGGTCTTTCAGCTCCACCCGCACGGTGTAGGCCGCCAGCCCGTCGGCGGTTTTCGGCCCCGGCTCGGTCTTCGAGATCCAAGACTTGGCCAAGGACACCGGGCCGGCCTCAAAAACAACCTTGGCCGGCGAGCCGCCCGCGACCGCCTGCCAGGGGGCGGCCGCCTCGCCGCGCACCTCGGCGGTGACCTGGTAGTGGCCGGCCGCGGTCGAGACCAGGCGCAGCGCCGCCTGCCCGGCGGCATCGGCGGCCACCTGGGCCGGGCTGAGGGCGGTGGCGCCGTCTGGGACGGCGAATCTGACCTCGGCCCCGGCCACCGGGTTGCCGCCCGCGTCTTGCACCGTGGCTGTCACCACCTGCTCGTCGCTCCCGTCCGCCACCGCGCTAGAGGCCGGGGCGGTCAGGTAGGTGCGCTCGGCGGCGGCGCTGACCGGGCCGGCCACGAAGTTGATGACCTGGTCGGCCGGCCCCACCGGGGTGGCGCCAAGCATCGCGTTGACGGTGAACGGGCCGGCCGTGAGCGAGGTGAACTTGACTGTCACCAGGCCTTGCGAATCGGTCACAGGGGAGCCCACCGGGGCCACTGCGACCGCGCCCGGCACATCGAAGCCGACCGCCGCGCCAGCCACCGCCAAGCCCTGGGCGTCGCTCACCTGGACTTGGGCGGTGAAGGCGGCCACGCCATCGGCCACCTGGGGCGTGCCTGGGGAGATCGACCAACTGGACTGGGCGGCGCTCGGGGCGCCCGCCTGGAACAGCAGATCCGCCTCGCCCACCAGCACGCCCTCGACCGCGCCGGTGAGGTGGGCGGTGGCCGCCTGGCCGGAGACGATGCCGACCTTGGCCTCGCCGGCCGCCGAGGAGACCACCGAGCAGGCCTGGGGCTGGCAGCCGTCGGTGGCGAAGTAGGCCGGGTCGGCGGCCGCCAACGCGAAGGCGACCGGTTGGCCCGCCACCGGGTTGCCGTAGGAGTCGCGCACCCAGACGGTGGCGGAGTGCGAGTCGACCCCATTTGGCGCCACCTGGCCGCTAGAAGCCGCGAAAGCGGAGTTGGCCGGGTCGGCCGGCCCGGCGTGGAACAAGGCCAGGCGAACCGCGGCCGCGTCCGGGATCTGCCCCTGCGGCAAATTGGCCCGCACCTCGTAGGCGCCCGCCTTGGTGGTGGTGAAGCTGTCCCACTCGGCCACCCCGCCCACACTGGTGACAGTCGGGCCGGCCAGCCACAGCGTGGCGCCTTGGAGGCGGTAGTAGAAGCTGACCGGGGTGGCCGGGGTGTAAAGGTTGCCGGAGACGTCCCGCAAAGTGACGCGGGCGGTGTGGAACTCGGTCGCCACCGCCTTGGAGGCGGGCATGGTGGCGATGGCGAACTCGGAGCCCGCCGCCGACAAGTCGGCGTTGGCGAACACCGCCTGGGCGGGCGAGCCAGCCTTGACCGCTTGGCCGGCCACCTCCCCGGTGACCGTGTAGAGCCCCGTCTTGGTCGAGGTCAGGGCCAAACTGGCGACCCCTTCCTGGCCGGGCGCGGCGGAGGTGTCCAGGACCAGGCTGACAGCTGGGCCGCCTGCCACCCAGGAGCCGTCCTGGGCCAGGGCTTTGAGGCCGGCCGGCACCTGGAAGGCGACCGGTTGGCCCGCCACCGGGTTGCCGGCCGCGTCATAGACCTCGGCGGTGACAACCTGGCGCTCTTGGCCGTCCGCTTTGGCCGAGCCCTGGGCGGAGACCAGCTTCGAGTGGCCGGCCTGGGCCGGCCCGGCCACAAACAAGACCTCCACCTGCTTGGTGGCCGCATCGGCCGCGGTGCCCACAGAGTCCTGGCCCACCTGCACGCTGACCGCCCAGGCGCCCGCCTTCAAGCTGGTCAGCTCAACGCGGGCGAGGCCGGTGCCGGCCGTGCCGGAAACCACCGGGATGTCGCGCGCCACCGCCCCGGGGATGGCGATGGGCGCGAAGCGGACCGTCGCCCCGGCGGCGTTGAGCAGCGCCCCGTCCGGGTCGCGCAACGTGACGGTGACGGTGTGGGCCTCTTGGCCGTCCGCCACCGCGTCCGGGTAGGCCGTGTTGGCGGCCTTGGCCGCGACCGCGAACCGCGAGGTGGCGGCGGAGGCCGGGGTGTTGGAGAAGTGCGCCTGGAGCGGGGCGGTCAGGGCCGTCTGGTAGCGGCCGCGCACGTCGAAGTCGCCGGGCCACAGCGAGTAGAGGTGGGCCCGGGCCCAGCCGTCCGCGCCGGAGGTCGCCTGGGCGCCGCGCCCGCCGCTGGCGGCGTGGCCGAACAAGGGGCCCTCGGCGGCGGCGTAATCCAGTTGGAAGCCAAGCCCGATGCCGCCCAGCGGGTTGCCGTAGGCGTCCTGCGCCTTCATCTTGGCTTCCGCGTTGGCGATCCCGTCCGCCTTGATGACCGCCTGGTCGACGGCGAAGGAGGCCAGGGTGGCGGCCTCGTCGAAGCCGCCGGCGTGGAAGGCGGCCGTCTTCGGCGAGCCGGACACATCTTGCGCGGTGCCCGCGATGCGCGCGGTGATGGTCCAGCTGGCGGCCGCGGTCGAGCCGAACTCCCAGGCGGCCACCCCGCGCCAGTCGCTCGCCAGGGGCTCGGTCGAGCCTTGCTGGACTTGGCCCGCCTGGTCGGTGTAGCGGTAGCTGAACACGACTTGGGCGGCGCCGTCGGCGATCGGGTTGCCGGCCGCGTCGGCCACTTGGACCTCGGCCCGGTGCTTGGCCGCGCCGCCCACCAGCAAAGTGGTGGCGCCGGCCGGGCCGGCGGTCGGTATGGTCAGGGCCGAGGCCTGCGGCGAGGCCGCCCCCGGGGCGAAGCTGACGCGCAGCACGCCATCGTCCGCCAGTTGGGTTGTCTCAGCTGGGTTTTTGACCGTTTTGACCTGGCTGGCGCCGATGGCGGCCGTCACCAGGTGGGTGGCGGCGGTGGTGGAGGCGACGTCGAGCCGGGCCCAGCCGCCCGCCACCGCCACCTCGATGCCGCCGGGGCCGGCTTGGCCGTTGGCGCTCAAGCCGGCCGGGATGGCGAAGGTGACCGCGCCGGAGTCGGCCGGGTTGCCCTGGGCGTCGAACACCCGGGCCCGCACCGGCACCGCGCTGGCGCCATCGGCCGGGGGGGTTTGGTCGCTTTGCACCAGGTAGGAGCGTTCAGCCGAGGCCGGGCCCGCCACCAGGCGGGCCAGGCGGTTGCCGCCTTGGGCCAGGGCCAGCGTCTGGCCGCCGGCTTGGGCGGTGAGGCGTTTGGCGCCCGCTTGCAGGCCGGTGAACTTGGCCTGGTAGAGGCCGTCGCCGGTGTGCTCGAAAGCCGTCACGGCCAGGCCCTCGCCCTGCGGGCCGTAAGCCGCCAGCAGGCCCTCAGCGGTGGTCACCGGCAAGCCGTTCAAACCCACCAGGGTGACCGAGACCAGGCCAAAGTCTTTGCCGTCCGCCACCACATCGCCAGTTGAGACGGTGAAGCTGGAGGCGCTCAGGTCGATCACCGAATCCTGCCAGGCCGCCAGCTTGGTCCAAGGCTGGCCGTTGCCGCCCGGCAGGTCGACCCACTGGCCGGCTTGGAGCAGCTCGCCGTGGACCTGGCAGGCCCCGGCCGCCTGGGAGCGCAGCTCGGCGCTGGCGTAGCCCTCGGCGGAGGTCTCGACCTGATAGGTCTTTAGGCCGTTGGCGGGGAACACCGCCGGGCAGTCGGCTTCGACGCGGAAGCGCACCCGGGCGCCTTGGACCGGATTGGAGCGGCCCGCGTCCCACACCCGGATGGCCGGGTGGAAGGTGTAGCCGGTGGCGTGGGGCACGCCCACCCCGTCGGGCTGGTCGGCCGGGTCCGCCAAGCGGTCCTCCGGCACCGCCTCGCCGGCGGCGTTGAACACGATCAGCGAGTCGGCCGCCGAGGCCGGCGGGGTGGCGAAGACCGCCGTCACATAGTCCCACCCGGTGCCCGCCTCCTTGACGGTGAAGGCGGCCCCTTGGGCTGGGGTGTGGGTGATGGTCAGCGCCTTGGGGCCAGCTTTGGCGGCGTACACCTCCAAGGTGTAGACACCGGCCGCGCATTTGCCCCCCACCAGCGCGGCGGCGCATTGGAACTGGCCTTGGGCGCCGCTGGCGCTGGCGTAGTAGACGCCCTCCGGGCCGCCGTGGGCGGGCGCGGACACGGTCAAGGCGCCCGCCTCGGCGCCGTCCTGGAACGGCTGGCCGGTGGTGTCGCGCAAGGTCACGGTGATGGTTTGCCGGCCCCACTGGCTCTGGTCTGCGCCCGGGGCGGCGTAGTTGGCGGGCTGGTCTGGCGCGGCGGTGATGACCGCCGAGGAGTGGGCCTGGCTGGCCGCGCCGGCTTTGAAGTAGACCCGCACCGGCGAGGTGTCGGTTGGCTGGCCGCTCGCCAGGTTGGCCACATAGGCGCCGCCGATCTCGGCCCGCAGGTTGTAGCCGCCCGGCTGGGCGCCCACCACCCGGATGGCCTCGGCGCAGCCGCCGGCCGCGTCGACCGCGCAGGTGGTGGACTGGCCGGCCGCCTGCCAGGTTTGGCCGACGTCGGTTGAGACCTCGAAGCGCGCCCCGCCGGCCGGCGCGCCGCTGCCGGCGATCGGCTCCAACTCCAAGCCGACCGCGGTCCCAACGGGCGCGCTGGCCTGCTCTTGGCCGTTGGCGTCGCGCACGGCGCCGCTCAGCGCCAGCTTCACCGTGGAATAGCCGTGGGGCGAGGTCTCGGGGTTGGACTGGTTTTCGCTCGGCTCGGCGGTCAGGGTCGATTTGGACAGGTCGGCTTGCGGCGCGTAGGTCAGATGGCAGGTGATGTCCTGCGGCAGGCTGGCGCCCGCGGCGGGGGCGGGGATCGCCACCGCGCCGCTGGCGGTGTCGACGCTGGCGTTCAGGTCCGCCCCGGTGACCGTGTCCTGGCACCAGGTGTCGGCCGGCTGGCCGCCGGAGGCGCGGTTGGACAGCTGCCAGCCGTTCAAGGCGGCCGCCTCGGCCGCGCCCACCCCAATGGTGGTCAAGGTGGTGGCCGCGGCCCGGGAGACCAAGGCGTGGCCGGACCGGGCGGCGGTGAAGCTGGAGGCGGCGTTGGTCAAAATCGCGGCGGTGGCGCTGGATGGCGCCGTGGCCGAGGTGTTGGACAAGGCCAGGCGCACATTGGCGGCCACGTTCCCCAGGCTGCGGGCTTCGATTCTGAGCACCGCGCCGGCCACGCCCAGCTGGTAGTCCTCGATCTCCCCCAGCGGCGCCCAAGCCGAGGTCTCGGGGTTGGCCGCCCCGCGCGAGGTGGCCGTCACCGAGGCGTCCGGCGAGATGCGCAGGCGGGCGTAAACCGGCGCGATGCCGCCCGCGGGCAGGCTGCCGGGCGCCTGGTAGGAGCAGTAGACGTAGCCGGCCCCATCGGGCGCCGCGGTGCAGCCGCCGGCCCCCAGCAGAGTCTGGTTGAAGCTCGCCTCGGTTGCGCCGCTGCTGGTCAGGCCGGTGATCCAGGCTTTGACAGAGGCGCTGGCGAGGGCGGCGGGCGCGCCGGAGGCTTTGGCCCGGAAGGCGTAGCGCTGGCCCGCCACCATGATCTGGCTTTGGGCGGGCGCCCAGGCGCCGGTGGGCCCGCCCAGGGCGTCGGTCGGGGAGATCTCCAACCCGTCGTCCGCGCTGTGGTTGGAGGCGCTGGCGGACGGCTCGCCATCTTGGTGCCAGCCCGCCTCAGAGCCCAAGTAGAGGTAGGCCTCTTGGCCTAGTTTGGGGTTGGCGTAGGGGCCGGAGGCGGCGTTGGAGGTGCGGTAGGCGTCCGGCGCGTCGCCCCACGACCCGGCGGCCGAGATGCCGAAGTCGGCTGTCACCACGGCCAGGTCTGTCGTCATCACAACCTTGGAGACTGTGCCCGCCCCGCCTTGGGCGGCCAGCGGGTGGTCCACCTGCGCCGGGTCGATGCCGTCGCGCCGGGCCCCGCCGCAAGCCCCTGACTCGGTCCGCTCGCGGTAGTCGCCGGAGGCGTCCCAGCAGTAGGCGCTGAGGGTGTTGGCCGCGCCCGCCTCGGTGAACTGCCCGGCGCTGGCGTAGGTTTGGCGGGCGTTGGCGCCATCGATCTGCGGTTGCGCCAGGCGCAGGTAGAAGGTGGCGTTGGCGGAGGGCAGCAGGGCCGAATAGGAGCCGTCGGCGTCGGTGGTGACGCTGCCGGCCAGGCTGACCGCGCCGTTCGCCGCCGCCTGGTAGATCTCGACTGCGACCCCGCCCACCCCGCTGGCGCCCTCGACCGCGCCGGCGCCGGCCGCGTCGTTGAAGACCCGGCCGGAGATCACCGGCGCGGCTTGGGCCGAGCCGAGGTCGACTGGGTCGTCGTCATGGCCCAGCAGCTCGTGGGCGCCGGTGAGCGGGTTCCAGCGGCGGTAGGCGTCGTCTGAGTGGATGGTGTAAACCAGGCCGTCCATGAAGGCCATGCCCCAAACTGTGGAGGAGACGCCGGCGTCGTCGAAGGTCTGGACCACGTTGTAGGTCCAGCCCTGGGAGGTCGGCAGCCCGTCTTGGTCGCGCGGGATGTTGAAGCGCACCAGCGCCCAGTGGTTGCCCGAGGGGCTGCGGGCCATGCGGTAGGCGTTGCCGTTGGCGTCGATCGCCATGTCGGAGCCGAGGCTCCAGTCGCCTGTTTGCGAACCCCAGTTGGCCGCCTTGGCGGCTGCCGCCAGGTCGGCGCCGGCCGCTGGGACGGTTGGCGAGTTGGCGATCGATTTCCAGGTGAAGGTTGGTTTTTGGGTGGCCCAGGTGTTCGGGTCGGGGTTGTCGCCCGCCGCCACATCCAAGCCCACGATGGCGATGTCCGGGTTGTCGGGCTCGTCGCCGTCGAAGCTGGTGGAGGCGCCGTGGATGGTGTAGAGCAGGCCGTTGCGCTGGTTGATCTCACCGCCGTACGAGCTGTTGAAGGCGGCCCCGCTGGGCAGCACGTCGCCGGTCTTGTAGCAGTTGTTGGCGTAGATCAGGCCGCCATCGCCCATCAGGTGGGCGCTTAGCAGCCCCATCAGCTCGGTGTGGCCGCGCCGGGCCATGAGCGGCCCGAAGGCCAAGTTGTAGTAGTCGCCGCTGCAGCTGGTGCCGTTTTTGGCGCTGTTGGAGTTGAACAGGCGCAAGAACCCGTCGGTGAAGCTGCCCGCCTCGACGCTGCCGGGCTCTGAGATGGCTTTGGGCTGGGTTGGGGTCCAGTGGTCGAGCACCCAGAGCTGGTTTTTCTGGAACGTGCCGTCCCAGCCGTTGAGCAGTTCGATGGCCCGCGCCTGGCTGGCGGCGCCGAGGCCTTGGCCCGCCACCAGCCCGCCCAGCGCCACAGCCGCCGCGGCCAGGATGGCGATTGGTTTGGCCGCGCCGGGCCGGGGCGCCGCCCGCCCCTGGGCCCCCCGCCCGCCTGGGCGCGCCGGGGGCGCGGCGCTTGCCAGCTGGTCCGCCCGCCGGTGGCGGGAGGGCCTGAAACGCCGGACTGCCCGGGACAACTTTGCCAACGGGCCGTGCTCTAGGGGTGCGCCCATGGTGTGAGCTCCTTTTCGGGGTAATACGCCCGCGGCCACCCGGCGCCTGAGCGCCCGGCGGCACACGGAGTTTGCTGCCGTTGATGCTCAACGCGCCGCCGGCGGCCCCCAATTCCCCGTTTGCCCCCCGCTTCGCCGCCGGCGTAAGCCGCCCCCCTATTCGAGGGCCCGGCGGGGTTGGCGGCGGGCGGGGGCCCGGCTCACTCGAGCCGGGCGGACCAGCGCTGCTCGTCGATCAGCTGGCCGCCGGGGGCCCGCCACGTGCGCTCGGCGCCGTCTGGGCTGAACCCGGCCCCGCGCAGGAAGCGCTGGCGGTAGACATCCTGCCGCGCCACCCAGTGCGCCAGGCGGCTATAACCCACCTGGCCGGCCCGCGCGGCGCCGGCCGCCGCCGCCAGCAGCCTGGAGCCGTGCCCCGCCCGCTGGCGTTCCGGCGCCACCCACAAGGCCACCAGTTCGGCGCCGCCGGCCGGCCGGTCTGGGTCCTCCAGCGGCCCCACAGCGGCGAAGCCCACCACCTGGCCGGCCTGGTCGAGGGCCGCCCAGGTCCCGTAAGGCCCCCCGCCCCGCGCCAGTCCGATGGCGTCCGCCCAGCCTTGGGCCAGCGCCCCAAGGTCCAGCATGGCCCCCAGGGCGGGGATGTCGCCGCCCAGCAACCCCAGCCAGGCCGCCCTTTGGACGGCCGCGAAGGCGGCCGCGTCGGCTGGGCGGGCGGGGCGCACTGAGTTCGCCACCAAACCATTGTGCCGCCCCCGGTCCCGCCCGCCCAGCAGCGGCCGCCAACCCCAGCCCCGATCCGCCGGCCCTCCCCCACTGCGCCGCCTGTAGAGGTCCCGGCCTATCACGTGAGAACGTTCCTCGTATACATATGACACGTCGTCTCCGTAGCCCACACGCACGGCCGGAATGGGCAGGGAGCCCACCGCGTGGAGGTCAACCGATCGGGAGGCCGCGCGCGCCGGCGCGGACCGCCGGGCGTCCAACGGCGCCCAGTGGCGCGCGCGGCCTCCTTCTCGGTTTGCCGGACGCGGTTGCCCCTGCCCGGCGTCGTCACGTGGTTCGAGTCAACGTCTCGGTGAACGCCCCGGCGTCGGCGCCCTTGAAGTGGGCGGCCTTGTAATAGAAGGTCGTGCCCGGCGCCAGCCCGGTGTCCGCGTAATAGTCCTGGCCGGTCACGGTCGCCACCAGCGTGAACGGCCCATCCGGCGAGGTCGCCCGGTACACCTTCGTGCCATCGACCGGCTGGCCCGTCCACCAGCGCAGGTAGGCGCCGTCGGCACCCCACTCGGCGATCCTAAAGCCGCTCGGCATCGCCCACACCGCGGCGGTGGTCCAAGTCAACGTCTCGGTGAACGCCCCGGCGTCGGCGCCCTTGAAGTGGGCGGCCTTGTAATAGAAGGTCTTGCCCAGCGCCAGCCCGGTGTCCGCGTAATAGTCCTGGCCGGTCACGGTCGCCACCAGCGCGAACGGCCCATCCGGCGATGTCGCCCGGTACACCTTGGTACCGTCGACCGGCTGGCCCGTCCACCAGCGCAGGCAGGCGCCGTCGGCACCCCACTCGGCGACCCTGAAGCCGCTCGGCATCGCCCACGCCGCATGGGTGGTCTCGTCTAGAACCTCCGTGTACGCTCCGGTCAAAGCGCCCTTGAAGTGCGCCAGCTTGTAATAGAAGGTCGTACCCGCCGGCAAGCCGGCGTCGATGTGGTAGAACTCGTCTACCACGGTCCCGACCAGCGCAAACGGCCCATCCGGCGATGCCGCCCGGTACACCTTGGTACCGTCGACCGCCTGGTCCGTCCACCAGCGCAGGTAGACGCCATCGGCGCTCAGCGCTTGGGTCCAAAAGCTCCCCGGGGCGCCCAGAGCCGGGCCGCCCGGGTCGCCCGTCTCCGCCACCAGCGTCACCTGGCCGTCTTGCCTCAGGTCCGCCAGCGCCGCCGTGGCCGGCAAATATCCCGCGACGCTCAAGGTCGCCCGCCGATAATCCACCCGCTCTTGGATGCCGAGGACTCGCAGCACGTGGTAGACCTCCTTCAACTCCACCTGCACCGCGCCCTGGGCATCGGTCACTCCGGAAATCGTGTACTTGCCGCCGTCCGGGGCCTGGGCCGGCTCCGTTCCGTCCGGCAGCCACTCTGCCAGCTTCCACCACGTCCAATCGCCTTCCACCTCCAACTCCAGCGGCTGGTTCGCCACCGGGTCCCCCTGGCTATCGACCAACGTCAAATCGAACGTGTTCGCGACCGTCAACTCCGAAAAGGTCTCGCCGAAGATCAGCGGGGTCGTCGCGATGTCGAATCCCTCGGCGGTGTTGTCGACCATCATATTCATCTCCGAGCCCCAGTCCCAATATGAGATTGTGTATGGCTCGAAGTTCGCCGTGTGATGGTCGATCTTCTGGAAATGATTGTTCTTGAACAGAACATTCTGGATGCCGGTGCCATAACTTGACCCAAACGACACGAATTCCACGTTCGACGAGAAGGTGTTGCCTTCGAGCAGCGTCACCGGCGGCGGCAAAGCGGCGTCCGCCGGGTTTCGACCCCCGTTGATGTCCACCGTGGTCACGGCCATCTGCCAACGGTAATCCCAAACGTTGAGCTGGTCGCTCAGCGCTTCAACTTTGACGATGTTGTTCAAGAACTGAGTGTTCTTCGACCGGGCGCCTGTGCTGATCCACAATCC
>JAITIG010000031.1 GCA_031279575.1 Bifidobacteriaceae bacterium
CGACCAGCCCGACGTATTGGCGAAGACAGAAGGAGAAGCATGAGCCACGGGGCTGACAAGGACTGCGCGTGCTGCGGCTTCGCGACCCTCCCGGCAGATAGCATGTTTGAGATCTGCCCGTTGTGCGGCCCACAGGACGATGACGTCCAGAACGCCGACCCGGACTACCCGGGGGGCGCGAACGTGTTGAGCTTGAACGAGTATCGGGCCCGCTGGGAGCTTGAGCACCACCGGTTGGAGGTCGAGGCGGGGCTCGGTTGAGCCGGTCACCCAGGTGCCAGCCCAACAACCCGCATCCCACCCAGACGCAGAGGTCGCACCAGGTTTGAACTGTTCCACTTCGGTGCCCCCAGCGAGACTCGAACTCGCACCGGACCGGTTTTAAGCCGGTTGCCTCTGCCAATTGGGCTATGGGGGCCGCATCCCGGCCGGTTGGCCGGCGGGTGGCCGGTTGGCCGGCGGGTGGCCGCTCAAGCCAGCTTAGGCGCTGGCGGCCCGCGCCGCCGAGAGCGCGATCCCATCCAGGATGTCATGCTCCGAGGTCACAACTTGGTCGAGGCGGCGCCCTTCCGCCTCGACCGCCCGGCGCACACGCCTGAGCACCCGCGACCAAACCAGCGCGCCGGCGCCAATGACATCGACCCTGCCCGGATGCATGAACCCAAGGCGGGCCCGCTCCGCGCGCGCCGCCTCCCACAACTCCTGGCACGAGCCCAACATCCGCTCCAACGGCAAAACCGCGCCATCGATCCGCTCCGGCTGATAACGCTCCAACCCCAGCGCATGAGCCGTGACGGTGGTGATCGACCCCGCCAAACCGATCACCGTGGCCGCCCGCCCCAGCGGCACATGACGGGACGCCGCGTCCAAAACCTGATCCACGGCATCGGCGGCTTGGCGAACCTCCGCCGGCGTGGGCGGGTCAGACCGCAAAAAGCGCTCCGTCATGCGCACGCAGCCGACATCCATGGAATAGGCCCAAGACGGCTCGGCGCCGCCCAACGCCAACTCGGTCGACCCCCCGCCCAGATCAACACAGAGATACGGTGCAGGCAGGCCCGGCGGCAAAGCCGTCAACGCGCCCGCGAACGACAAGCGCGCCTCCTCCAAGCCATCGATGACCTCCGCCTCCACCCCCAACTCAGCGCGCACGCCATCCAAGAAGACATCCCTGTTGGCCGCGTCCCTGGTGGCCGATGTGGCCACAAAACGCAGGCGCTCAACACCCTCCGCCCGGCAACGCTCGCCATAGCGCGCCACCGCCGCCAACGTCCGCCTCAACGCCTCCGGCGCGAAGCGCCCCGTCCGGTCAACGCCCTCGCCCAGCCGCACGATCTCCATCAGCCGAGCCACATCGCGCAAGCGCCCAGCCGCCGGCGCCACATCCGCGATCAGCAACCGGATCGAATTGGTGCCGCAGTCGACGCCGGCCGCCCTGATGGCGCCGGTGGCCTCAGCCATGGGCGCGTCCCGCCGCGCCAGCCGCGCCCGGCTCCGCGCCCAACTCCGCGCCCAACTCCGCTTGCGAGGCCGCGCAACAGGCGCACCTGTCCGGTCGCCACTCACCCGCCACGGCCGCGAGCGTCTGGTCGCCCAACACGTTCACGCCCGGTCCCGCCGCCAGCGCGTGCGCGGCGAGGGCATGGAGGCACTTGACCCGGTCCGGCATGCCGCCGGCCGAGACGCCCTCTATCTCCTGGACGCGGGCCAGTTGGCGGCGCACCGCCAAGTAGGCGTGATGGGCGGCCCGGTGGGCGGCCGCCAGGGACGGATCAGCGGCCAGCGCTTCGCTCATGCGCGCCATCGCCCCGCTCGATTCCAGGCGGCCGATGGCGCTGTTGGCGCCGGCGTGCGTTAAGTAATACAGAGTCGGGAAGGGCGTGCCGTCCTCCAGGCGCGGCGCGGTCATGGTCACCAGCGGCGCGCCGCAGGCGCAACGGGCCGCCACCGCCACCACACCGCGGGCCGGGCGTCCGAGTCCGGCCGCGATGATCTCGAGGTCGCGCTCTGTTAACTCTGGATGGTCGCGGTCGGCCTGCGGCACTGCGAGCCGGTCCTGCTGGAATGCGTCCCGGTGGATGGCGTCCCGGTGGATGGCGTCCTGCTGGGCGGCATCGGGCCCGGCTGGCTCGGCGCCGGTCGGGGCGGGCCCGGCTGGCTCGGCGCCGGTCGGGGCGGCTGTCATGGCGTGACGGTCCCGGCGACGACTGCCGATTCCCACAACTCGGCGTACCAGGGATCGCGTTCCGGAGGCTCGTCGGGCTGGTCCAGGTGGGTGGCCGGGGCCTCGGCGGAGGGGGCGGCCGAGGGTGTGGGCGCGTTCTCCGGATCCGAGACGCGGTAAGTGCGGTCGCCCGGCATCGCGAAACTGAGGCGCTGGCGGGCTTGGGCCTTGACATAGGCCGGGTCCTCCCAGCGCTTGAGCTGCGCCTCAAGTTCCTGATTGACCTCGGCGGCGGCTTCGACCTGGGCCTGGAGGGCTGCGGTCTGGACCTGCTGCGACATGTAAAGGCGCAGCGTCGGGAAGATCAGCGAGAATGCCAGCAGCCCGATCACCGCCAGCAGCACGATCTGAAACCCGATGCGCAGCCTGCGCCCGGCCTGGACCGCCTCCTGGCGCTTCGACGCCTGGATGCCATCCGCCTGGGCGCGCAGGCGCCGCGCGGCGGCGGGGCGGCGGGCGGCGGGCCCAGTCTTGTTCGGCACCACTCCATGATGCCTCACGCGGGGCGCCGGGCGCCCCATCCCCGCCGACGAACGCCTCCCTTGACGGTTGATTCGGGACGCCGCCGCCCCTCAGGCGAAACTAGGGCGACTTTCTGTGCACCCGCGCAAAACTAGGGCGACTTTTGGCGCGTCCTGAGCCGGTCTTTCAAGGGCCGACCTTGGGGTTCACCGCCGAATCTCGCACAGAAAGTCGCCCTCGTTTCCCCAGGGCGCATAAAACCGCTGCCTAGTTTCGCCTGGAGCGGCGAAACGCTTCTACAAGAAGGAGCACTCGGCATCGTCGCCG
>JAITIG010000044.1 GCA_031279575.1 Bifidobacteriaceae bacterium
ACCGGGGAGGTCATCTCGGCGATGGCGCGGATCGGCTTCGCCGAATCGGCCCGAGGCCCGGCCGCCGCCCAGACCGAAGACGGCTTGGCGGCCCTCGGGATCAGGACGCTGCCGCGCCGCGGAGGACTGGTCACGCAGGAGTTGGTCAACCAGATCCGGGAAGAGCTCGGGGTTTGATGGCCGCGCTGCTCGATGTCAGCGCCCTGATCGCGCTGCTGGACCCGGAGCACTCGAAACACCGGGAGATGGCCTCGTGGTTCATCCGGGAATCGGAGCGGGGATGGGCGACTTGTCCGCTGACGCAAAACGGGTTCTTGCGGATCGTGACGGGGCCTCGCTATGCCAACCCGCTGCCGCCCGCCCAGGCCTGGGACGCGTTGGCATCGGCCTGCGACTTGGCCAGCCACCAGTTCTGGCCGTGCGATCTGTCGCTGCTGGACCGGTCCCGGTTCGACCCGGGCCGAATCACGGGCCCCGCGCAGTTGACCGACGCCTACCTGCTGGGCCTGGCTGTCGAGCGCGGCGGCTCGTTTGTCACGCTTGACCGGCGGATCAGCCCGTATTCGGTCCCGGGAGCCGCCGCCGAGCATTTGGCGACCCTCTAGCGGCGGTGTTCGCTAGTTCGTTGGCGGCTGGGGGCGCTCGGCGGCGCTTGGGGGCGGCCCCGGCAGGTCGGCTGTTGGCGGCGCGGCCCAGGCGCGGTGGACGGCGCCGGCCTGGCCGGGCGGCGGGAGGGGGTTGCTAGGCTTCAAGGCGTGTCCCGAGCCGGCGCCGCCCGCCCCTTCCAAGTGAACCTGCGCGGCGTGGTGGACCTGCTCAGCCGCCACATCTACTCGGGTCCCAGGGTTTACTTGCGCGAACTGCTGCAAAACGGCATCGACGCCATCACCGCCCGGCGCGAGCTGCAACCCGGCCACCCCGAGGCCGGCGCCTGGTCGATCCGAGTCACCCCGCTGACAGCTGAGACCGGCGAATTCTGCCTCAGCGACCAAGGCATTGGCCTGACCCGCGCCGAGGCGGCCGAACTGCTCTCCACCGTCGGCGCCACCTCCAAACGCGACATCCTCGACTTCCCGCGCCAGGACCTGCTGGGGCGGTTCGGGATCGGCTTGCTGAGCTGCTTCATGGTGGCGGACGAGATCAAGGTGGTGACCCGCTCGGCCAAAGGCGGCCCGGCCGTCGAGTGGCTCGGGTCCGCCAACGGCTCCTTCACCCTGCGCCAGCTGGACCAGGCGGCGCCCATCGGCACCTCGGTCCACCTGCGCGGGCGGTTCGATGGCGAGGAGCTGCTGCGGCCGGCCGCGGTGGCCGAGTTGGCCCAGCAATTCGGCCGCTACCTGGCGGCGCCGGTGCGAGTCGGGCCAAAAGGCGGCGGCGTCGCCATCAACCAGCCGGCCGTGTTCGCCGAGCCGAAACCCGAGCCGGCCGCCGCCGCCCGCCTGGGCGCCGAGCTGGTGGGGGCGGAGCCGCTGGACTGGTTCCGCCTCGACTGCCCGGAAACTGCCAGCCGCGGGCTGGCTTTTGTGCTGCCGTTCTCCCCGCCGCCCGGCGCCCGCCAGGCCAACTCGCTCTACCTGGGGCGCATGCTGGTCTCCCAGCGCCTGGACGGGATCCTGCCCGCCTGGGCCTTCTTTGCGCGGGCTTGCGTCAACTCGACCGGCTTGACGCCCACCGCCAGCCGCGAAGCCGTGGTCGAAGACGTGGCCCTGGAGGTCACCCGGGCGGCGTTTGGCCGCGCCATCTGGGATTGGCTGGCCCGCGTCGCAAGCTCCCAGCCGTACCTGCTGGAACGGTTCTTGAGCGTACACCAGCAGGCGATCAAGCAGATGGTGGTCTACGACGAGGCCCTGGCCAAGTTGATGACCGGCCACCTCAGCCTGGACACCTCGCTGGGGCGCCGGCGCATCGCCGATTTGACCCGCGACCACGCCAAGCTGCGCTACACCCAGACCGTGGACGAGTTCCGCCAGGTCGTGGGCATTGGCGGCGACCAGGGGGTGATCGTCAACGGCGGCTACCTCTGGGACGCGGCCTTGACCCGGTCGCTGACCGGCCTGTACGGCACCGAAGTCGAACTGGTCGACGTGCTGGGCGAGTTGGACCGGTTGGACCCGCCGCCTGCGGCAGACCAAGCCCGGGCCGCCGATTTGGCGGCGCGCGCCAGCGCCGCCCTGGCCGGGCGCGATTGCGAGGTGGTCACCCGGGTGATAGGGGACGGCGGCCAGGCGGCCTTGTTCGTGGCCGACCCGGAGTTGTTCCGCCGGCTCGACCGGTCCCGCTTGGGCGACGCGGCCAGCCCGCTGTGGCGCGAACTGCTGGGCCAGGCCGGCTCGGCGTTGGACCTCAGCCCGCTCGGCCAAAGGCGCCCGGCCCGCTCGCGGCTGTGCCTGAACTGGGTAAACCGCCTGGTCAGAACGCTGGCCGCGCTTGAGGACAAGGCGGTTTTCGACCGCTGCGTGCAACTGCTCTACGCCCAGGCGCAGCTCGCCAGCCACCGCCCGCTGCTAGCCGAGGACCGCCAACTGCTCGATTCGGCCCTGAGCGACCTGGTGGCCCTGAGCGCGGGCGTGGCGGACACCCCACCCCTTGCCCCCGCCGCGACGATGCCGCCCGCCCCGCCTGGCGCGTCCGGCGCCGCCGGTCCGTCCGCCCCGTTCGGCGCCGGCCCCAACCCGCCAAGCGCCGCCAACCCGCCCGGCGCTTGCGACCCGGCCGGTCCGCCGCCCGGCAGTGGAAAGGAGGCGGCCGATGCCGCCGACACCTGAGCAGTCCGAGATCCTGGCCCTGCTCGGCCGGATCGACCAGACGCCCGCCGGGCCGGAGGAGTTCGCCTTGACCAAGCAGGCGGTCGAGATGGCCCGCCTGGCCGAAGACGAGGACCTGGAGTACCAAGCGCGGGTGCGGTTGACGTCATCGGCCAGCCACAACGGCGACACCGACACGCAGCTGTCCAGCTTCGCCTGGTGCCTGGCCAAACACGATTCCGACCCGCGGCGCTTCCCCAGCGGAATTGGCGGCCCGGCCGATTTGATGTGGCAGTACAAGTGGATGCCCGGGGCCCTGCGCCGGTCGACCGCCTTCTCGCTGGACCAGATCGAGGCCCTGCTGGACGACTTCGAGGACCATTACCGCAAAGCCGGCCTAGGCGTGCACGCGGTCATCGCGAAACGGTTTGGGCAGGCTTGGGGCACCGGGCAAATCGAGCGGGCCAAACACTGGCGGGAGATCCTGGCGGCGACACCGCGCGACAGCCACTCCGATTGCGAGGCTTGCTCTTTGAGCGCCGAGGCCGGCTTCGCCGCCGCTTGGGGCCAAGACGACGAGATGTTGCGCCTAATAGACGAGATGGTCGAGCGCGATCTGCGCTGCGTCGACCAACCCGCCGCGGCGCTGGCGAGCGCGCTGGCGCCGATGCTGCGGGCGGGGCGCTTCGAGGACGCCAAAGCCGCCCACGCCCGCAGCTACGCCCTGCTCCGCCAAAGCCGCGGAAATCTTAGCGCCATGGCCGACCATCTGGTGTTTTGCAGCATCACCGGCAACCTCGCGCGGGCCTTGCGCCTAGCTGAGCGGCACCTGCCGAGCCTGGCGGGCAACCCTCTCGACGAAAGCAGCCGGCTCGACGCGCTGGCCGCTTTGGGCGTGGTGTTCGAGTCGCTCGAGCGGGCGGGGCAAGGCCAGCGCCCGGTGCGCGGCGCAGAGCGGCCCGAGGTGGCGGCGGCCTTGGGGCTGGAGGCCGGGCCGGGCGGGCCAGCGGTGCGGACGGCGTCAGACTTGGCCGGCAAAGCTTGGGCGGCCGCCGCCGCGCTGGCCGCCGCCTTCGACGCCCGCAACGGCAACAGCTACATCTCCGACAAGGTGGCCGCCACCCGGGCGCTGCTCGACCAGCCCTACGACCTGCCGCTGGAGGCCGGGAGCTGGGCCCCGCCGCCGCCGGCGCCCCCGGCCGAGCCGACCGACTTGCCGGGCCTGCTCGACATGGCCTACTCCGCCTCCGGGGCGAATCTCCACCAGCTCCAAGAGACCTACGCCCGCCGCGCCCTAGAGTTGGCGACCCTCCCCCCGCCCGATGCCGCGCCACCCGGCAGCGCCGAGCCGCCAGCCGCGCAGGCGCCGGGGTGGGCGGTTGGCAAAACGCCGGCCGAGTTGCGGTTGGTCGCCCACAGCGCGCTGATCGCGGCCCTGGCGGCCCAGGACCGGGAGGCGGAAGCGGAGGCGGCGCTGGCCGAGCGCCTGGCATACACGCGCTCGCTGGGGCGCGAGGCGGAGGCGGAAGTCGAGGCCTTGGCCGGCTTGGCGCTCTTCCGTCCCGGCAGCCCGCATGCCATCAGGGTGGCCCTGGAACGGGCCCAAACCCTTGACTGCCCAGATGCGGCCATCTCTGTGCTGGCCGGGAAACTGGCCCACCAGTTGGTCCACGCCGCCGATGCCAGCTCTGGCGCCCCCGGCCATCCCGCCCCAGCCGACCCGCCAGGCGCCGCCCAATCCGATCCGCCGGCCAGCGCCCCGCCCGGCCCGCCGGCCGCGGCCCCAGATAACCCCCAAGGCGGCCCCTGGGCCGAGGAGATCAAGCGCTGCCTGGCGCTGGCGCTGGCAACCGCCCCGGCCGGGTCGATGGCCCAGCTCGGCGCCCTGATGACCCAGGCCCAACTGCCCTGGGCCGGCCGCGCCGAGGTGATCGACGGCATCGGGCGCTGTCTGGGCATGGACATCCCTGCCGGGATGCGCGCCGCTTTGCTGTGCTGGCGGGCCCAGCGGCTTGCCGATGCCGGCCGCTTGGCCGAGGCCGCCGCCGACGCCGACCAAGCCACCGAGATCCACACCGGGCTCGGCTTCCACCGCCCGGCGGCGGCAGCGGCGCACCAGGCCGGAGAGGTGCTGTGGGCCAGCGGCAACCCGGCCGAGGCCGCCACCCGGTTCCGCTACGCCATCCGCGCGGCCGAACTCGACGGCGGGTATGCCTTGGCGCAGCGTGCCGCGCTGAGCGGCGTGCTGCTGGAACAGGGCCAAACCTGGCCGGCGATCGAGGCCGCGTGCGACATGTTGGCCTTCGAGGAGATCGACCAGGCGCCGCCAGGCCACATCGCGGACACGCGCGAGTTGCTGGGCCGGGCCTACCAACAGGCGGGCGAACCGAACCAGGCGCTGCGGCAATGGCAGCGGGCGGCGGCGCTGTGGCAACAAGCCGAACATGCGGAAGGGCAGGCCCGCTGCTATTGGCGCCAGGGCAACCTGCTCCGCGGCCACGACTGCCACGAGGAGGCCGTCGAGTGCTTTGACCGGGCTTTCGGCGTGCTCGAGGGGGCAAGTTGGGAAGCCCTGGAGGCGCTGCGGCCCCTGGCTGTGGCGATCCTGGAGGCCCGCGCCCTGGCCAAAGGCCGGCTGGGCGACGCCACCGCGCTGGATGATCTGGCCCAGGCGCGGCGCACCGCGCTAGAAGACCAGGCCGCTTGGCGGGCGGCCGATCTGCTGGACTCCCGGGCGCGGGTTCTGCTCAGCCTGGAGCGCCCCGGCGAGGCCCTGCCGCAATTCTTGGAGGCGGCCGATTCCTACCGCGAGGCGGGCGATCCGCTGGCCGGGGGCGCCGCCGAGTTGGCGGCCGCCCAGGTGGCGGCCCGCCATCTCGACCGCCCCGGGGACGCCCGCGTCCTGGCCGCCGGCGCCTTGGGCGCGCTCCAGCGCCTAGCCTGGGCCAATGCCGCCGGGCCGGGCGCGCCCGCCGATGCCGCCCAGCCGGGCGCGCCCGCCAATGCCGCCGGGCCGGGCGCGCCCGCCGCCGATGCCGCCGGGCCGGGCGCGCCCACCGCCGATGCCGCCGCCCCCAGCCCGGCAGCCGACGGGGCCGAGGCGCGGGACGCCGCCGATGGCGCCGAGATTGCCCGCCTGATCGCGGCCGCCGAAGCCCTCCTGGCCGAACTCGCCTAACCTGGCGCGGACGTGGGCGAGGGGGTTCGAGCGATGGGCCAAGGGCCGGCCGGGCCCGGTGGGCCGGGGGGCGGGGCGGTGATCGAGGTCAACCGCATTTTGGCGCCTGTGACTGTGCTGGGATGGGGCCGGCGGGTGGGGCTGTGGGTCCAAGGCTGCCGCCTGGCCTGCCCGGGTTGCGCCTCGGTGGACACCTGGCAGCGCGGCGCCGGGCGCGACTGGGCCGCAGACCGCCTGGCCGAAGTTCTGGCTCAAACCGCCCTGCAAGGCGACCTCGACGGCCTGACTCTGACCGGCGGCGAGCCGTTGGACCAAGCCGAAGCCCTGGCCCAGGTGGTGCGGCAAGTCACCGCCGCCGTGCGCCAAGCCCGCGCCGGCGACTCCCATCCCAAGCCGTTTGACGTGCTCGTTTTCACGGGCTATCCGGCCGCCGCCGGCCGCCGCCGGGCCGGCCCGCTGTGGGGGCTGGTGGACGCGGCCGTGGCCGGCCCCTACCGCCAAGCCCAGCCCAGCGCGGAGCCGCTGGTGGCGAGCGCCAACCAAGAGTTGCTGGCCCTGACCGCCCTGGGCCGCGCCCGCTACCCGCTAAGCGACCAGACCCCCCGCATGCAAGCCGTCGCCGCCGATGGCGACCTGGTCATGGTGGGCTTGCCGCGCCCCGGCGACCTGGACCGCATCGAGGCCGGGCTGCGCCGGCGCGGAGTCTTCCTCGGCGAGGTGTCCTGGCGCCGCTGACCCGACCGCCCCCGCCCAAACCCAACCAGCAAGGCCAGCCCCCGCGGCAGGGCCGGGCGCCGCCGACGCCATCCGCCCAACGGGGCCGGGCCCAACAGGCAACGCTGCCACCAGCGGCAGGACCAGGCGCCGCTGACGTCATCGGCACCCGGGCCGGGCCTCATCGCCTGCGCCAGCGCCGGGAGCGGGGCCCGCGGCGCGCATGCCGGGCCGGACGGCGCCGCTGGCGGCGCCCGGCTGGCGGCAGGCTAGCGTTGGGGGGTGGCTTCCCCCATTCGAATCGCGGTGGTGCCAGGCGCGTCCCCGTTCCTGCTGCTCAGCGGCGCCAGCCTGGCCCAAGCCGACCAAGCGCTGCCGGAAGCCGAGAGCCTGCCGGTGGGCGACGGCATCGGCCTGGTGTTGTGCGGCGTGGCGGGCCAAGCCCCGCCGGGGACGCGCTGGGAGCCGGCGCGCTCGGCGCTGGGACGGCTCAACGCCGCGCAGCAGGCGGT
>JAITIG010000085.1 GCA_031279575.1 Bifidobacteriaceae bacterium
TGGGTTTGCCCGTCCGCCGTCAAACCGGCCGGGAAGGCGTCGGTGATGACCACATCGGAGGCGTCCGAGGGGCCGAAGTTCTCCGCCGTGATGGTGTAATCCAAATGCCGGCCGGGCACCGCGCTGGCGGCCGAGGCTTTCTTGACCAGCTGGATATCGGAGACCGGGCTGCCAGCCACCACCGTGGCGGTGTCAAGGTTGTCCGCCTGGTCGGGGTCGAAGGTGGCGGAGGTGACCGCCGCGTTGTTCTTGATCGCGCCATCGGCGGCGGTGACATTGCCGGTCAGATAGGCCTTGACCGTGACCACGGCGGTCTGGCCGGGCTTGAGCCGCCCAGCATCGGAGGTGTTGACTTGGCACTGCAACGACGCGGCGCTGGCCAAGGTGCCGGTGCAATCGACCGGCACATCGCCCTCGTCGCCGCCCGTGCCGTCGCCGCCGACAGCGCTTTCCAGGATCAGCTTGGTCGGCTCCGGCACCGTGTCGGTGATGACCACGCCAGTCGCGTCCGAGAGGCAATCCGCGCCGTCCGGCGCGGCGGGCGCGGCGCACTTGTTGGTCACCTTCAAGGTCCAGGTGATCTCAGAGCCGGGGACCGCGGTGGAGGTCTTCGGGGTCTTCTCGATCTTCAAGTCCGCCTGGTGGGTCATGGGCACCGAGGCGGTGGCGATGTTGTTCGACATGTCCGGGTCGTAGGAATCGGTGGCGACCGAGGCGACGTTGGAAAGCGAGGTCGCCAGCGAAGCCGAGTCGACCGCGCCGGTCAGCGTGATCGCGATCGTCTCACCGTGCGCCATATCGCCCAAATCGCAGGTCAGCGTGCCGCCGGCCGCAGGCAGCGGGCAGGTGCCGGCCCGGGCCGCCGGCACCGAGGCCCAAACCGCCTGGGTGGCGGTGAACCCGGCCGGGAGCGGATCGGTCACCGTGACGCCCTTGGCGCCGCTGGGGCCGTT
Source organism: Bifidobacteriaceae bacterium (assembly GCA_031279575.1). Next base: position 954 of record JAITIG010000085.1, read on the forward strand.
GATGTTGTCGACCGTCAACCTGGTTTGGAACGGGTGGCCCGCGATCACCGCGCCGCCCACAATCGTCTTGGCGATCTTCACATCAGCCATCACGCCCACCGGGGTGACGGCCGGCGGCGGGTCGTAGACGGCCGAGATCTCGGTGGTGTCGGTGGTGTACTGGAGGTTGACGATGTTGCTGACCGTCTTGCCGCCGGCCTCGTCTTTGACCCTGACCTGGAACTGGTAGACGGTGGCCTCCAGCACATCGATCCGCCCGCCGCCGCTGCGACCCGCCTGGTAGGGCTTGACGGCGCCCTTGCCCAAGTTCATGCACAGCGTGCGGGAGGCGGCATCGTACTGGCCGTAGCTGGAGCCGTCGTCTGGGATCCCCACCGGCGTGCCCACGTCCGGATCGGCCGTTCCCAGCAGGACAATGGACCCGGGGACGTAATCGACCTCATCAGCGGGCAGCGCATCGCAGGCGACCGCCCCGACAGCGTTGTCCTGGCCGGAATTGGCGAACATGACGGTGTACTGCAGCGTGTCGCCGGGGAAGGCGGGCTGGTTCGGGTGGGTGACGTTGACCGCCGTCTTGGTCGAGGAGGTGAAGTCCGGCGCGTACAAGTTGATCGCCAAGCCCAGCACGCCCGGATAGTAGACATCGCCCGCCGAGCGGAAGTTAAAGGTCGCTTCTTTGGCGCCGTTGCCGATGGCGCCGGAAACGCCCAGGTTCTTGATGTCGAATCCGAGCATGTTCTTGTAAGCCGGGTCCCGGGTTGCGACCGAGGCGCCGGCCAGCGAGTTCACCGAGTCGAAGAAGTTCGAGCCGGGCGAGACCGGGGTGGCCAGCTGGGTTGAGCTCTTGGAGGTGTCACTGCTCAGCAGCGTGTAGTCGCCGGTCTGGGCCAAATCGCCCTCATAGGCGACCATGGTCAATTGGGCGTCCACCAGACCAGTCTTGGGCGCTAGGAAGCCCTCGACCTTGACATCCGCCGGATAGCCCGAGCCGACCGTCTTGAACCCCTCGAACACGGTCAGATTCCGCAGCGGCAAACCCGGAGCGGAATAGACCACCGTCAGGGCCCAACCCGCGTAGCGGTCCAGGCCCGTGCCGGTCTCCACATCCCCGCCCCAATAGGTGCCGTTGGGGTTGGCCAGGGCCTGGATTATGCCGGTCACATCCGCGACGGCCTGGTAGGCGTTCTTCTGGCCGGAGTTCAAGGCGATCACCGTGCCGGCGATGTCGCTGTAGGCGGCCGCGCCCGGCAGCTTGAACTTCATCTGGGAGGCCAGGCTCGCGTCGCCGGCCACGCCCTGGGTGCCGGCGGCCAGCCGGGCGCCCCAATACAGATGCGCCCACAAGACCGAGGCGCCCGCGGGCAGAATCAAATCGGATGAGGACGAGTTCTTGGTGGTGGCCGGGTCGCTGTCCGCGTCGAGCTGGATCATGCGGAAGTCGTTATTGTCCATGATGGAGGTGCCGGCGTGGGCCTTGGGGCAATATTCGGCCGCCGCCGTGCCAGGGGTCTCCGGGCAGGTCAGCAGTGTGTTGCCGATGGTGATGATGGCGCCGTTGGCGTTCTCGTTGAACACTTCGGAGAAGTCGATCGTGGCCGGCGGGGCGGCCGCGGCCCCGCCGAAGTCGACCAAGCCGACGAAACCTGTCACCAGCACAGCGGTCAAACCCAGCCCGATACGCCTATACATGGTCTTCATGTTTTTCCCCTCATCGCGAATAGCCCGCTCGGATGCTGAGGCACTGGTACAGTTTCCGGCTTGGTCTTGGCGGCGGCGCCCAAAACGCGGCCATTCCCCCACCCCCGGCGGGCCCGGCCAGGCAAATCGGCCGCCGTGCCGCGGGCGACGCGGCAAATGCGGCCCGCTCAATTGCGGCGCGATTTGCGCTTGGCGCGCCGCGCCCGGACCGGCGCCCAGCGCCATCGCGCCGCCCGCCGGCCAGGGCCCCGGCGCGGCGCGGCCAGCGCGGCCGGCCCAGCCAAACGGGACCTAGGTCCCCAGCCGGATTGGGGGCTGATGGCCCGCTAGCCCGCCAAATGAGGCCCAAAATGGGGGATACTACTCAAATCCTTCACAATTCTTGGCCCGATTGCCCAGCGTTCAGTATCCTTACCGCATGGGACTTGCAGGCAGCACGGCAATTGCGGTTAGCGAACCGCCCGTTGCCAAAGGCAGGTCCGCCCACGAGGTCGAAGCAGCTATCGCCGCCTGGTTGTCGGTCGTCGGAGACCGGCACTCCCGGCTGCGGCAGGTGCTGCGGGGCGCGACCGAAGTTGAGTTCATCCCGGACTACCTGGATTTCGAGGAAGCCGAGATCGACCAGGCGTTGCTGAAGCGCATGCTGGTCGGCTTGGCGCGCATCCCCGCTTGACGCGCGGCCCCCAGCCAACCGCCAGCCAACCGCCGGTCAGTCCGCCTGGGCGCCCGGCGCTCCCGCACCGCCCGGCGCACCCGACCCGCCCGGCGCGGCCAACCCGCCCGGCGCTCCCGCACCGCCCGACGCTCCCGCACCGCCCGGCGCGGCCAACCCGCCCGGCGCTCCCGCACCGCCCGGCGCTCCCGACCCGCCCGGCGCTCCCGACCCGCCCGGCGCTCCCGGCGCGCCCGGCGCTCCCGACCCGCCCGGCGCTCCCGGCGCGCCCGGCGCGGCCAACCCGCCCGGCGCTCCCGCACCGCCCGGCGCCGCCTGGGCGCGCAGGTCCCAGCTTGGCCGGCGGAACTGGTAGAACAGCAGCGGCGGCGCGCCCAGCACCACCACCACCAGGGCCACCATCAGCGGGTAGGGCACCGGGCCAATGCTGCCGTGGCCGGCGGGCGGGATGAACGCCATCGCCAATGCCAGCAAGCAGGCCGCAAAGCCCACCCCGGCCACCAGCGGCAAGGCCGGCGCGCGGTAGCCGCGGGGCACATCTGGGCGTTTGCGCCGCAGGATGACAGCCGAGGCGAACATCAGCAGGTACATCACCACATACAGCGCGGCCGCCATGTCCACCAGCGCGATAAACGCGTTGGACACGTTGGGCACCAGCACAAACAGCAACGCCAGGAGCGAGACAACAACGCCCTGCGCCGCCAAAATGCCCTCCTGGACGCCGTGCCGGTTGCGCTTCTGCAAGAACGGCGGCAGCAGCCCGGTGCGGGCGGCCGCCAGCAACCCGGCCGAGGGCCCCGCCACCCAAGTCACCACCGAGGCCACCGCCCCCAAGCCGATCGCCCCGGCCACGGCGTAAACCGCCCAGCCAACCCCGAAACGGTCCAGGTAAGTCTGAAAAGCCATGAAGATGCCGTTGGTGAAGCCCAGTTCCCGGCGCGGCACGGCCACCGCCACGGCGATGGTCGGCAGAATGCAAACCGCCAGGATCAACCCGAAGGCCAGCAGCATGGCCTTGGTGTAGCCCCGGCTCGGGTCCCGCATCGCACCGGCGTGGACGGCGTTGACCTCCATGCCGGCGAAGGCCAGCACATTGGAGACCACCAGCACAATCGAGGCGATGCCGGTGAACGGCGGGATCAGGCGCGAGGCTTCCAGCGGCGCCTGGGACGGGTTGCCGCCCCCCAGCCACATGGCGCCCAGCACCACCAGCAGCACGCCCGGCACAATGGTGCCGACCACCCCGCCCCAGGAGGACAGTTTGGCGAACAGGTTGCCGCCGCGCAGGGTGACGATGGTGGCCAGCCAGTAGACGGCCAAGATCACCACGGCGGTGAACACGCCGGAGTTGGACAGCGAGGGCAAGCCCACCATGAAGGCGAAGGCGGCCGCCACAAAGGCCAGCTGGGTGGGGTACCAGACCACGTTTTGGACCCACTGCAGCCAGATGGCGGTAAAGCCGAACCGGTCTGAGATGGCCTCGCGCACCCACACAAACACCCCGCCCTTCCAGGTGGTGGCCAATTCCGCGCCCACCAGCGCGGTTGGCACCAAGAACAGCAGCGCCGGGACCAGCCACATGGTGACCGAGCCCAGCCCGTAGGTGGCCATGGTTGGCAGCGCCCGCAGCGACATGACGGTGACGGTGGTCATCATGGCGATGTTGAACACGCTCAGGTAGGCGTTTGGCCGCCGCCCGCTCCCGCCGCCCGATGCCGCTTGCCCGCCGCCCAGCCCCACCGCCCCGCCGCGCCGGCCGCTGCCGGCGGCGTGCCGCGCCCCGGAAAGAGGACTGGCCGGCGCCGCGGCCGGCCGCGCGGCCGCGCGCACCGCAGGCGCGGCCGCGGCGGCCGGCCCTCCGGCCACCGGCCAGGCGGGCGCAGCGGCCGGGGGCCAAACGGGAGGTGGCGCGGCGGCCGGGGGCGCGCCAGCCGCGGGCGCAGCGGCCGGCCCTCCGGCCACCGGCCAGGCGGGCGCGGCGGCCGGGGGCCAATCGGGAGGTGGCGCGGCGGCGCCGGCCGGCCCCCCGCCGCCAGGCCAGGCCGGCGCGGCGGGCGCGCCAGCCGCGGCGGCGCCAGCCGCGGGCGCGGCGGCCGGGGGCCAAACGGGAGGTGGCGCGGCGGCTGGGGGTGGGGCGGCGGCATCGTGCGAGCCGGTGGGCGGGTGCGTGATAGCCATGGTGAAACCTCCTAGGCGGGCGGCGCGAACTGGGCGGCAGGCCGGCTGGCGCGCGCCACCCGGCGGGCGGCGGGGCCCAGCGGCCAACGGTCAGTGGTGGAAACTCGGTTGGGAGTCGCTGGCGGGCTGGGCCGAGGCGCCCGCGCCAGCCCGGGCGTCCAAGAACGCCACCGCCGCGCGGATGTCCCCCATCAGGCGGTCCGCCAGGTCCATTGAGACACCGTTGCGCACCACAATGCGCTGCACGGTCAAATCCTGCAACGCCTCCGGCATGGGGTAGGCGGGCACCTGCCAGCCGCGCACGCGCAACCGGTCCGACAAGTCGTACAACGACCAGGCGCGGGCGGCATCGGGCTTCAAATACCAGGCGAAAACCGGGATGTCGGAGGCGTCGTTCCACAACTCGAACGGCCCCAGTTGGGCGATCGACTGGGCCAAGAAGTGGGCCACATCGAGCGAACCCTGCTGCACCCGGGTATAGCCGGCCCGGCCCAACCTGAGGAACAGGTAATACTGGAGCAGGATCTGCGCCCCCGGCCGGGAGAAGTTCAACGCGAAGGTGGGCATGTCGCCGCCCAGGTAGCTGACCTTGAAAATCAGATCATCCGGCAGCAGCGAGGCGTCCCGCCACACCACCCAGCCCAGCCCGGGGTAAACCAGGCCGTACTTGTGGCCGGAGGTGTTGATCGAGGCCACCCGGGGCAGGCGGAAATCCCACAGCAGGTCCGGCTGGCAGAACGGGGCGATCATCGCCCCCGAGGCGCCATCGACATGGATCGGGATGTCGCAACCCGTCTGAAGCTGGATGCGGTCCAGCGCCTGGGCTATCTGATCCACCGGCTCATACATGCCGGTGTAGGTCACACCCATGATGGCGACCACCCCAATAGTGTTCTCATCGCAGTATTTGTCCAGGTCAGAGCCGTCAAGGAGCTTGTGCTCCAAGCTGATGGGGACCTGGCGCATCTCAACATCCCAGTAGTTGCAGAACTTCTCCCAGCAAACCTGGACGCCTGAGGACATCACCAAATTGGGTTTGTCAGTCGACTTGCCCTGGGCGCGGCGGGCCTGCTGCCAGCGCCGCTTCAAGGCCAGGCCGCCCAGCATGCACGCCTCCGAGCTGCCGGTGGTCGAGGTGCCGATGGACTGGGCCGGGTTGGGGGCGTGCCACAAATCCGCCAAGATGCGCCAGCAGTACCGCTCAATCGCCGCCGTCTGGGGGTATTCGTCTTTGTCGATGGCGTTCTTGTCGAAGGCCTCGGCGTAAAGCCGGTTGGCGTAGTCATCCATCCAGGTTGAGACAAAGGTGGCCAGATTGAGCCGGGCGTTGCCGTCCAGCATGGACTCGTCGTGGACCAGCTGGTAGGCGGTCTCCGGCAGCAGACCCGAGTCCGGCAGTTGGTGGCGCGGCGCGAAGACCGGCTCCCCGGGGCGGGCAAAAACCGGGTTGACCTCGGAATAGTCGCGAACAGTGATCATTTGGGCGTCTCCCTTCGGTTGCGGCCCAAGGGGAGGAGATGCCTGGGCGGCCTCCCCCGGGGGCCGTTCAGGAGCCAGTCTGCCCCGCCGGCGCGAGCGCCGCCGGGCGCGCCCGCTTCGACTCACCAGGCGGATACCCGCCCGCCGCGCCCACCACTTGGCAAGCCTGTCCCAGGCGCCGGCGCGGGCGCGGGCGCGGCCTGTTAGCGGGGGCCTTGGGCCCGCCGGGCGGCTCAGAGCCTGACGCGTTTGGGGCCGGCCTGCCAAGCCCGCCACGAGGAATCCACAATCGAGCGCAGATCATGCTGCGCTTTCCACTCGAAGACCTGCTCAATCCGGTCGACATCGCCAATCAGGACCGGCGGGTCGCCCGGCCGGCGCGGCTCGACCACCGGGGTGGTGTCCAGGCCTGTCACCTCCCCCACCATCTCCACCACCTGGCGCACCGAGTTGCCCGCCCCGGTGCCAATGTTGAAGGCGTCAAACGGCCGCTGCTCGCGCTCCAAGTAATCCAAGGCGATCATGTGGGCGGTGGCGATGTCCACCACATGGATGTAGTCGCGCACGCAGGTGCCATCCGGAGTCGGGTAGTCCGCGCCGAACACCGCCGGCCGCTGGCCTTGGTAGAGCTTCTGCAAAACCATTGGGATCAGGTTCAGCACCGCCGGGTCGCCCAAGTCGTCCCAACCCGCGCCGGCCACGTTGAAATACCGCAGGTTGACCACGCGCAAACCCCAGGCCCGGGCGGCATCGCGGCCCAGCCACTCGCCAATCAGCTTGGTCTTCCCGTACGGGTTGATCGGCTTCATGGCGATGTCCTCCCGCACCCGGTCCACCACCGGCTGGCCGTAGGTGGCGGCCGAGGACGAGAACACCAACCGGCCCACCCCCTGCGCCTCCATCGCCATCAGCAGATTGGCCATGCCGCCCACGTTTTGCTGGTAGTACCAGGCCGGGCGCTGCACCGATTCCCCGACTTGCTTGCGGCCGGCCACATGGACCACCGCCGTGCAGCCGTCGAGCGCGGCCTGCAGGCGCGGCAGCTCGGCGGTGTCCGCCAAATCCAGTTGCACCAGCGCGGCGTGGCCCACCCGCCCGGCGTCGCCGTAGGACAGGTCGTCAATCACGATGACCTCGTGTCCGGCCCGTTCCAGCAGGCGCACAATATGGGCTCCGATGTAACCGGCCCCGCCGGTGACGCAAATCGACATACCTTTAACCCTAATGTCCCCTGGCGTCCCCCAGCCGCCCAGCCCGGCCCTGGCCAGGGCGCCAGCTGCGGCAGCTAGGACGCCGGCCAGGGCGCCGGCTAGGACGCCGGCTGGGCGGGCGGGTCCTTTGGGGCCCGCAGGCGGCGGAAATCGCCCACGGCGCGCCGGCCAGGGCGCCGGCTGGGCGGGCGGATCCTTTGGGGCCCGCAGGCGGCGGAAATCGCCCACGGCTCGCCGGCCAGGGCGCCGGCTAGGCGGGCGGATCCTTTGGGGCCCGCAAGCGGCGGAAATCGCCCACGGCGCGCCGGCTAGGACGCCGACTGGGCGGGCGGATCCTTTGGGGCCCGCAGGCGGCGGAAATCGCCCACGGCGCGCCGGCCAATCCCAACAATCCGGGGGATGTTGATCGAGTTGACGCCGCCTTGCCTGGGCCGGAACGTCACCGGCAGCCAGCGCAGCGGCCGGCCGGCCTGGATCAGGCGGACGGTCAGGAGCACATTGGCCAAATTGTGCCCGGCCGGGATCTGCTCCAAGGCGGCCGCCAGCGCCGGCCCCCGCACCAGCCGGAAGGGGCAGTTGGCGTCCGGCGCTTTGACGCCGAACACCAGCCGCACCACCAGCCGCAAGACCCGGGTCACCACCACCCGCGACCACCCGTCCTGGCGCTGGGTGCGCCAGCCGATGACGGCGTCGGCTTGGTCCCGCAGGTCCCAGAAGCGGGGGAACTCGCCCGGCAGGGTCTGCCGGTCGGAATCGGTTTGGAACACGAAGTCCGCCCCCGCCTCCAGCGCCCGCCGGTAGCCGAACAGCAAGGTCGCGCCGTGGCCCGAGTTCGGCTTGGTCGCCACCTCCAAGGTGGGGCCGTGGCGCTGCGCCAACTCCTGGAGCAGTTCCAAGGTGTTGTCTTTCGAGCCGTCGTCCACCACCAGCAGGCGCGCCTGCGGGCCGGTCGCGGCGATCACCGGAGCCCACTCTTCGACCAAGGCGGCGATGTTGTCCGCCTCGTTGTAGGCGGGGATCACCGCGTAAAGTTTGTCAGCCATGGCGCGCCTCCTTAGTCTTTCCAGGCTCCCCGGCAGGCCCCGCGCCCGCCCCCGGTGAGCCCATTTTGCCCGCTGCCGCGCCCGCCGGCGGCGGGTTTGGCCCGGCCGGCCCCGCCGGGCCGGCAACTGGCCCCCGGCCAGGCTGGGCCGCAGCCGCCGGTGCGAGCGGGCTGGCAGCATCGGGCGGCGGCGCAGTCGGGGCGGCGTCTGGCGGGGCGGCAGCATCCGGCGAGGCAGGCGGGGCGGCGGCACCGGGCGAGGCGGCGGCACCGGGCAGGGCAGGCGGGGCGGCGGCACCGGGCGAGGCGGCGGCATCGGGCAGGGCGGCGGCACCGGGCAGGGCGGCGGCACCGGGCAGGGCGGCGGCACCGGGCTGGGCGGCGGCACCGGGCGGGGCGGCGGCTCCGGGCGGGGCAGGCGGGGCGGCGGCATCGGGCGGGGCGGCGGCATCGGGCGGGGCAGGCGGGGCGGCGGCATCGGGCGGGGAATCCCAAGCGATGCGGAACGTCACCAACTTGTTCAAGGTGAACTGGAAGGCCGCCACCACAATGATCGCCGCGGCCTTGACCCCGCGCTCGGGGGCGCCCCACGCCACCACCCCGAGGTGCAAAATCAGGGCCGACAGCCCCAAACCAGTCCAACCCACAGCCAAGAACACCCCGGCCCGGCGGACCAGCGCGTTGGTGCGCCGGAAGTTGAAAAAGGCGTTGCAAGTGAAACTGATCGCCATACCCAGGTGGACGCTGACCAGATTGGCCACCTGCAACGGCAAACCCCAAGCGCGCAGCTCCAAGAAGGCCAAGTAGTCGGCCCCGGCCGCGATCAGGCCGAACACGCCGTACAACAGCACCTGGCGCACAAACGGCCAGCGGGTCAACCGGCGCAGCGCCGTGGCTAGTAGCTTCACAAACGCCTCTCCAACCTCCGGGGGATAATCCAGACGCAGCCGCCTTGCCAGGCGCTGACCTTGCCCAGCCATGCTAACAGCGAGGTCTGACACCAGCCGCGGCCAAAGCGAAACTCTCCCGCTGCCCGGCGCGCCCGCCGCCAGGCGCGTTCGCCCAAACCGGGCCCCAGGTTGGCCCGCCCCAGGTTGGCCCGCCCCCAGGTTGGCCCGCCCCCAGGTTTGGCCAGGCCCCCCCGTTTGGCCAGGCCCCCAGGCTTGGCCAGGGCGGCCGTGCTAGCATCGTCGGTTTGGACGCCCCACCAGAGCCTGGCGGCCGGGGGGAAACCCCCCGCGCGGCCGGCCACGCCTGGCGCCAGGGGCCAATCCGACCCGAATCAGGCCAATCAGGCCCTCGGATCCGGCCGGGCCGCCGGGTGCGCCAAAGGAGAGGCATGGGGCAAGACAAGCTGGCCAGCGCCGCCAGGCGGTTGGCGTGCCTGGCAACATGCGGCGCCTTGGGGCTGATCGCGGCCACGGTGCTGGTGCTGCCGCTGGCCTTGTCCCTGGGGGAATCAGGCGCCGCGCCCTCCTACCCGTGGGGTTGGTGGCTGCTGGCCGGCGGGGCGGGGGCGGGCGGAATCGGCCTTTGGCGGCTGGGCGGCCAGCGCGCGCTACGGGCCTGGCGGTCGCTCGGCGCGCCCGCCTGGGCGGTGCCGGCCAGCCTGTTCGCCTTCTTCCTGGCAGTCAAACTGGTCCCGGCTTTGGCGCTGAAAACCGCGCAGCGGTCCGATTTCCTGATGATCTACCAAGCCGCCCAAAGCATCGCGGCGGGCGACCACAGCTTCAACACCTCGGCCTACTGGCACTTCTTCGCCTACCAGACGCCGTTCGCCCTGTGGGAGGCGGCGCTGGTCAAACTGGGCGGCGGCTCTTTGGTCCCGCTGCTGGCGGCCAACGCGCTGGCGATGGCCGGGACCAACCTGCTGGTGTTCCTGGCGGCGCGCCGGCTCAGCGGCTCGGCGGTGGGCGGGATCGCCGCCAGCTTGGCCTACTGCGCCTACCCGGGGCCGTATCTGCTGGCAAATGTGCTGACCAACGACCACCTTTCCACCTTTCTGCTCTACCTGGGGGCCTTCATGGTGCTGGCCGCCTGCGCCCGGGCGGCCCGGGGCGGGCAGGGCGGGTGGCGCGCCGCGGCGCCTGGAGTGGCCCAGGGGCTGGCCGGCGGGCTGGTTTTACAACTCGGCAACCTGATCCGGCCGGCCGGTCCGCTGGTTTGGCTGGCCCTGGCGGGCGGCATCGGCCTGGGTTTGGCCACCGGCTGGCGCGGGCGGCAAGGGCGGCGCGGGCGGCGCGGCTGGCGCGGGCGGCGGCCTGGCCTGGCGGCCGGCGCGGCCGCGGGCGCCGCCCTGGCCGCCTACGCGCTGCTGGCGCTGGGCGCGGGCGCGGCCGTCAAAGCCAGCGGCGTCAACCCCGGCGGGGTCGCCTCCAACCTGCCGGAGTGGAAATTCATCTGCGCCCTGGCCGGCCCGGACCAACTCCGGGACGATGCCGCCGCCATCGGCGCCTACGCCGCCCAACCCAAAGCGGAGGCGCGGGCCGCCGCCCGCGACATCCTGGCCCGCGACCTCCGCCAGCTACCGCAGACCTGGCGATACATCCTGGGGCGCCAACTGAGGCACCTTTGGGTGGAAAACGACACGGCGCTGTTCGCCTTCAACCCGGCCCTGGCGGGCAACCCAACCTACAGCCTGCCCGATGCCAAGACCGCCACCGCGGCCTACTTGATGGTGGGTTTGGAGCGCGGCATCTTCCTGCCGGCGGTGGTGCTGGCCGCCTGGGGCGCCGCGGCGATCGGCCGGCGGCGGCGCTGGGGGGCGCTGGCGGCCTTCCTCGGCTGCCTGGTCGCGGCCTACTTCCTGGCCCACCTGGTGATCGAGGCCCAACCGCGCTACCGCTACCTGGTCAGCCCGGCCATCTTCGCGCTGGCGGGTCCGGCCTGGGCCCGCCTGGCCACACCCGCCCGCCAACTCGGCCGGGCGGTCAGGGGTGCAATTCGGGGGACTCGGTGTGCTCGGCCGGCTCAATCTGGAACGTCGAGTGAGTCAAGTCGAAGTGGCCGGAGAGGCATTGGCCCATCTGGTCCAGCAACTCGTGGTAGGCCGCCGGGTTGAACCGGTCCGGCTGCACCACCACATGCGCCGTCAGCGACACCAAGCCAGAGGTGATGGTCCAGGCGTGCAGATCGTGGACCGAGACCACGCCGGGCAGGCCCTGCAGGTGCTGGCGCACCTGGTTTAGGTCCAT
>JAITIG010000162.1 GCA_031279575.1 Bifidobacteriaceae bacterium
TTGGCCGCCGTCGCCATCGGCGCCACCACCTTGTTCGCTTTGGCCACCATCGCCACCGACATCCCCCGGCAGATGACGCGCGAGATGCGGGCCTACGGCGGCAACCTGCTGGTGCTGCCAGCCGAGGGGCTCGAGGCCATCCCGGCCGCGGTGGTGGCGGAGGTAGACGCGGTGGTCGGGCTCGGCGACTTGGTGGGCTCGGCGCCATACCGCTACCAGACGGTGCGCCTCAACGAGCAGCCCTACCTGGCGGCCGGCACCGATCTGGCCGCGGTGCGGGCGGTCAGCCCCTACTGGTATGTGGACGGCGAGTGGCCCAGCGCCCCCGGAGAGATCCTGGTGGGCCAGGACATCGCCGACTGGATAGGGCTCGAGGTCGGCGCCGAGGTCGAGTTGGTGACGGCGGCCCCAGCCGGCGGCGGCGAGGGCGCCACCGCAGCGGCGGACAACGCCAACAGCACGGCATCGGACAACGGCGGCGAGGGCGCCACCGCAACGGCGGACAACGCCAACAGCACGGCAGCGGGCAACGGCGGCGAGGGCGCGGAGGTGCTGGCGGAGGAGCTGAGCGGGGTGTTCACCGTCGCGGGGGTGACCACCACGGGCGGCGAGGAAGACTCGATGGTGTTCCTCTCCTTGGCCGATTTGGAAGCGTTCACGCAGGTCAGCGGCGTGCTTGACGCCGTGGAATACTCGGTGGCGCTGAACGGCGGCGAGATCGACGCGCTGGCCGAGGCGATCAGCGCGCAGGTCGGCCAAGTCAGCGCGGCGGGCGTCAAACGCCTGACCCGCTCGGACAGCTACGTGCTTGACATGCTGCGCTCGCTGCTTGGGCTGGTGGCGCTGATTGTGCTGGCCCTGACCATGATCGGCGTCAGCACCACGATGATGGCGGTGGTCGCCGAGCGGCGCAATGAGATCGCGCTGCTCAAAGCCCTGGGGGCGTCCAACCGGGCGGTCGAGCGCGAGTTCTTGACCGAGGGGCTGACTTTGGGGCTGGCGGGCGGCGCGCTCGGCTGCGCCCTGGGGTACGGCTTCGCGCAGTGGGTCAGCTTGACCGTGTTCCACCGCAGCGTGGGGTTCAACTGGGGCTTGGCGGCGGCGGCCGTGGCCCTGTCGACCGCGGTGGCGTACGCTGCCAGCCTGGCGCCGGTGCGGCGCACCGCCACGGTAGACCCGGCCCTGGTGCTGCGGGGAGAATAGGCGAGAAGCGAGGGGGATTATGTCCGATCTGTTGGAATTGCGCGGGGTGACCAAGAGCTACGGCGACCTGCACGCTCTGCGCGATGTCGATTTGACGGTGGCGGCCGGCGAATGGCTGTCGATCGTGGGGCCCTCCGGGTCCGGGAAAACCACCCTGATGAACATTGTCGGGGCGATGGACAAGCCGACCTCCGGCACGGTGCTCTTGGACGGAGTCGAGCTGAGCGAATTGCGGCCCAAAGAGCTGGCGGCGGTGCGCCGCAACACGGTTGGTTTGATCTTCCAGAAATTCCACCTGATACCCCATCTGAACGCGGTTGAGAACGTGATGGTGGCGCAGTATTACCATTCCATGCCGGACGAGGCGGAGGCTTTGGCGGCCCTGGCCAAAGTGGGGCTGGGGGCCCGCGCCACCCATTTGCCGTCCCAGCTCTCCGGCGGCGAGCAGCAGCGGGTGTGCATCGCGCGGGCGCTGATCAACTACCCGAAGCTGATCCTGGCCGATGAGCCGACCGGCAACCTCGACGCCGCCAACGAGCAGATTGTGCTGGACATTTTCCACTCGCTGCACGCCGACGGCTCCACTTTGGTGGTGGTCACCCACGATCCAGAGGTGGCCCGCCAAGGCCAGCGCGAGATCGCCTTGGACCACGGGCAAGTTGTGCGGGAGGTGCATCATGCCTGATCAGACCCGCCTCCAAGCCCCGTGGCGGCGGTTGGCGGGCGCGGCTGGCCTGGGCGCGGCGGCGTTTGGCTTGGCCGGCTGCGCCCCTGCGGCGCCGGCCTTCGACGAGTCGGCGCCTTTGACCGATGGCGTGTTCGTGGGCGAGTCCTCCGCCGATGGCGACGGCGCCCATGGCCGCGTCACCCTGACCGTGGCCGAGGGCGAGATTGTGGCCAGCGAATACGTCTCCATCGAGGCGGACGGCACACTCAAGGGCGAGGACCACGGCAAGGACTCCTCCGGCCAGATCGCCAACCGGGCGGCCTACCGGGCCGCCCAAAAGGCTGTCGCCGCGTTCGACGTCTACGCCCGCAGCCTGTTGGAGGTGGGCGTCCCCAGCCAGGTCGAGGCAGTCAGCGGGGCCACCATCGCCTACCGCCAGTTCCTTGAGGCGGCCACCGAGGCGCTGACCGCCTCGCAGGAGGGGCGCCCCGCCTCGCCCGCCCCGGCGGCCAGCTCCGCCGCCACCCCCACCCCCACCCCGTGACACCCGCCGCGGCCACCTCGGCAACCGGCCCGCCCGCAGCGACGACCTCGGCGGCCAACCCGCCCCAGCGGCCGGACCGCCAGGTCCGCTTCAGCTTCCCCGCCATGGGCACGTTAGTCCAGGTCACAGCCCGCTTCCCCGCCGCCGCACCGCTTCTGGCTGCCGCGCCCCCTGCC
>JAITIG010000019.1 GCA_031279575.1 Bifidobacteriaceae bacterium
GGGGTTGCGCTTCCTTGGCACGGCATTGCAAGCGCTTGATCCTGGAGATGAGGATCCGGGTCGAGAAGTACCATGACCAGGGCCGGTCGGCGCGGTGGATTGCCGGGGAGTTGCGCCGCAGCCCGGCTACCGTCAGCCGGGAGCTGCGGCGCGGCGCCTGGCGGCCCGCGAACACTTCCGCGGCGTACGCGCCGTACCGGCCGGGACGGTTGCGGACGGGGCCTTGGACGGGTCTGCGGTACCGGGCCGGCCAGGCGCAGCGCAGAGCCGAGGCGAGGGCGGCCCTTGGGACCCAGCCCCGCGCTGATCGCCCGCCGGGCGAGGGGACCGCGCTAAAGCCCCTCCGGCCGCGCCAATGTGACGCCCGTCACGGTAGTGAGTGATTCTGCTGGGCTGGCGGGGCGGCTCAGGGCGGCGCTTTGTGCGCTGGTCGGGGGCGCCGCTAGGGTTTGAGCACGGTCATTGGCAGATGCGGAGGCGAATCGGGGATGGAAGCCCTCATCGCGGTGGCATCCAAACACGGGTCCACGATGGAAATGGGGCGCCGCATCGCCCGAAATCTGCGCCGCCGGGGGATCGGCGCGGTGGTTTGCCCAGCCGACCGCGTGACCTCGCTGGGCGGCTACGAGATCGTGGTCCTGGGCACCGGCGTGTACGCCAACAAGATGCTGCCCGCCATGTCCGCGCTGGTCTACCGCTGGGGCGACCAGCTGGCCGGGCGCGCCACCTACCTGTTCTGCTCCGGCCCGCTGGCGGTGGAGGACCCGTCCCAGGTGGCGCTGCCGCCGGACGCCCGCACCCTGGTGCGCGTCTCCGGCATCGCCGGCGCCCGCATGTTTGGCGGCTGCATGGCTTGGGAGTCGCTGCGCTCCACCGAGCGCGCCACCATGCGCATGTGGGGCGCCGCGGCCGGCGACTACCGCGACTGGGACGATGTCGACCGCTGGTCCAACATGATCGCCGACCAAGCCGGGGGCCGGCTCTAACGGCGGCGCCAGGCGCGTCCTATAGGGTGTCCGAGTCGAGCCTGCCCGGCCATCCGCCGGCCGCAGGGCCAAGCCAGCGGCCGCCAGGCCGCGCCAACCGGCGCCAACCGGCGCCAACAGGTAAGGACAGCGCATGAAAAAGCTCGCGGCGGCCGCGGCCGCCCTCCTTTTGGGCCTGCTCGCCCAGGGCTGCGCCGGCGGCGGCGAAGGCGGCCAAACCTCCCCCTCGCCGCAGGCCAACCCGTTGGCGGCGGTCGAGTGGGTGGACGGCACGCCGCCATCGTTGGACTTCGCCACGCCGTTCGACCTGGGCCAGGACACCGCCTTCCGCGTCGCCAAGCCCGGCGACGGGGATGAGGCCGGGCCCGGCGACGCCTTGCAACTCCACTACATCATGGTGGCCGGCCAAGACGGCACGGTGATCGCCTCCACCTACGACCAAGACCAGACCTACCTCTACCAGATGGCCGCCGAGGCCCCGGCCGACGACTACGTCTGGGCGGCCGTCAACGGCCAGCAGGCCGGCGCCAACGTCATCGCCGCCTTCCGCACCGAGGGGGAGGCGGCCGGCGACGCTTCCGCCACGCCTGTCCCGGCCCAGACCTACCTGGTGGCGTTGACCATTGTGAGCGTGCAAGAAGTGCCGCAGCGGGCGCAGGGCGAGACCGTGGTCCCCGAGGACCCGAACCTGCCCCAGGTGGCGCTGGACGCCGACGGCCGGCCCTCGATCACCATCCCCGAGGGCGCGGAGCCGCCGGCCGAGCTGGTCAGCCAGCTTCTGATCCGGGGCTCCGGCGCCCAGGTGGCCGAGACCCAGTCGGTGACCGCGAACTACAGCGGCTGGCTGTGGGACGGCACGCAGTTCGACTCGTCTTGGGACCGCGGCGAGCCGTCCTCCTTCTCGCTCCAGGAGGTCATCGCCGGGTGGACCGAGGGTTTGGCCGGCGTGCCGGTGGGCAGCCAGGTGCTGTTGGTGATCCCGCCGGATTTGGGCTACGGCGCGAACGGCAGCGGCAGCACCATCCCGCCGGACTCGACGCTGATCTTTGTGGTCGACGTGCTGGCCGCGGCCTGACCCAGATCGCCCGGCCGGGGCTCGGGCAGCCTAGGCAGCTCAGGCCTAACTAAGCAGCTCAGGCTTAGGCGGCTCAGGCCTAAGCAGCTCAGGCTTGGGCGGCTCAGGCTTAGGCGGCTCAGGCCAGCCAGCGCTCGGCGACCCGGTGCAGGGCCGCCCAAAAGCCCTCGATGGCGGGCGCGGCCGCCTGCTCGATGGCCGGGCCGAGCAGCGGCAGCTGCGCCTTGACCTGGCCGCAAAAGCTGAAGCGGCTGCCCCGGGCCGCCGGCGCCAGCGCCAAGCGGCCGGTCAGCTGGATTGGCGCCCCCACGATCTCCCCGGCCAAGCTGGCCTGGCGGGCCCCGTCCGGGCCCGGCTGGCCCCACACCTGCGCTTGGCGGATCTCCAAACCGGCTGGCAGCAGGCCGCGGACTTGGGCTGGCAGCGCCGTGGCGGGGCTGGTGGCGCGCGCCGCCACGGTGAAGGCGCCGTCCGGGCCGTCTGTGACTTCAACCTGGGCGGATTCCGCGCCGGCCGCCTGGGCCGCCTCCAATTGGAAGCCGCGGTCCGCGAACAGCCGCGCCACCCGCCCCGGCGGCGCGCTGTAGTCATAGCTGGCGGTCAATTGCATTGACCCAGACTACTTGGCCGCCCGGGGCGCCGCCGCTGGGGTGCCGCCGGGGTGCCGCCGCCGGGGCGCCGCCGGGGTGCCGCCGGGGTGCCGCCGCCGGGGTGCCGCCGCTGGGGCGCCGCCGGGGATGTCGCCGCCGGGGCGCCGCCGCAGGCCTAGGATCTGCGGTGTGTCTTCGTTTGCATCGATCGCCGAGCGGATGTCGGATCTGGCCGCCGAGGACCAGGAGTGGATCCGGCGCCTGACCCAGGAGTGGCAGATCGTGGCCGACTTGGCCTTCGCCGACTTGGTGGTCTGGCTGCCGACCACGGCGGGCGGCTTCGTCGCCGCGGCGCTGCGCCGGCCCGGCACGGGCTCGACCATCTACCACGAGGACGTGGTCGGCACCATGGCGGAGCCCAACCAGCGCGAGGACATGCGCGCCGTGATGGCGACCGGCGTCATCGCGCGCCACCACGACCCCCGCTGGCACGGCGCCTACGGCGTGCGCGAGGAGGTCATCCCGGTGGTCCACCGGGGGCGGCGGATCGCGGTCGTCACCCGGCACGGGAACATCGGCGCCCTGCGCGGCCCCTCGCGCCTGGAGACCAACTACATGCAGATCGCCGACGAGCTGGTCGGAATGATCGCCCGGGGCGAGTTCCCCTCCGCCACCGCCCCCTCCGGCACCGCCCGCCACAACCCCCGCGTGGGCGATGGCGTGCTCCGGCTCAACCCCCAGGGCCAGGTTTTGTTCGCCTCGCCCAACGCCCTGTCCGCCTTCCACCACGCCGGGGTGATCGAGGACCTGACCGGCTCGCTGCTGGTGGAGGTGCTGGCGCAGCGGCTGCGCGGCTCGCGCTCGGTCGATGAGACCCTGCCGGTGGTGGCCATGGGCCGGGCCCCCTGGATCACCGAGATCGAGTTGGGGGCGGCCGCCATCGTGCTGCGCTCGGTGCCGTTGACGCACCGGGGGAGCCGGACCGGGGCGCTTATCCTGGTGCGGGACGTGACCGATTTGCGGCGCTCCGAGATGGAGCTGATGACCAAGGACGCCACCATCCGCGAGATCCACCACCGGGTGAAGAACAACTTGCAGGAGGTCTCGGCCCTGCTGCGGATGCAGGCCCGCCGCTCCGACAACCCGGAGGTGCGCAGCGCCCTGCAAGACGCCATCGGGCGGGTGTCGACTATCGCCACCGTCCATGAGGCCCTGTCGCAGAACATCGCCGGCACGGTCGACTTCGACTCGGTGTTCGGGCGCACCCTGCGTTTGGCGGCCGATGCCGCCTCGACCGGCTTCCCGGTCCACACGGTCCAAGAGGGCTCCTTCGGCGATGTGCCGGGCGATGACGCGGTGGCGCTGGCCATGGTGTTGACCGAGCTGGTGACCAACGCCGTCGAGCACGGGCTGGCGCCCGCGGGCGGCGGCACGGTGTGGATCAGGGCGGCCCGCCAGGGCGACCGGCTGAGCGTGACGGTGGCGGACAACGGCGTCGGAATGCCCCAGGCGGGACCGGGTGAAGGCGCCGGACTGGGAGCCCAGATTGTGCGCACTTTCGCCACCGGCGAATTGCGCGGCTCAATCGAGTGGCTGCCGCGAACCGGCGGCGGCACCAAAGCCGTGGTGACGGCGAACCTGCGGTGAGAAAGAGGTGATTCAGGTCACATTTCGGCGCCGCCAAAGCCGGGTTCAGCTATTGGTGAAACTGGGAGGCGGCTTGGAAACGGCTAGGCAAAGCCGACTCTGTGGCGGCCCCGGGGCTCCTTGGCGCCGCGGCGGGCAAGCCGGAGCCGCCTGGGGCTGGCGGCGCCTGGGGCAGGCGGGCTCCGCCGGCGGCGGTTGCGGGCGGCCGGGTTGGCCCAAATGGCGCGCGAACCTGGGGCCGCATCCCTCGCGTGGGCGATAACAATTCTATTATTCCAGGTCAGGCCGCGCGGCGGGCCCTGGCGTTGCGTCGCTTGAGGGAGCGCCTCTCGTCTTCCGACAGGCCCCCCCAGACGCCCGAATCCTGGTTGTTGTTGATCGCCCACTCGAGGCAAGACGCGGCCACATCGCACCGGGCGCAGACAGCCTTGGCTTCCTCGATTTGCAGCAACGCTGGACCAGTGTTGCCTATCGGGAAGAAAAGCTCTGGGTCTTCCTCCAGACACGCGGCGGCATGGCGCCAATCCATTGTGAACTCCTTAGTACTGTGAACGCCCTATTGCCGGGCGCGCGTTAGCAGATTCCGTTAGACCTTTAGGGTCACACACCGCGCACCCGTTTGACAAGACCCTCAGCGTGTGATTTGCGCCACACATTCTGCCCCCCCTGGGGCTGGACCGCAAGAGGTTTGCAACTTTTACTTCAGCTTTCCAGCTGGACGGGGTACGATTGCCCGCCCACCACCAGCCGGCCGCGGCCGGGCGGCTCGGGCGCGCGCGGGCCCGCCAACTCCAAGCCCGCCGCCCGGCCCGGCCCGAAGGCCGCCCCGGCGCCGCCAGGCCGGCTCCACAGCACCACCCCGAGGGGATGGCGGTGGAACAGCTGGGTTGGCGGGCGGAAGGCCAGGGCGGTGGCCGTGGTGTAGGCGGCCACCAAAACTCCCCGGGCCGGCAAGGCGGCGGGCGGCGGGCCGCCCACCGCCTCGACATCGTCCACCAGCACCAGCGCGCCGGTCTCCAGGGCGCTTTGGATCTCGCCCCACTCGCGCCCCGGCCGCCT
>JAITIG010000076.1 GCA_031279575.1 Bifidobacteriaceae bacterium
CCTGTCGGAGTTCTACTGGGTGGCGACCCGGAAGCTCGGGATGGACCCAGCCGGCGCGGCCGGCGCCGTCGAGGCCTTGGCGCTGCACCGGGTGGCGCCGGTGAGCGCGTCCCTGGTCCAGGCCGCCATCCAGCTTTCACAGACCCAGCAGCTCGCATATTGGGACGCTCTGGTGATAGCGGCGGCGGCTGAGACAGGCTGCCCGTTGGTCTTGACCGAGGACCTGGCAGACGGGTCGGTCATAGCCGGCGTCGAGATCCGAAACCCGTTCGCCGACTGACGGCGGGGTGGTTTCAGCCGGGGGCGGCCGGGGCGGCGCAGACGATGGCGTCCACGGGGTCGTAGCGCCAGTGCCAGTCCTCTTTGGGCTGGGGCGTTGCCGTTCAGACGGCAGGCGCCCCAAGGATCCCGCTGAGCGGCGCGGAGCCGGTGCGGAAGCGGTGGATCTGGGGGTCAGGTGGGCTTGGGCGGGGGCTTGAACCAGCGGCGCGGCAGCATCACCGCCACCAGGGTCAGCACGGGGGCGCCGGCCACGAAGGCGAAACCGGTCAGGTCGCCTTGGATCAACAGGTCCCCGCCCGGGCCGCGCAGAGCGACGGCCTGAGCCGCCACAAAGGCGCCCGCGGCCGCCCCCACCAGGCCGGCCGGGCCGGCCGCCGCGCGGGCGCAGACCGCCCAGGCCGCCACCGCCAGCAGGGCCAGCACCAGGCCGAGGGGGAACGCCGCCACCGGGCCCAACGCCACCGTGGCGCGGTGCCAGACCGCGGCCAGCAGCGTCACGGCCGCCGCCACCAAGCCCCCGGCGCAGCCCCGGACCGCCACAGCCGCCGCCGGCGGCAACCGCGGCAAGCGCGGCAGACGCGGCAGCCTAGGCGCCCGCCAGGCCCGGGGGGGCTGGGGGGGGTGATCGGCCGGCTCGGGGAGGCGGCCGGCGGGGCTTGAATCCATGCCCTCTATTCTCGCCCGCGCCCAGCCCGGCGGTGGACACCGCCAGAGCGGGCGGCGCCGCCCGGCCAAGCGCCAGGCGCGGGGAGCCAGGCGCCAGGCGCCGGGCGCGCCTAAGCGGAATAGTCCTTGTGGACGGTCTCCTTCATCAAGAAGATCAGCGACACCAGGCTGACGCACATCATCACAATTATGTAGACCGGCAGCATCATGACGTCGCCAGTGGTGTTGATCAGCCAGGTCGCCACCAGCGAGCAGGTCCCGCCGAAGGCGGCGCTGCCCAGGTTGTAGGGCACAGACACGCCCGAGACCCTGACCCGGGCGGGGAACACCTCCGGCATGGTGGCGGTGAAAGCGCCGTTCAACAAGCCGAAGATCATCGCCGCCACCATCACCATGGCGATCCTCAGCGCCAGCACGTCGGTCGCCGTCAGCACCCTCATCAGCGGGTAGGACAGCACCACGACGCCGATGGCGCCGATCAGCATGATCGGTTTGCGCCCAAACTTGTCGGCCAGCAAACCCGAGAAAGGCAAAATGATTATGTAGCCGACCAGGGTCAAACTGGACAGCAGGAAGGCCTCCGAGGGGCCGGTCTTGAGGAACTGCTGGAAGTAGGTCGGCATATAGCTGAGCAGCAGCCAGTAGGCCGTGAACCCGCCCGCCGTCACCATGAACACCGCCAGCATTTGCTTGGAGTGCGAGCGGAAGACATCGGCCAAGGGCGCTTTGGCCAGCTGGCCGTGCTCCCGCTTGTCCTCGAACACGGGCGTCTCATCGACGCTGCGCCGCATGATCCATCCGAACAGGGCGATGGCGATGCCGAGCAGGAACGGGATGCGCCAACCCCACGCGACCAGGTTCTCCGCGGTCATGGTGTTGGACAGCACCAAGCCCAGCAGCGACCCCAGCAGCAGGCCCACCGCCGAGCCGACCTGTGAGAAGCTGACAATGAAGGCCCGGTTGCCGGTCCGGGCGAACTCGCCCAGGAAGGAGATGACGTTGCCCCATTCGCCGCCGGCCGACATCCCCTGGCAGATCCGCAAGACCACCAGGATCACAGTGGAGACCGCGCCCGCGGTGGCGTAGCTGGGCAGGCAGCCGATGGCGAAGGTGCTCACCCCCATCAGCACCACGGTGATGGACAGCGTGTTCTTCCGCCCGATCCGGTCCCCCAGGTGGCCGAAGATGAAACCGCCCACCGGCCGGGCCAAGAACCCCAGGCCGAAGACCAAGAAGGTGTTCATCAAGGCGATGATCGGGTCGTCGTTGGCGGAAAAGAAGTTGGCTGAGATCGAGGTGGCGAAGTAGGCGTAGATGCCGTAGTCAAACCATTCCAGGATGTTGCCGGAGATGCCGGCCACGACATGGCCGGTGGACACCTTGGCGGGCGGTTTGGCGGTGGTGGACTCGGGTTCGGCGGCGCTCATTGGTTCTCCTTAGGTCGCGAGCGTTCGGGCGGGCGGGGCGGATGGCGGGGCGCCGGGTCAGGCGGCGGGCGCCGTTGAGACAACTCGCCCGCCTTGGATGACTGTGCGCGGCTGGGCCAGGTCCCACAGCAGGGACGGCTCGGCCAGGACGTCGCCTTGGAGGATCAGCAGGTCGCCGGCGTGCCCCACCTCGACCCGGCCTAGATCGGGCCGCTGGATCATCTCGGCGTTGACGGCGGTGGCGGACTCGATGGCCCGTTCGACGCCCTCGACCTCGGTTTGCAGGCGCAGCCCGGCGAGCTGCTCGTCTTCGAGATCGCCCATCAGGTCTGACCCCCAGCCAATTTTGACGCCGGCCGCGCGGGCGGTCTTGATCGCCTCCTTGCCCGCCACCAGGACTTGGGTGTTCTTGGCCGCGCTTTCCGGCGGGATGCGCACCTCGCCGCCGCGCCGGTCCATGGCGTCGTAGGTCACCAAGGTCGGCACCATGTAGCTGCCGGCCTCGGCGATCGCCAGCGCCGCCGGCCGGTCGATCAGGTTGGCGTGCTCAATGGTGCGCACGCCGTTCTCGACGGCTTGCTTGATCGCCTCCGGCGGGTAGGCGTGGGCCGCCACGTGGGCGCCGCGCCGGTTGGCCTCGTAGGTGGCCGCCCGGATCTCCTCCGGGGTGAACTGCGGCACCATGATCGGGTCGGTTGGCGAGGCGACGCCCCCCGAGACCATCAGTTTGATCACCGCCGCCCCCCGCCGCAGGTTCTCCCGCACCTGCCGCGCGATGGCGTCGGGCCCGTCCACGATCACCGCCAGGGCGCCGCAGGCGCAGTCCGCGTCCATCTCGTAGTGGGGGTTGCGGCCGTCGCCGTGGCCGCCGGTTTGGCTTAGGGCCGGCCCGCTGTAAAGCAGCCGGGGCGCCGCGATGACGCCCTCCTTGATGGCCCGGGCCAGCCCGATGTCGCCGCCGGCCACGTCCCGCAGGGTGGTGAAGCCCCGGCGCAGGGCCCGGCCCATGCGCTCGGCTGATTTCAGTGCCACGTAGCTCAGCGGCGCCCGGTTGATCTCATCCATAATCATGGAGAAGGCGTAGACGTGGATGTGGGCGTCGATCAGCCCCGGCAGGACAGACCGGCCCTCGGCGTCCAGCACCGGCGCCCCGGTCTCGGCCGGGCCCCCGATCTGGGCTATTTTGCCGTCGTCCCCGATCAGGATGGTGGTGGGCGGGCCGGGGTCGAAGCCGGCTGTGACTATCTTCGCGTTCTTGACTTCCAGCGCCATCGGTCTTCCTCTGTTTCTCTTGGCGGTTCAGGGCGCGGCGTGCGCGCTTTGCAGCAGGGTCCCGCGCGAGGCGGGCGTGAATTCGGTCGAATCGTCCATGAAGGCGTTGATCCCGGCGGCCAGCTCGTGGCGCAGCGGGTGGTCGATCCACCGCTGGTAGCCGTCGCTGTCGGGCCAGTAGGCGGTGACGAAGACCTGGTCTGGCTCGTCCGGCAGCTGGTAGATCTCGGTGCTGACGCAGCCGGCGGCCTCGACGGCCTTCTCCAGCACTCGGGCTTGTTTGTACCATTCGATCAGGGCGGCGGCTTGGCCGGGTTTGACTCGGAGGTAGAGCATGGATCTGTACATGAGCTGTCCGCGCTTCCTTGCTGTCGGGCCCGCTAGGGCTGGGGGCGCGCCGACTTGGCGGCCTTTGCAGTTGAGAGTTCCAGCCAAAAGTTACAGTTTGATTACGATTTGGTAACATTTCGGGGTGGGGGCAGGGCGGCGAAGTCGGCTTTGCGGATCACGCAATGGACGCCCTTGACCAAGTCCACCACCTGGGAGACGCGGAAATCGGCCGCCGCGCTGAGATACGCCACCGCCTGGCCCAAGCTCAAGGCGAAGCGCCGGCCCAGGAAGCCAGCCGCCCGCTCGGCGCAGGCCTCCACCGCGGCGTCCAGATCGCGGTCCAGGCCAATCGCCACCCAAAAATCCCGCGTCTCGGCAAACGGCAGCAGATCGCGCCACCACCCGGCCGCGCCGCCGGCCGCCAAGCGGAGGCGCAAATAAACCCGCAGCGGCGCCTCCAAGGCGGTCAACGCCACCTCGCCATCGCCCTGGGCGAAGTGCGGGTCGCCCACATGCAGCCCGGCGCCATCGGCCAACACGGGCAGGTACAGCGTGGCGCCAGCGCCCAGCAAAGCGATGTCGAGGTTGCCGCCGGCCGGGCCCGGCGGCACCGAATGGCGCCGGCCCTGGGGGCTCGCCACCCCCAAAATGCCTGCGAACGGCGCCGCCGGGAACACCAAACTGCGCCCGGCGCCGCCCCCGGCGCCGCCCGCCAGCGGCATCACCACCTGGGCCGGGTTGGCCGCATCCAAGTGGCAAAAGGCGCTGAAAGGGCCCGCCCCGGCCGGCGGAAAGCGCTTGACCGCGCCGCGCCCGTGGCGCGAGGACACCACGCCATAAGGCGCCCGGTACTCAAAACCCAGCACATCCACCGCCAGGCAGTCCCCCACCCGCGCGCCCTCGACCTCGATTGGGCCGGTCACCACATGCGGCCCCAGCCCATCCGCGCCCTCGCGCCCAGCCGCCGCCAACCGGCGGGGCTCGTCCAACACCTGGTCCGCGGCCACGCCGTAGCGCCCAAAGAAGGCCACCGGGTCGCTCCCCTGGTCTTCCAGCATGCCCTCGTGGCTGACCGTGTCGAGCGAGAACACCTCGCCCGGCCGCACCGCCGCGACCGGCGCGTCGCCGGGCCCCGGCAGGTAGCCCCAGCACAGCTCGCCCGGCCGGCTGGCGATGTGCCGCGCCACCGGCAGCCGGTTGGCCCCGGCCGCAGCCCAGCGGATCTGCGGCCAAGCCAAGTCCTCGCGGCCCTCCATCAGGCCTCTTTGCGCCGCCACCCGAACCATATTAGGCGGGCCGGCTACTGGGCTTCGCGTTTGGCCCGGCCGCGGGCCTTGGCCCTGGCCTCGGCCGAAAGCTCAACCTTGCGGATGCGGGTGACCTCCGGGGTGACCTCGACGCACTCGTCCTGGGCGGCGAACTCCAGCGACTCCTCCAAGGTCAGCCGGCGCGGCGGGCTCAGCCGCTCCAGCTCGTCGCCGGTCGAGGAGCGCATGTTGGTCAGCTTCTTCTCCCGGGTGATGTTGACGTCCATGTCCTCGTTGCGGGGGTTCTCCCCCACCACCATGCCCTCGTAGACCGCCTCTGTCGGCGCCACAAAAAAGACCCCCCGCTCCTGCAGCGCGGCGATGGCGTAAGGCGTCGCCACCCCGGGCCGGTCCGCCACCATCGAGCCGCTGTTGCGCAGCTCGATCGGCCCCGCCCACGGCTCGTGGCCGTCCGCTATCGACGAGGCGATGCCGGTGCCGCGGGTCTCGGTCAAAAACTGCGTCCTAAACGAGATCAGCCCCCGGGCCGGCACCTGGAACTCCATCCGCACCCAGCCCGAGCCGTGGTTCGACATAGTCGCCAGCCGCCCCTTGCGCAGCGCCAGCAGCTGGGTCACCACGCCCAGGTACTCCTCCGGCGCGTCCACCGTCAGCCGTTCGATCGGCTCCAGCAGCACGCCATCGCGCAGCTTGGTCACCACCTGGGGCTTGCCCACCGTCAACTCGAAACCCTCGCGCCGCATCTGCTCCACCAGCACGGCCAAGGCCAGCTCGCCGCGGCCTTGGACCTCCCACACGTCCGGCCGGGCGGTGGGCAGGACCCGGATTGAGACATTGCCCACCAGTTCCCGCTCCAACCGGTCCTGGACCTGCCGCGCGGTCAGCTTGTGGCCCTTGACCTTGCCCGCCAGCGGCGAGGTGTTGATGCCGATAGTCATCGAGATGGCCGGCTCGTCCACGCTGATGCCGGGCAGCGGCCGGGGGTCTTCCGGGTCGGTCAGCGTGTCGCCGATCATAATCTCGCCGATCCCCGCCACCGCCACGATGTCGCCCGCCCGGGCCAGGTCGGTGGGCACCCGGTCAAGCGCCTCGGTGGCCAGCAGCTCCGTCACCTTGACGTTGCGGATCGAGCCGTCCTGCCTGGCCCAGGCCACCATTTGGCCTTTGCGCAGCTCCCCGTTGTAGAGCCGCAGCAGCGCCAGGCGGCCCAGGAAGGGCGAGGCGTCCAAGTTGGTGACATGGGCTTGGAGCGGCGCCGCCGGGTCGTAGGCGGGCGGCGGGATGGTTGCGACAATGGTTTGGAACAAGGGCTCCAAATCGGCATTGGCGGGCAGCGCGCCATCGGCCGGCGCGGTGAGCGAGGCGCGGCCCGCCTTGGCCGCGGCGTAGACCACCGGGAAATCCAGCACGTGGTCCAAATCCAGCTCGGGGTTGTCCTCGGTCAAGTCGCTGGCCAGGGACAACAGCAGGTCGGTGGTCTCCGCCACAACCTCCGCCAGGCGCGCGTCCGGCCGGTCGACCTTGTTGACCACCAGTATCACCGGCAGCTCGGCGGCCAGGGCTTTGCCCAGCACAAAGCGGGTTTGCGGCAGCGGCCCCTCCGAGGCGTCCACCAGCAGCACCACGCCATCGACCATCGACAAGCCGCGCTCGACCTCGCCGCCGAAGTCGGCGTGCCCGGGGGTGTCGACCACGTTGATGGTTATGGTGTCCGATGCCGCCGCCCCGCGATAGTGCACCGAGGTGTTCTTGGCCAAGATGGTGATGCCCTTCTCCCGCTCCAAGTCGCCGGAGTCCAGGGCGCGCTCGGCCACATGCGAGTGCTCGCCGAAGGCGCCGGTCTGCCACAGCATGGCGTCCACCAGGGTGGTCTTGCCGTGGTCGACGTGCGCCACGATGGCGACGTTGCGCAGATCGGGCCGGGTGGCGGAGTTGGGCATGGGTTGGCTGCTTTCTGGCGCTGGCGGTGCTGGCGGGTGGCCGCCGGGCGGGCCGTGTCTCTTAGGGCCCCCGGCGGCCCCGCCATAATACCCGCCCCAGCCCGGGCTGGGTCATTGGACGTAGCCGCCCACGCTCAGCAGGAAGCCGCCAAACTGGGCGCCGAACTCAGGCGCGCCGTCCATCACCAGGCGGCGGGCTTTGGTGGCGTCCAGCATGTCGTCGGTGGCCAGCAAAATGCCCAAGGCGCTGGCCAAGGAGTCGAAGCGGAGGGTGAAGAACGGCAAGGCGCGGGCGTAGGCGCCCCGGCCGGAGCGGCTTTGGCCGGCTTTGACGCGCAGGTAGGCGGCCACCTCCGGGTGGCCCTCCACGTCAAGGGCGTAAACCCGGTCCGGGCTGCTGGCCGCCCAGGCGGCCACCTCCGGGTGGCCCAGTTTGTTGAGCTGGGAGATGCCGGCCGTCAGCAGGTAGAAGAAGCACTTCACAACCAGGCGCTGGGTGTCTGTGTCGGCGGGGGCTCGCTTGACGGTGAGCAGGGAGCTCATCTTGAGCAGGGTTTGCATAAAGGCGGCGAACAGCGCCAGGTGGGACAAGGCGCCGCGCATCCGGGGCAGGGTGGACGGGCTGATCTTGCCTTTGAAGAAGGCGTTCATGGCCGGGATGGACTTGAACTCCAATTCGACATCGGGCCGGGGGTGGACTTTGTCGTTGGCCACCGTCCAGGCGCCGGACTCGATCGCAAAATAGGTGCCGACCTTGCCCGCGGGCGCGCCGGGCGCCCCGGACCCAGCGGGCGCCCCGGACCCGGCAGACGCCCGGGCCCCCCCGGCCCCGCCGGCCGCGCCGGGCGCCGCCGGCAGGCGGGCGCTGACCTGCGCCACCCCGCTCAGCTTGGCGAACTTGGCGGCCAAGGCCGGCACGTCGCCGGCCACCACCTTGAGCAGCGGCAAAACCGCGTTCAAGAACAGCTTGTTGGTGAAGACCTCGGATTCGGGAATCATCGCCCAGCCCCCGGCCTCAAACCTCGTCCGTCCAATCGTCGTCCTCCTCGAAGTCCAAGCTCATCACCTCGCGGACGGCGGCGATGATGCCGTTGGAGTCGATGCCCTCGATCGACATGATGTCCTCGTGCAAGCCGATGGGCGCGAAGTGGTCGGCAATGCCCAGCCGCCTAAAAGCGCAGCCCCGGCCGGACTCGGCCACCACCTCGGCCACCGCCGAGCCCAAACCGCCGATCACATTGTGGTCCTCGACCGTGATCAAGCGCCGGGTCTCGGCCGCGGCCGCCGCCACCGCCGCCACGTCCAGCGGTTTGATGGTGTGGACGTTGAGCACCCGCACGCTCAAGCCTTCCGCCCCGGCCAGGAACTGGGCCGCGGTCAAGGCCTGGTAGGCGCAAGAGCCGCAGGCGATGACGGTGATGTCGGTGCCCTGGTGCAAGGTGACCGCCCGGCCCAGCTCGAAGCCGTAGTCGGTCGAGGGGTACAGCAAATGGTCGAAGCCCCGGTTGATGCGGATGTAGAACGGCCCCGGGGTCTCATAGGCGGCCCGGATCGCGTTGACCGTCTCAAAGCTGTCCGCCGGGACCACCACCTTCAGGTTGGGCAGCGCCCGCACCACGCCCAGGTCGGAGATGGCGTGGTGGGTTGAGCCGGCCTGCCCAAACGAGGTCCCGGCGTGGGTGGCGATGACCTTGGCGTTGACGTTCTGGTAGCAGATGTCGGTTGAAAGCTGGTCGGCCGCGCGCAGCGAGGCGAACTGGGCGAAGGTGGACAAGAACGGCACCAGCCCGGCCTCGGCCATCCCGGCCGCGATCCCGAACATGTTCTGCTCGGCGATGCCGACGTTGAAGAAGCGCTCCGGGAAGGCCTTCATGAAGTCGCCGATTTTGGTCGACTTGCCCAGGTCGGCGGTCAGCGCCACCACCTCCGGGTGCTGCTCGCCCAGCTCGACCAGCGCTTTGCCGTAGTACTCCATGGTGGACAGCTCGGTCGAGTCCACCGCCGTGTAAGTCAATCCGCCCGCCACTTCAGGCTCCTTCCCGCTCGGCCGCGGCCCGGCGGCGCTGGTGGTAGGCCTCCAGGCTGGCCCCAGCCTGGGCGTATTTGGCCTCGTCCAAGGCGCCGTAGTGCCAGATGTAGTTGTCCTCCATGAAGTCGATGCCGGCGCCTTTGACGGTGTTGCAGATGACGCAGGTGGGCTGGCCGCGGCTGGCCAGGGCGGCCTCGATGGCGCCGGCCAGGGCCGGGAAGCTGTGCCCGTCCACCACCAAGGTGTTGAAGCCGAAGGCGGTGAACTTGGCCGCCAGCGGCTCGATCGCCATCACCTCCTCGGTGGGGCCGTCGATCATGTGGCCGTTGCGGTCCACCAGCGCGATCAGGCTGTCCAACCGGTAGTGGGCCGCGCTCATGGCGGCCTCCCAGTTGGAGCCCTCGTTCAGCTCGCCGTCCCCCAGCACGCACCAGGTGCGGTAGGCCTGGCCCAGCACCCGGGCCGCCAAGGCCGTGCCAACCGCGATGGGCAGGCCGTGGCCCAGCGACCCGGTCGAGGCGTCCAACCCGACCACCTTGTGTTTGTCCAGGTGGATGCCCATGGGCGAGTTGGTCAGGTTGAAGTTTTTGAGCAGCGCGCGATCATTCCAGCCCAGGTCCACCAGCAGCGGCGCCAGGGCGATCCCGGCGTGCCCCTTGGACACGATGACGCGGTCCCGCTCCGGCCAGTCCGGCTGGTCGAGTTTGATCTTGGCGTACTTGTAGTACAGCGCCACCAAGATGTCCATCACCGAGCTGCCGCCGCCGATGTGCCCCGACCCGGCCCAGAAGGTGGTGTCCAGCAGGTCGCGCCGCAGCTGGCGGGCTTTGTCCTCCAGCCGCAGCCACTCCCCCCGCGCCAGTCCGGCGGCGGTTCCCCCTTCCGCGGCGCCCGATGCCGCCGTCCCGCCTCCCGCGGCGCCGGCGGCATCGTGCGAAAAACCCCCGACGGCATCGTGCGAAACGGCGCGCTGGGTGGAAGGCTCTGTCATCTCAACCTCTTTCGGGGTGGTTGGAGCGCACGGCTTGGAAGGCCTCGGCCGCGACCTCGGCGGTGAAGTCGATGTCCGCCAAGCTGAGCGCGCAGTTGATGAAATGGTTGTGGTGGTTGGTGATG
>JAITIG010000050.1 GCA_031279575.1 Bifidobacteriaceae bacterium
GGCCAATTCGTAAACAGTCTTGCCGCTCCGGTACTGCTCGGCCATGTCCTCAATCTGCGCCTCGGAGAGCCGCCGAACCTGCCTGTGTCCCACAGGCTGAGATTCTCCGGGCCTCGCCAACCTACCCGCGTCGTACTCCTTACGGACTCTGACAAGGGCTTTTGGCGCGTGGGACAGGGTTGGAACTTTGTCGCGTATGGTCCACCATTTGGCTTTCCCAAAACACCCTCCCACCAGCGGTTTCACGTCTCTGACCTGCGGTTGCGCCCGCCAAACGGGTTGACGGCAGTGGGCAAACTGGGACAACGAGTCACCAGATGTGGGCACGAAGTGGGCACGAGATCGAGTCAAGTGGGCACAAGGTGGGCAGGCGGAGCGGCGCCTTCCAGGCCTGTCGGCGCGGTTCGGCCCGCGACGTCGCCCCACCCAAAGGCAAGAGGGCAGGCACCCTGTCTCTGCCCCCGGTCCAGCGCAAGGGAACCAGCGCCGGACTGGTCGGTGGCTATCGGGCTTGACAGCGCAGGGGACGTCCGCGCTGCCGTCCGCGACCTGGCGGACCTGGTGTCTATCGGCGGCGAGCCGCTCGCCCGCAACTTCCCCCAGGGGCATCAGCCATCTCACCTGCGAGCCCTGGCCAAGGCTTCGGCGGGATAGATCGCCAGTGATGAGCCTGACCTCGGGCGGGCGGGGGCGCTGGGGGGGGGCGGGGAAGGGATTAGCATGGGGCGGTGGCTGTGGGACTGACATCGCCGGTGGCGCGGCGGATCGCGCTGGTGGCGCGGCGGATCGCGCTGGCGGCGCGGCGGCGCGCCGCGCTGGAGGGGACCGCGTGCTGAGCCAGTTTGGTCCCAGCACCGCGCTGGCCGTCTTCATCGGCGCGGTCCTGGCGCTGGCGGCCTTCCTGCCGGTGGTGGCGCTGCGCTACCGCCGGGCCGGGCGGCTGCGGCTGGCCGACATCGCGCTCTTGGTGGTTTGCGCGGTTTACTTTGTGGCGCTGTGGACCTACACGCTGGTGCCGGTGCCGGAGACGGGCGCCTACCAGTGCGCGGCGGCCAACCTGCGGCCGTTCGCCTTTGCCGGCGCGATCGAGCAAGGCGGCGGATGGCGGCCAACCAACCCCGCCCTGCTCCAAGTGGTGTTCAACGTGGTGCTGTTCATGCCGCTGGGGGCCCTGGCCCGCCTGGTCTTCAGGCGCGGGGCGGCGGCGGCCACCGCCGTGGGCCTGGCCACCACCGGGATGATCGAGCTGAGCCAGCTGACCGGGCTGTTTGGCCTGTTCCCGTGCGCTTACCGGGTCTTCGACGTGGACGATTTGGCCATGAACACCCTGGGCGCGCTGCTCGGCTCGCTGGTCGCGATGCCGTTCGCCCGGCTGATGCGCCGCCCCGCCCCCAAGGTCGCGGCGGTCAGTCTGGGGCGGCGCCTGGTCGGGGTGCTGGCGGACCTGATGGTGATTGGGATCGCCAGCTTCGCCAGCGTGGTGGCGGCGCGGGCGCTGCTGCTGTACGGGCTCAAGGTTCCGCCCGGCAGCTTGGACCAAGCTTGGCCGCAGGTGGCCGGCGGCGCGGTCGCCTTGGCTTTGGAGGCCGCCTGGGTGCTGTTGGACGGGCGCACCTGCGGCGAGGCGATTGTCGATCTGCGCCCCGTCGAGGCGCGGCCGCGCCTGGGCCGCCGCCTGGTCAAATTGGTCGCCGGGGTGGGCGGGTACATTGCCTTGGGCTTGTTCGACTTCGCGGCGGCGCCACCGCTTCTGGCCGCGTTCTGCCTGGTCAGCCTCATTTTGATTGTCACCACCCGGGACCGCCGGGGCCTTAGCGGCTTGGCCGCCGGCCTGCCCATGGGCATAGACCCGCCCCCGGCCGGGCCCGGCCCGGCGGAGGTTGGGGAGCGGCGCCCGGCCGAGCGCCCGCCGGCGGTGGAGCGCCCGCAGGCGCCGCCGCCGGCCTGACAATCCCGGGCTGGGCGGCAATAGAATGCGGCTTGTGGCAATCACAAGGCGATATGTGGCGTTGGTGTTCCGGCTGTGCGCGGTGGCGTTGATCGCGACCGGTCTGATCCGCCTGCTGGGGGTGTTCGGGGAAGGGGTCAACCCGGGGATGTTCCTGTACTACACCACCCAAAGCAACGTGCTGGTGCTGATTTGGATGATCGCGATGGTGGCGGTCACCATCAGGGACATCCGGCGCGAGGGGCCCAGGGGGCTGGCGGCCCCGTGGCCCCGCTTGGGCGCGGCCGTCATGATGGCGATCACCGTCACCATGCAGATCTACCTGGTGGTGCTGGCCCCCAGCGCGTTCATCCAGAGCGGCGGCGGCTACGTGCCGTTCACTTTGACCGACGACTTGATCCACATTGTGACGCCGTGCCTGGCCATCGCCGACTGGTTCATGTTCGCCCCGAAGGGGCGCATCCGGTTCTACGACCCGCCGCTGTGGGCCATCATCCCTTACGCCTACCTGGCCTTCGGCTTCACCTGGGCGGCGCTGGGCGGGAGTTTTGGGATGGCGGGCCGCTACCCCTACCCGTTCATGGATGTCGACGCCTTGGGGGTGGGCGGGGTGGCCCTGCAGATTTTGGTGCTCTCCGTCACGCTGATCTCCTTCGGCTACCTGTTTGTGCTGGCTGACAAGCTGATGGCGCGCCGCGCCCGGCGCGGGCCGGCGGCCGCGGCTGCGGCCATCTCAGCCGAGGCCGGCTCAGCCGAGGCCGGCTAAGCCGCGGGCGGCTGAACCGGGGGCGGTCGAGCCAACCCCCGGCGGGCCCGCCCGGCGCCGGCCGGCCACAGTCCCGGCGCCGGCTGGCCCAGCCTGGCCGCCCGATTCGGCCGGTGGGACCCCCAGGCGGCGCGCCCTCTCATTGGCCTGAGACCTCCGGGCCGGGGGCCTCCCCCGGGGGAGGGGTGTGGCGGCTTTGGGCCTCAGCTCCGGTTGGCGAGTTCGCGATGCCGTCCCAGGGGCCGCCGGGGCCCGGCGCCTCGCCGCTGGCTTGGGTTGGCGCGGGGGCGGTCAAGGCCAGGACGTCTTCGGCGTAGGCGTCCAGTTTGGCCTGGCCGATGCCGGAAACCCCCATCATTTCCGCCCGCGTGGCGGGGCGGGCGCGCGCCAAGGCGCGCAAGGTCGAGTCGTGGAAGACAACATAGGCCGGGACCGCCCGCTGCTTGGCCGTCTGGGCCCGCCAAGCGCGCAGCTCCTCGAACAGCGCCTGCTCGGCGGGGGAGAGGGACGCCGCCTGCCCGGCCGGGCCGGCGCCACCGCTGGCCGCTGAGCCCGCCGCGCCTCCCGGCCCGCCCGCGCCCGCGGCGGCATCGGCCGGCCCGCGCGACCGGCTCGAACGCTTTCGGGCCCCGGCCGCCTCGCGCCGCATCGGCACGGTCCGCTCGCCGCGCAGCACAGCCCAGGACTGCGGTGTCGCCACCAGCACGCCGTGGCCGCCCGCCTGCACCTCAAGGTCCCCCCGGGCCAGGAGTTGGCGCACGATGGCGCGCCACTCGGCATCGGACATCTCGGCGCCAATGCCCCAAGTCGACAGCCGGTGGTGGGCGTGCCGCTCGACGCGGGGGGTGCGCTTGCCGCGCAGGATGTCTATCAGGTGCCCGGCCCCGTAGCGTTGGCGGCGTTCGCGCTCCAAGCGGATCACGGTGGACAGCAGCTTCTGCGCGGCGACGGTCCCGTCCCAGGTGGCGGGCGGGTCCAGGCAGGTGTCGCAGTTGCCGCAGGGCCCGGCCGCCTCGCCGAAATAGCCGAGCATGTTGGCGCGCCGGCACTCGACCGTCTCGCACAGCGCCAGCATGGCGTCCAGGTGGGCGGAGGCGTTGCGTTTGAACGCCTCATCGCCGGCCGATTCGGTGATGAAGCGGCGCTGGAGGACCACATCGGCCAGGCCGTAGGCCATCCAGGCGGAGGCCGGCTCGCCGTCGCGGCCCGCCCGGCCGGTCTCCTGGTAGTAGCCCTCGACCGATTTGGGCAGGTCGACGTGCGCCACAAAGCGGACGTCCGGCTTGTCGATCCCCATGCCGAAGGCGATGGTGGCAACCACCACCAGGCCGTCCTCGGCCAAGAAGCGGCGCTGGGCCTGGCGGCGCGCGGCTGGGTCCATCCCGGCGTGGTAGGCCGCGGCTGGGATGCCGTTGGCCCGCAGGTGGGCGGCGATCTCCTCGGTGCTGGCCCGGGCCAGCGCGTAGACGATGCCGGCTTGGCCGGGGTGCTCGTCGCGGATGAAGCGAACTAGCTGGTCGCGCGCCTGCGCCTTGGGCTCGATGCGGTAGGTGATGTTGGGCCGGTCGAAGCTGGCCACAAAATGCCGGGCGCCTTCCAGGGCCAACCGCTCGGTGATCTCGCGGTGGGTGGCGCGCGTGGCGGTGGCGGTCAGCGCGATCCGGGGGACGCCGGGCCAGCGCTGCGCCAGCGTGTGCAGCCCCAGGTAGTCGGGGCGGAAGTCGTGGCCCCATTGGGAGACGCAGTGGGCCTCGTCGATGGCGAACAGCGCCACGGGCGCCCCGGCCAGCAGGTCCATGGTGGCGGCGGTCAGCAGGCGCTCGGGCGCCACATAGAGCAGGTCCAGCTGGCCGGCGGCGAAGCGCCGCTCGACTTGGCGCTGGTCGGCCGGGGACAGCGAGGAGTTGAGGTAGTCGGCCCGGATGCCGAGTTCCCGCAGAGCTGTGACCTGGTCTTCCATCAAGGCGATGAGCGGCGAGACGACAACGCCGGTGCCGGGGCGGATGAGCGCCGGGATCTGGTAGCAGAGCGATTTGCCGCCGCCTGTCGGCATCAAGACCACCGCGTTGCCCCCGCCTACCAGGTGGTCTATCACCGCCGCCTGGTGGCCCCGGAAATCCGGGTAGCCGAAGACCCGCCGCAAGATCTCCAAAGGCGCCGCCGGCGGTGCGCCCGGAGCCGGGGCGGGCGGAGCCCCAGACCCGCCCGCCGCCGGCGGAGCCCCCAAGCCGCCCGATGCCGCCTGGCAGCTCTCGGGCGGCGGCTCGAAGCCGTCCGGCGGCGGCTCGAAGCTGTCCGGCGGCGGCTCGAAGCCGTCCGGCGGCGGTCCTTGGTCTGCGGGCGGCGGCGGGTCCCAGCCGGGGGCGGCGGGCGAGGCTGCGATGTTCACGCCACGAGGCTAGCCCACGGCACTGTCACCCCAAGGCCCCAGCCCCCCCACCCTGTGGATAACACCTAAGCCAACCCCGGCGCCGACCCCCGCGCGGGCCGGCGATGGTTGGCGGCGGCATCGTGCGGGTTGGTCACAATGCCGTTGGGGTTATGGGGCTGTGGGCGGGTCGGTTCGGATGCGTGTTTTGGCGCGTAGCAGGACTCCGCTGACGAGGAGGAGCGCTGCGAGCAGGGCGATGGCCGGGAGGGACTGGTTGCCGGTGACGGGCAGGGCGCTGTCGCTGGCGGGCGGGGTGGCGCCGGTGTCGCTTGGCTCGCCGGGCTTGGCGGCTTGGCTGATGGTGATGGTCAACGGGCCGCTGGCGCCGTCGGTGAACTCGGCGTAGAAGCTATAGACACCGGGGGTCAGGGTCTCCAAATAGGCCTCGTGCAGGGTGATGGCGGTGTCTCCCGCCGCCAGGGGACTGGCCTTGTGGCGCGAGGCGGCGCCGAAGGAGGTGACTGTGTAGGCCGTGGCGGGCACTGTCGCGCTGTTCAGCGTCAGGTGGGTGAACTTGGCCGAGTCGGCGTCAACCCGGGCGGTCGATGCTCCACTGCCGGCCCAGTCGGGGAACTGCGCGAGCACCGGGTAGTTGTAGCGCAGCGCGGCGATGGCGTCGTTGATTGCCTGGGTGGCGGCATCGACCTCGGCTTGGGTGGCGGCCGGGTCGGCGGCTGCCGCCGCGCCTTGCCGGATCGCGATTTGCAGCGCGTCCCATGTGGGCTGGGTCTGGTGGGTCTGTTGCACCGCGCGGCCCCGGTCGAGGGCCTCTTCCAAGGCGGTCTTGTCAACCGGCGGCGCCGGTGGCGGGCCTGTGGTCGGGAAGACCGCCGTGATGGTCCCTGAGCCGGCCGGGTTGGTGGCCGCGGCGCCGGCCACGGCGAACGCGTCCGCCGGGACCCCGACCAGGGTGTAGCCGGCCTTCGGGGCCAGGTTGATGATGGCGGTGTAGGCGGTGCTGGG
>JAITIG010000161.1 GCA_031279575.1 Bifidobacteriaceae bacterium
CGCGCCCGCCGGCCCTGGCGCCGCCCGGCCGGCCGGCCGCCTCGGCGCCGGGGTGGCGACGGCCACGCACCTGTTCAACGGCATGCGGCCAATCCACCACCGCGACCCCGGCCCCGCCATGGAGGCGCTGGCCCGGGCGGCCGCGGGCGAGCTGATCGTCGAGTTGGTGGCCGACGGCGTCCACCTCCACCCAAGAATGGTCAAAGACGTCTTCGACTTGGTGGGCCCGGCGGCGGTGGCTTTGGTGACCGACGCCATGGCGGCGGCCGGCATGCCCGATGGCGACTACCAACTCGGCCCGGCCGCTGTCGCCGTCAGGGGCGCGGTGGCCAGGTTGGCCGAGGGCGGCGCCATCGCCGGCGGCACCGCCCACCTGATCGATGTGGTGCGCTGCGTTTGGCGCGCCAGCGGCGTGCCGCTGGCGGACGCGGTGGCGGCGGCATCGTTGACTCCGGCCCGGGTGCTGGGGCGGTCCGGCCAGCTGGGGGCGCTGGCGGCCCATTGCGCCGCCGACCTGATCTTGGCCGATTCCGACCTCCGCCCGGTCGAGGTCTATGCCCGCGGCCAGCGCGTCGCGCCGCGCGCCGGCTAAACCAGTTCCCGATTTTTACCGCGCCACCTGCCAGAACGGTCGTGGCCGGCGCTTTGCCCCATTAGGCTGGACGGGTTCGGGAGTTATCCCGACCGCCGATGGCCAAAGTTGGCCTTGCCCTCGTCCCCTGGGTGATCAGCGCGGCGATCACAATTTGGCGACGAAAGGACACAACCATGCCACACCGCAAACCAGCACGCCTAAGTAGAAGGAGCTTCATCGGATTAGGCAGCGCGGCGGTGGCCGGCGCGGCCGCCGCGGGCTTGGCGGGATGCTCGCCCAAGGACATTCCGGGCGACTCGGCCACCCAGGCGGGAGGCGCCGGCGCGGGCGGCTACGCCTGGCAGACCAAACCGGAACCCATCACCGACATCGCCCAAACCAAGAGCTTCGACATCGTGATCGTGGGCGCCGGCATGGCGGGCACGGCGGCGGCCGAGGCGGCCGCGCGCAACGGGGCCAAGGTGGCTGTGATCGAGCAGATGGAGACATTCTCGGTGCGCGGCGTCGACAACGGCTGCCTGAACAACTCCTGGCAGCAGAAGAACGGGATCTCCGTCCCGCAGGAAACCGCCGTCCGCCTGCTCTACCAATGGTCGCAGCAAACCGCGAACTACAACCTGCTCAACACTTGGGCCACCCGCTCCGGCAAAGTCTTCGACTACCTGGAGGAGATGACGGCCAAGCACGGCATCACCATGATCCAAGCCGTCTCCCCGACCGCCAAGTACGGCTGGGAGGACAACGACGAGCGCTGGCGCGTCTACCCCGACGCGGTGTCCTTCACCGCCGAAGGCGATGTCGGCATGATGGCCGGCGATGGCGTGCATTGGATGAACCTCCACCTGGTGCAGGCCTTCGTGGACGAGGCCAGCGCCAACGGCGCCGAGTTCTTCTACGAGACCCGCGCCGAGCAGCTGGTGGGCGATTCCGCCAGCGGCATCAGCGGCGTCATCGCCAAGGCCGCCGACGGCAGCTACACCCAGTACAACGCCTCCAAGGGCGTCATCATGGCGACGGGCGACATCGGCGGCAACCCCGACCTGCTGGAATGCTTCTGCCCCATAGTCGAGACAGCCGATGTCAACTTGTACATCCCGCCGGGCGCCAACACCGGCCAGGGGCTGATCATGGGCCTGTGGGCCGGGGCGGCGCCTTCGAAGAGCCCGGCAGCCCCCATGGTCCACCAGTTCACAACCGACAATGTGGGCTTGAGCTTGACGTCCTTCGCGATGTGCTGGCTGGCGGTCAACCGCAACGGCGAGCGCTACGGCGCGGAGATGCCCTTCGAGCCGTACCTGACCAACGCGCGCTTGAACACCCCCGGCTCGATCGCCTGGTCGATCTTCGACTCCGACTACCCCAAGTACGTCCAAGCGCAGTTCCCGGCCAGCTATGAGGCCATCCTGGAAAAGATCCCGGCCCAAATCGAGCAGTACACCGCCAATGGCATCTTGATCCAGGCCGACACCTTGGATGAGCTGGCCCAGAAGATCGAGGTGCCCGCCGAGGCGCTGAACAAGACGGTCGAGGTTTACAACCAGTGGCTGCCGGCCGGCCAGGACAGCCAGTTCGGCGTGCCGCCGCGCTGGCTGTCGCAGGTCCAAACGGCGCCGTTCTACGCCACCAAGAACGTCGCCAGCATTTTGACGGTGCCGTTCGGCTTGCATGTGGACGACAACTCGCAGGTCTGCACCCAGCAGGACGAGCCGATCAAGGGCCTGTTCGCGATCGGCAACGTCCAGGGCGACTTCTTTGGCTTGTCCTACCCGGTGAACTGCCCTGGGGTCAGCCACGGCCGCTGCATCACCTTTGGCCAGCTGGTGGGCGAGGCCCTGGCCAAGGACACGGTCATCGCCAAGACCGCTTAGGCGGGTTCCGGGCCCGGCCTGGCGGCGCCTCCTGGCCAGGCCGGGTCCGGGCTGGCGGCTGCGCCTGCCCGGGCGCGCCGGCCGATGAGCTGGCTTTGGTGACACGCAAGTTCTTCCGCGCCGCCGCCGGGGCGGGCCAGCGGGGCGCGGGGCTGGGGCTGTACCTGGCGCAGCACCTGATGGAGCGCATGGGCGGGAGGCTGAGCTGCGCCAACGCGAATCCGGGCTTCGCCGTCAGGTTGCGCCTGAAACTCGCCTGAGGCGCCGGGGCGAAGGCGCAAGGATCGCGCCGGGGCTGGGCGAGGAGTTCGCCGCCTGCTGCAAGAGGCGGCGTGGCAGGATGGTCGCCATGGCATCACAACCGTCGACCCCGCTGATCGCAACTGAGAAGCTGTCCAAAACTTTCTCCCGCCAGGGCGTCCAGCAGCATGTGCTGCGCAACCTGGACCTGGAGATCCGCCAGGGGGATTTCACTGTCATCATGGGCGCCTCGGGGGCGGGCAAGTCGACCCTGCTGTACGCGCTGTCCGGCATGGACACCCCCACCTTGGGGGATGTGCGCTACCGGGGGCGCTCAATTGTGGGCCTGAACCAGAGCGAGTTGGCCCGGTTCAGGCGGCGGGCCTGCGGGTTCGTGTTCCAGCAGATCCATCTGCTGGCGACTTTGTCACTGTTTGACAACGCCATGGCGGCGGGCCTGCTGGTGACGCGCGACCGGGCGGAGGTGGCCCGGCGGGCCGAGGAGTTGCTGGCGGCGGTTGGGATCGACTCGGCGACGGCGAGCAAGTTCCCCGCCCAGACCTCAGGCGGCGAAGCCCAACGCGCGGCCGTGGTCCGGGCTTTGATGAACACCCCGGACGTGTTGTTCGCCGACGAGCCCACCGGCGCCTTGGACCAGGCCTCCGGCGCGGCCGTGCTGGACGCGCTGACCCAAGCCAACGCGGCCGGCCAGACGGTGGTCCTGGTCACCCACGATTTGCGGTCGGCCCGGCGCGGCAACCGCGTGCTCTACCTGGCGGACGGCCAAATCGCAGGCGAACTGGACCTGGGTGGCGCCGTCGCGGCCAGCGCCGGGGGCCGCGCCGGTCACGCGCTTGGCGACCAGGCCGGGCAAACCGGGCAAACCGGGCAGTCCGGGCAAGCCGGGCAAACCGGGCAAACCGGGCAAGCCGACCAGGCCAGACGCTCCAGGCGCGCCGCCGACCCGGGAGGCGCCGGGGGCCCCGAAACCGGAGCCACGCCATCGGCGGCCGCCACGCCGCCAGCTAGCGACGCCGAGGCGGCCCGCGCCGCCGCCCTGCGCGGCTTCCTGGCGGACATGGGGTGGTGAAGGTGCGCCGCACGCTTCTGCTGGCCCGCGCCAACCTGCGCCGGCGGCGCGGGCAGGCCGCCATCCTGATCGCCTTCATCGCCCTGACCGCCGCCGTGTTGACGTTGGGCCTGGTGGTGGCGTTGGGTTACAGCGCCTCCTACGACCAGGCGGCCATCCGGGCCAACGCCCCGCACCTGGCCATCGTTGAGCATGACGCCATCTACACACCCGCCCACCTGGCCAAAATCGCGGACCGCCAGGACACCGCGGCGTGGCAGGTGGAGGCCATCTTCGCCTCCAACGCCAAGGTGGCTTTCGGCGAGGGCAACTTGACGATGTTCGCCATGTTCGCCGACGCCTCGGCCGCCCGGGAAATGAACCTGCTGGAGGTCCGCCCCGGCGCCCAGGAGTTGCACGATGCCGAGGTCTACCTGCCGTACTACTTCAACGTCGCCGGCGGGTACCAGATAGGCGACAGTTTCAGCGCCACCCGGGGGGAGGACCGGATCGACCTCACGGTGGCCGGTTTCACCGACGAGGTGATGTTCGGCTCGCCGAACTGGCAGTGGTACCGGCTGGCTGTTTCGGCCGAGACCTTGGCCGGGTTGGCAGACCGGTTCCCGGACGGGCGCGCCACGTTGATCACCGCCCAATTCGC
>JAITIG010000158.1 GCA_031279575.1 Bifidobacteriaceae bacterium
GTGGCCACATCGACGAGTTGGTATTTGATCGACGACGAGCCCGCGTTGATCACCAAGACTGTCTCGCTCACAGTTCCCCCTTACTGCGCCTGGCAGGCGGTGATGATGATGGTGTTGACGATGTCCTCGACCAGGGCGCCGCGCGACAGGTCGTTGACCGGCTTGCGCAAGCCTTGGAGCACCGGCCCGATGGCGACCGCCCCAGCCGAGCGCTGGACCGCCTTGTAGGCCACGTTGCCGGTGTTGAGGTCCGGGAAGATCAGCACCGTGGCCCGGCCCGCCACCGGCGAGCCCGGCAGTTTGGCGCTGCCGACGGCCGGGACAACGGCGGCATCGTACTGCAGCGGGCCGTCCAAGGGCAGGTCGGGAGCGGCCGCCTGGGCGATGGCGACGGCCTCTTTGACCGCCTCGACGTCCGGGCCCAGGCCCGAGGCGCCGGTCGAGTAGGACAGCAGCGCCACCCGCGGCTCGACCCCGAAGGCGGTGGCGGTGGCGGCCGAGTCGAGGGCGATCCCCGCCAACTGGGCCGGCGTCGGGTTGGGGTTGACGGCGCAGTCGCCGAACACCAGCACCCGGTC
The DNA here is from genome assembly GCA_031279575.1 of Bifidobacteriaceae bacterium. Next base: position 579 of record JAITIG010000158.1, read on the forward strand.
CGCCATCGCCATCAGGAAAACGGAGGACACCACCTCGGCGCCGGGCTTGGTTTTGATGATCTCAAAAGCCGGCCGGATCGTGTCCGCGGTGGTGTGGACGGCGCCGGAGACCATGCCGTCCGCCATCCCGGTGTGGACCATCATGGTGGCGAAGTAGGTCTCGGAGTTGGCCAGGACCTCCAGCGCTTTGGCTTTGGTGACGCCCTTGTGGGCCCGCAGCTGGGCGTAGAGGCCGGCGAAGCGCTCAATCAGGTCGGAGTCGGCCGGGTCCTGGATGGCGGCCTGGGCCAGGTCGATCTTGAGCTCGGCGGCGCGCCGCCGCAGCTTGTCCGGCCGCCCCAGCAAGGTGATGCGCGCGGCGCCCAGCTTGAGCACGCGGGCGGCGGCCTGGAGCACCCGGTCATCGCCGCCCTCCGGCAGGACAATGGTCTTGGGGTCGCGCCGGGCGCGCGCCGCCAGGCTTTGCTGGAAGGCCAGCGGCGTGACCGCCTGGGGCGCGAAGTCATCCATCGCCTCGATCAAGTGCCGCCCGTCGACGCCCTCTTCGAAGGCCGCCAGCGCGGCCTCCGCCTTGTCCTGGGAGGACAGGTCCAAATGCCCTCTGACCAGCGTGGACGCCGCCGCGGCGGAGAACGGGTCCTTGTGTGTGGCGATGATTGGCAGATCGCCCGCCAAAGAGCGGGCCAAACCCATGACGGATTGGTCCGGCATGTAGCCGCCGCCCAGGATCAGCCCGGCCAGGGCGGGGAAGTTCGGGTCGCTTTGGGCGGCCGCCAGAGCCAGCAGCACGCCCACCCGGTCGCCGGGGAAGAACACCACCGAGCGCGGCGCCAGGTGCGCCAGCACGTGCCCCACCTCCTGGGCGGCGATCGCCATATCGAGCACCTCCAGCCCCAGGGCCGCCGGGTCGCCGGAGATCAGCTGCCCGCCGATGGCGTCCATCACCGCCCGCAGCGTCGGCGCCAGCGCCACCCGCGAGTCGGGGATGGCGGCGGTCGGCATGTCCAGGTGGCCCAGTTGGGCCCGGATTTGGGCGATGTCCTCGACCGCGCAGCGGTTGGCTATCACGCCGATGACTTTGGCGTGCTGGGCCGCGATGGTGGCCTGGGCCAGCTCGGCCGAGCGCACCACCTGCGGCGGCGTCCACCTGGTGCCGGCCACCACCAAGACCACCGGCGCGCCCAGGTTGGCGGCGATGCGGGCGTTCAGCGAGAGCTCCTCGCCGCCGGGCACATCGGTGTGGTCGGAGCCGACCGCCACCACCACGTCGCAGAGCCGTCTGAACCGCTCGTAGCGGGCCAGCACCTGCTCCAGGGCGGCCTCGGGCGCCTGGTGGAAGTGCTGGTAGGTGGTGCCGATGCGGGCGGCGCGCGGGGCCTCGATGGTGTCGCGGCTTTTCAGCAGGTCCAGCACGTGGTCTGAGCCGTCGGCGTGCCTGAGCACCGGCCGGAAGACGCCGACCCGCTCATAGGAGCGCTTCAGTTCCTCGATCAGGCCCACGGCCACAATAGACTTGACCGCGTCACGGTCGGCGGATGCCAGGTAAACAGAACGTGCCACGCGTTCCACGCCTTTCGTCAATGAAGGTTGTCGCAGCGGCGTATGGCACACCGCCACCTGCCAGTGTACCTAGGACCTACGGCCCTTGCGGTCGCTACTTTGTGAGGAGCGTTACTCTTCGTGACCAGTGCCTTACCCAACCACAAGCCCGTCTTGGTGGTCGACTTCGGGGCCCAGTACGCCCAGCTTATCGCCCGGCGCGTGCGCGAAGCCGGGGTCTACTCCGAGATTGCGCCCCACACCTGGTCGGCCGCGCAGCTGTTGGCCCGCGGGCCGGCCGCGGTGATTTTGTCTGGCGGGCCGGCCTCCGTGTTCGAGGACGGGGCCCCCCGGCTGGACCCGGCCCTGCTGGCGGCGGGCGTCCCCGTGCTGGGCATCTGCTACGGCTTCCAAGCCATGGCCTACGCGCTCGGCGGCGAGGTCGACCGCGCCGCCCAGGGGGAGTACGGCGCCACGCCGGCCGATGTCGCCCGCCCGGCCGGGTTGCTGGCCGGCAGCCCCCAGCGGCAAACGGTGTGGATGAGCCACGGGGTGGCCGTGACCCGGGCGCCGGCCGGGTTCGAGGTGCTGGCCGCCACGCCCGGGGCGCCGGTGGCCGCCTTCCAAGACCCGGCCCGCCGGCTCTACGGGGTGCAGTGGCACCCCGAGGTGCGGCACACCGCGCTGGGCCAGGCGATGCTGGAGAACTTCTTGTTTGGCCAGGCCGGTTTGAAGCCGGATTGGACCGCCGGGTCGATCGCGGCCGAGCAGGTGGCGGCCATCCGGGCGCAGGTTGGTTCTGGCCGGGTGATTTGCGGGCTGTCTGGCGGGGTCGACTCGGCGGTCGCCGCCGCTTTGGTCCAACGCGCCGTGGGGGACCAGTTGACCTGCGTTTTTGTGGACCACGGGCTGCTCAGGCAGGGCGAGCGGGAGCAGGTCGAGCGGGACTTTGTGGCCGCCACCGGGGCCAAGCTGGTGGTGCGCGAGGCCCGGGCGGCCTTCTTGGCGGCGTTGGCCGGAGTCAGCGAGCCGGAGGCCAAACGCAAAATCATCGGGCGCGAGTTCATCCGCGCCTTCGAGGCCGCCGCCCGCCAGACCCGGGGCGCCCGCTTCTTGGTCCAGGGCACCTTGTACCCGGATGTGGTGGAGAGCGGCGGCGGCGAGGGCGCCGCCACCATCAAGTCCCACCACAATGTGGGCGGTTTGCCGGACGACCTCCAATTCGAGCTGGTCGAGCCCCTCAGAACCCTGTTCAAAGACGAGGTCCGGGCGGTCGGCGCGGAACTCGGCTTGCCCGAGGCGATGGTGTGGCGCCAGCCGTTCCCCGGGCCGGGGCTGGCCATCAGGATCATCGGCGAGGTCACCGAAAGCCGGCTGGAGACGGTGCGGCGGGCGGACGGCATCGTGCGCCAAGAGCTGACGCGGGCGGGTTTGGACCGGGAGATCTGGCAGTGCCCGGTGGTGCTGCTGGCGGACGTGCGCTCGGTTGGCGTCCAAGGCGACGAGCGCACCTACGGCTACCCGGTGGTGCTGCGGCCAGTCACCTCCGAAGACGCCATGACGGCCGATTTCGCGCGGCTGGACTACGACCTGCTGGGGCGCATCGCCGGGCGCATCACCGGCGAGGTGCGCGAGGTCAACCGGGTGGTCCTGGACGTGACGTCGAAGCCCCCGGGCACCATCGAGTGGGAGTGAGGCGGCCGTTGGCTCAGCGCTTGGGGCGGCGCAGCGCGGCGATGATAGATGAGGCCACCAGCGTCAACCCGGCCAGGGCCAGGATCGCGATCAGCGCCAAGTCGCCGGAGAACTCGACGCTGGCGGACAAGGCGAGCACCCACACCCCGATCAGCGCGATCGCCACGCCCCAGATGATCACCGCTGGCCTGGGGCCGGTCTTGAACGGCGCCGGCGGCCCGCCCGGCGCGTAGACGGCCTGGCCGGATGGTTTCTTGCTCATAGTTGAACTCCTGTCATGTGGTTGCGCTGGCGCTGGTCAGCCCTGCTCGCTCAGCTCGAGGTCGCCCGCGGTGGAGCGGTAGTTGACTGTCAAAGTCGGCCGGCTGTCGCTGGCCTCGACACTGGAGACGATTGTGGCGCGGGCGCCCACCCCGGCCACCTCGTAGAGATGCTTTTCCTCGCCCGTCTCCCGCCCGGTGGTCTCGCCGATGGAGGTGTCGGCGCTGCTCACCGTCCACAAGTCGTCCGGCAGCTGGTAGGTGGAGATGCGCCCCGCGGTGACCCGCGCGTTGACCACCACCGGGGTGTCCCGGGGCAGGACGATCACGGCGTGGCCGAAGTCGAGCGAGATGTCCACCGTCAGGTCGCCGGCCGTCAACAGGCCCGGCGCGGTCAGGTCAACGGTGATGTCGCCGGCACCGAAGGACAACGGCTGCATTGCCAGCTCATCAGGGTGGGCCGGTTGGAAATACTCGCCCTCGGAGACGTAGGAGGAGAAGTATTCCGGCGCGTAAGCGGTGGCGGCGCCCTCCTCGTGGTAGGCGATCAGGCTGCTGGGGAAGTAGTCGTCGACGATCGCCCCGATGGGCGCCGCCAGCACGGTCAGGGTCAGGCCCGCCGCCAGGAATCCGCCGAAGCGGCGCCCCAGCGCCCCGAGCACCACCATCCCAATGCCGGTCAGCACCGCCATCACGCCAAAGGCCAAGCCCGCCATGGAAATGTTCCAGCCCCAGGCGGCGTAGCGCCCGATGCCGACCGCGCCGGCCAGCGCCAGCAGCATCACTCCCAGCATGGACAAGGTCGCCAGGCCGCCCGGCGGCCGGCCGCGCGGGGCCGGCGGCGCCCACGGCCCGGCGCTGGGCGCCGGCGCGGGTCTGGGCCCGCCGCGGTAAGGGGCGTAGGGGGCGCCGGGGCCTGCCCCGGGCGGGGCGCCGGCGGCGAGCGGCTGGGTGGGGGCGCCGGGGCTGGCGTCCGGCGCGGTGGCGGCCTCGGCCGGGGCGTCCTGCGGGGCCGGCGCCGGGGCGGGCGCGCCCTCGCCGGGGGGCGGCGGCGCGGGGCTGCCCGCCGGCGGGGTGGCGCTGGGGGCGGGGGCGGCGGCATCGTCCTGGGTGGTCATGGTGTGCTCCTGGTCAGTTTGAGGAAAAGGGAGGGCAGCGCCGGCCTCCCCCACCGGCGCCGCAGGCGCGAATTGGCTCGGGGCCGGCCCCCCCGGCGGGTAGGCGGCTGGGGCGGGCGGCGGCGCGGCCGGCCCGGGGGCCTGGGCGGGCGGCTGGGCCGCCATCTGGGAGCGGGCGCGGTTGGCCACCACCGCCATCAGGACCAAAGCGGCGACCCAGAACCCCATCACCATGATCCAGCCGATCGGGCCGGACACCCACATCCAGGTGGGCATGATCATCAGGCCCAAGAAGGCAAAGATGGCGCCGCCCCAAAAACCCGCCGTCAGGCGGGCGTGGATAACGTCCTCCAGGTGGATGCGGCCATCGGACTCCTCCGGCAAGACCAGCCAGGCCACGCCGTACAGGCCCAGCCCCACCCCGGAGATCATCGCCGTGACCACGAACAGGCCCCGGACCAGAATCGGATCCCAGCCCAGCCGGCGCGCGATGCCGCCGGCCACGCCGCCGAACCAGCGGTCGGAGGAGCGGACTATGCCTTGGGCCCGGATCCAACTGAAAAAAGCCGCCCCAGGGGGCTGGGTTGAGGGAATCGGTGCGCTCATGCCCTCCAGCATGGCCGGGCGGCCGGGCCCGCCTCTACTGGGGAAGACCCGGGTTGAACCCTGAATCGACCCTGACCGAACCCTGAAATGAGCCCCGGTCTACCCCCCTGAAAGCTGGGCTAAAAGGTGGGCGCGTGGTGGAATTGATGGCGTGGAACCCGCCGCCAACCCGATCCGCCGCCCCCGGCGCGGCCGCGTGCTGGGCGGGGTGGCGGCCGGGCTGGCCCAAAGCCTGGGCGTCAAAGTGGCGCCGGTGCGCTGGGGCCTGGCCCTGGCCGCGCCGCTCGGGGTTGGGCTGCTGCTCTACATCTGGCTTTGGGTGATGACGCCGTCTGGGGACGCGGCCGGCCCGCCGCCGGCCCTGGCCCGGCTGGCCCCCCTGCTGGAGGACCGCGCCCGGGCCCGGCCGCTCGGCCGCCTGCTGGCCGGGTTGGCTCTGCTGGTGGCGGCGGGGGCGCTGGCGGTGGCCGCGGCCGGCGGGCCGGTGCCGGCCGAATGGCTGGTCTCGGCCCTGGTGCTGGGGGCCGGGGTGTGGCTGGCCTGGAGCCAGCTGGACAAGGCGGACCAAAGCGCCCGCCGCGGGCCGGTCTCCTGGCTGCGCCTGGGCGGGGCGCTGGCGCTGGTGGTGGTGGCGACCACCCTGCTGGTCTCGCGCGCGGTCGACCCGGGCGCGGCCCTGGTGGTGGCCCTGGCCGGGCTGGCGGTGCTGCTCGGGGTCGGCTTGGTGCTGGCGCCGTGGGCGTTGCGCCTGGTCGGGGCGCTGGGCGACCAGCGGGCGGCCACCGCCCGGGAGGCCGAGCGGGCGGACATCGCCGCCCACCTGCATGATTCGGTGCTGCAAACCCTGGCGGTGATCCGCTCCCAGGCGGAGGACCCGGCGGCGGTGCGCCGCCTGGCCCGGGCCCAGGAGCGGGAGCTGCGGGAATGGCTCTACCTCGACCGGCCGGAGCCGGGCGTCTCGCTGGCGGCCGATCTGCGCGCCATCGCCGGCGAGGTCGAGGACCTGACCGGGGTGGAGGTGGGCGTGGTCTTGGTGGGCGACCACCGGCCCACCCCCGGCCTGGAGGCGATGGCCGGCGCCACCCGCGAGGCGCTGTTCAACGCCGCCCGCCACGGCGCCGCGCCGGTCTCGCTGTACGCCGAGGTGTCCCAGCGGGCGGTGGAGATCTTTGTGCGCGACCGCGGCGCCGGGTTCGACCTGGGCGCGGTGCCGCCGGACCGGCTGGGGGTGCGCGAGTCGATTGTGGGCCGGGTGCGCCGGGCCGGCGGGCGGGCCGAGGTCCGCTCCCGCCCCGGCCAGGGCACCGAGATCTGCCTCCGCCTGGCCTTGGCCGCCGATGCCGCGCCCGCCGCCCCAGCCGCCGCCTGGGAGGATGCCGTATGAGCAAATTGCGCGTCGTGGTGGTCGACGACCACGCCCTGTTCCGCTCCGGGACCAAAGCCGAGCTCGGCGCGGCGCTGGACATTGTGGGCGAGGCCGCCACCGTGGACGAGGCCGTCAACCTGATCAGCCAAACCCTGCCCGATGTGGTCCTGCTGGACGTCCACCTGCCCGGCGGGTCCGGCGGCGGCGGCGCCGAGGTGGCCCGGGCGGTGCTGGCGGACCACCCCCAAGTCAGGTTCCTGGCCTTGTCGGTCTCCGACGCGGCGGCCGATGTGGTGGCCGTCATCCGCGCCGGGGCGCGCGGCTACGTCACCAAATCGATCGCGCCGGGCGAACTGGCGCTGGCGGTGCGCCAGGTGGCGGGCGGGGACGCCGTCTTCTCGCCCGGGCTGGCCGGGTTTGTGCTGGACGCCTTCGGGGCCGCCGCCGGCCACGTGGCCGCGGCCGACGGCGAGTTGGACTCCTTGACCGCCCGGGAGCAGGAGGTGATGCGCCTGATCGCCCGCGGCTACACCTACCGGGAGGTCGCGAGCGAGCTTTTCATCTCCATCAAAACAGTTGAAACGCACGTCAGCGCGGTGCTGCGCAAACTCCAGCTGTCCAACCGCTCGGAGTTGACGCGCTGGGCGGCGCGCCGCAACCTGCTTTGACCCGTCCGCCAAATCCGCCGAAACCCTGGCCCAACCGCCGCCACTTGTGGTAAGACCTAGACCGTTAGTTTGTCCCTCAGATCTGAGCCCCGGGAGACGCCTTGACCGATTCGCCCAGCACCGAGGGGGCCGCCGCCCCCGGCAGCCCCGAAGCCGGCCTCGGCCCGGCCGTCATCGGCAAACGCGAACTGATGGCGGTGGGCGTCAACGGCGTGGCCTCCCAATCGGTGGCGCAAGCCTACGAGGGCCAGCTGCTCTACTTCACCACCAACGCGCTCGGCCTGCCCATCGCCCTGGCCGGCTACCTGTCGCTGATCGTGACCTTCTGGGACGCCGTCAACGACCCGCTGGTGGGGCACATCGCCAACAACCGCGTCTTCAAGAGCGGCGAGCGCATCCGGCCCTATTTCAAATGGTTCACGCCGTTCTTCGTCATCTTCGGCATTTTGGTGTTCACGGTGCCGGACTTGCCGATCTGGGGCAAGTTCTGCTTCGCCCTGGCCATCCGCATGGTTTACGACTTCGCCCTGACCTTCCTGGAGATGCCGATGACGGCGCTCAGGGTGCTGCAAAGCCCCTATTCGCGCGACCGGGTGGCGCTCAACCAGTACTACACGGTGGGCGGCACCATCGGGATCGGCGTCGGATCGGTCCTGTTTGTGCCGCTGGTGCTGGCCATCGGCGGCAGCGACGGCCAAGGCGGCATCGCCAACCCGGCGCTGGGCTTCTTTGGCGCCGTGGCCGTGTTCTACGCCATGTTCGGCTGCACGCTGTACCTGTACTACTTCAACTCGCGCGAGCGGGTCAAGTCGCGCCACGCCGGCTCCGAATTCCGCAAAGACAAGCTCTGGCCCACCTTGGCGGCGTTGTGCCGCACCAAGGTGTGGCCGGTCCAAGTGGTGTTCAAGTTCCTCAACGCCTTGTGCTCGATGACGATTGTGGCCACCTTGAGCTACTTCTGCCAGTACGTCATGGGCGACCTGTCCTGGGTGCCGATCACCATGATGGCCTTCCTGCTGGGCGGCCTGGCGGTGGTGCCGTTCGCCAAGCCGCTGGCCGCCAAGGTGACTGTGCGCGGCCTGCTGATCATCGCCGGCCTGGCCTTCACCGTCTCCAAGATCGCCTTCGTGGCCGCGCCCGAGGCCATCTCGGTGCTGATGGCCAACGCCTTGCTGACCGGGGTGGCGGTGGCCCTGAGCAACGTGGGCCTGGGCGTCTACGACGCCTATGTCGGCGACGTGGTGGAGATGTCCTACAAGAAGCGGGCCGATGGCATGATCTTCGCGCTGGGCTCCTTCTTCCGCAAATCCTGCTACGCGCTGACCACCTTCGGCATCACCCAATGGCTGGCCGCGGCCGGCTTCGACGCCGAGCTGGTGGCCCAAAACGATGGCGCGCTGAACGTGCTCAAAGCCATGCTGGGCTGGGTGCCGCTGGCGCCGTCGATCCTGTTCTTGCTCATCGCCTGGTTCTTCATGGTGGAAAAGCAGGCCAAGCAGATCCACGCCGCCGAGGGCGTCGCCATCGCCGAGGCCTAGCCGGCCGCGATCCAGTCCAGGGGCATGGCCTCGACGGTGCGCCCGCGCAGGCCGGTGGTGGTGTGGGCCTGGCACAGGCAGTTGACCACCGCCTCCTCGGTGGCCTCGACCGCGGCGGCGAACAGCGGGTCGATCGCCCAATCGGAGACCAGCTCGACCGCCAGCGACCGCCCGCCGAACGGCACGGTGTAGCCGGTGGAGAAGGCCAGCGCGATCTCGCCGCTGCCGTTGGAGCCGTAGGAGCCGAGCCGGGCCAGCCCCAGCGGGCCGCGCCCGGCCAGGCGGCGCAGCTGCAAAGCGCTCAGCGGGGCGTCGGTCGCCAGCACCAAAATGCACGAGCCGGGGTCCGGCGGGAAGGCCTGGCCCTGCCAGCGCGGGTCGGGGCAGGCCTGGCCCACAGCCGTCCCGCCGATCGTCAGGTAGGCCCGGTTGCCGAAGTTGGCCAGCGCCAAGGCCCCCACCGTGTGCCCGCCCAAACTGGCGGGCAGCCGGCGCGAGGCGGTGCCGATCCCGCCTTTGAAACTGAAGCAGGCCATGCCGGTCCCGGCGCCCACATCGCCTTCCGCCACCGGCCCGCCGGCCGCCTGGTCCAGCGCCGCCCAAACGTGCTCGGCCCGCACATGCAGGCCGATGGCGTCGTTCAAGTAGGCGTCGTTGCATTCGCCGACCACCGGCGTGACCAGGTCCCCGGCCGACATCAGGGCCGGGAAGCGGTCGATCAGGTAGCGCGCCACGGCATCGTAGGCCACCCCCACCCCGAGCGTGTTGGTCAGCACAATGGGCGTGGCGATCCCGCCGATCTCCCGCACCACCTCCGCCCCGGTCAGCTCCCCGAAGCCGTTCAGCACATGCATCCCAGCCGGGTAGCCGACCTGCCCGATGCCCTCGCCGGGCCAGATCGCGCTCACCCCGGTGCGGGCCGGGCCCAGCCCCGGGCCGCCGGGCGGCTGGCCGTGGCGCACAGTGGCGTGGCCAACCCTGACCCCGGCCACATCGGTGATGGCGTTGAGGGGGCCGGTCGGCAGCAGGCCAAGGCGCAGGCCCAAATCCCGGGCGCGGGCGCGGGCCCCTGGCGCCGGCCGCGCGGCATCGTGATTGCGGCTCATGGTCGTTAGCATAGACGGGTTGTTTCGACCGAATCCGCAGGAGGGACCCTGGTGGCAGCCATCAGCATGGCAACTTCGCTGGCGCCGTCGCTGGCGGGCCTGGCCCAGGCCGAGGGCATCCCCGGTTTGCTGCTGGCCACCCGGGCGGGGGACGACTTCGCCGTCGCCGCCACCGGCGCGGCCGACCTGGCGACCGGCCGGGGGCTGGACGCGGACACCATCTTCCCCATCGGATCGTGCTCCAAAGCCTTCATCGCCGCGGCCGTGGCCATCCTGGTCGATGACGCCGCCATCGGCTACGACGACCCGGTGGCGGAGCTGGTGCCCGGCTTCGAGCTGGCCACACCGGAGTTGACGGCCGGGCTGCGAGTGCGCGACATGCTGTCCCACAACTCCGGCCTGGCCCGCCACGACGCCATCTTCGAGGTCCAACCGGCCGGCCTGGACGCCCGCGGGCTGGTGCGCCGGCTGCGCCTGATGGCGCCGGTGGCCCCATTGCGCTACCGCATGTCCTACCAAAACCACATGTATGTCCTGGCCAGCGTGCTGGTCAGCGAGGTGGCGGGCGAGCCGTGGGACCAGTTCTTGGCCCGCCGCGTGCTTGGGCCCGCCGGGATGCGGCGCACCTTCGCCCGCCTGGAGGACTTCGCCGGCGATCCCAACGTGGCCTTCCCCTACGGCCCCAGGGCCGGCGGCGAGCCCGCCCGGCTGGCCTTCGACGACGTCTACGCCCTGGCCGGGGCGGCCGGCTGCATGGCCTCGACGGCGCGCGACATGGACCGCTGGCTGCGCCTCCAACTCGGCCGCGGGCAGATCGAGGGCCGGCGGATCTTCTCCGAGGCGGCCGCGGCCGCCCTGCACTCGCCGCAAACCATCATCCGGCCGGGCGAGTTCTTCCCCTTCGAGGCCCCTGAGCTGGACTTCCGCAGCTACGGCCTGGGGTGGACCATCCAAACCATGCACGGGCGCAAACTGGTGGCCCACGGCGGCGCGATCCGCGGTTTCCGCACCTTGGCGGGATTCGCGCCCGAGGCCGAGGCCGCCTTCTTCATCGCCGGCAACCTGGACCGCATGACCATCCACGAGCCGCTCGGGCTGGAGGTGGCGGCCCGCCTGCTGGGCTGGGAGGAGGACGATTGGCTGGGCAAACTGGGCGCGATCATGGCCCCCGCCGCGGCCGCGGCCGCCGCCAGCGAGGCCGAGTTCTGGGCCGGTGCGGCCGGGGCGGCGCCCGCCCACCCGGAGGCGGCCTACACCGGGCGCTACAGCTCCGAGCTGTACGGCCAGGCCGAGATCCGGCGCGGCCCGGGCGGCCTGGAGGCGGCGATGGGCCAAGTGCGGCTGGAGTTGCGGCCAGTTGGGGGCGACGCCTTCGCCTCGGTGCTGCCCAGCGGCCTGCGCTGCCCGCTGGCCTTCGAGGTCGCGGCCGGCCGCGCCACCAGCTTCGAGTGGAACCCGGACACCCCGGTCCGCTTCACCCGCTGACCCGCCGCGGCGCCCGGCGGGCGGGGGCTAGCCTGGCTGGGTGGGCTCGAAGGCCGGCCGGATGCCGCGCAACGTCTGGATCCTGACTGGGATCGCGCTGGGCGTGGCCGTCGGGTACGGCGTGGTCAACCCGGTGCTGCCGGTCTTCGCCGCCTCCTTTGGCGTGGACGAGTTCGCCGCCGCCGCTGTGATCAGCGCTTTCGCTTTGATGCGGTTGGTTTTCGCGCCCGCCGTGGGCGCACTGGCGGACCGCTGGGGCCACCGCGCGGTGTTGGTCGCCGGGGTTCTGATTGTGGCCGCCTCATCGGTCGGGGTCGGCTTCGCCGCCTCCTACGCCCAATTGCTGGCCTTGCGCGGGCTGGGCGGGATCGGCTCGGCCATGTTCTCGGTGGCGGCCATGACGGTGCTGCTGGCCTCGGTCGAGGCCGGCCGGCGGGGCCGGGCCTCGGCCCTGTTCCAGGGCGGTTTCCTGGTCGGCGCGGTGAGCGGCCCCGCCATCGGAGGCCTGCTGGCGGGCATCTCGCTGCGGGCGCCGTTCTTCTTCTACGCCGCCACCCTGGCCGGCGCCGCCGCCGTCGCCCTCGGCCTGCAACCCATCCCGGCCGCCGGGCCGGGAGCGGGCGGCGGGCAGACGGCATCGGGCGGCGTAGGGGCGAAGCCGCTGCGCCAGGTGCTGCGGGACCGGCGCTACCAGGCGGCGCTGCTGGCGCACTTGGCGCAGGGCTGGAACATGAACGGGGCCCGGGGCGCGCTCATCCCGCTGTTCGTGGCCGCCTACCTGGTGGCGGACCCGGCGCGGGCGGCGCTGGGGGCGGGCGTGGCCCTGTCGGTGGCGGCGGGGGTGCAAATGGCGGTGATTTGGCCCGCCGGGTGGATTGTCGACCGCTACGGCCGGCGCGCGCCCATGGTGGGCGGGGCGCTGCTGGCCGGCCTGGCGCTGGCCGCCTTGCCGGCCTCGCGCTCCTTGGCCGCCTTGAGCGCCCTGCTGGCGGTCTACGCCCTGGCCGCGGCGGTGATCGGGACCGCCCCGACGGCCGCGGTGGGGGACGCGGCCGGCCCCGGGGCGACCCGCGCCATCGCGCTCTACTCGATGGCGGGGGACGCCGGCGCGGTGGTTGGGCCGCTGGCGGCCGGGTGGCTGGCGTCGCAGGTCTCATACCCGGCGGCCTTCGCCGCCGGGGCCGGGCTGTGGGGCGTCTCGGCGCTGGTGTCCGCCCGCATGCGGCCAGAGCGCCGCTAGGGCCGGGGCGCGGGCCGCGCCGGGGCTCAGGTGGCGGCCAGGATGCCTGGATCGCCCGCCTGGCCCAGGCGCCAATAGCCGCAGGCGCGCAGGTTGCCGGCCCCGGGCCGGCCGGCCGCGACCAAGGCCCGGCGCGCCCTGGTCACTTGGCCCGCCTCGCCGGCCAGGAAGAACTTGGTGTCCGGCGCGGCCGGGTGCCAGCCCGCCGGGGCCAGGCGGCCCTGTTCGGCTAAGTCGGCCAGGGTTGGGCCGCCCAAATCGTGCCAGGCGACCTGGCGCAGGGGCGGCTGGCTCGCGGCATCGGCCGGGCCCAAGTCCTGGCGCTCTTGCCGCCCCGCAACCCAAATGCGGACCGCCACCTGGGCGCCGGCTGGGATCGCCGCCAGCCATTGGGTGATGGCCGGCAGCGCCGCGCTGTCGCCCGCCAGCAGGTAGCGCCGGTGCCGGGCCTCGATGCGGTCGCGGCCCAGCGGGCCGACCAGGCGGAGGCTGTCGCCCGGCGCGGCCCGGGCGCCCCAGCGCGCCCCGGGGCCCTGGCCGTGGAGCACAAAATCCAGCCCAAACGCGCCCGCCGCCGCGTCCAGGCCAACAATGGTGTAGGCCCTGGCGGCCATGCCCTCGAACTCCCGGTTGCCCCCGGGCGGCGGTGGCCCGGGCGCGCCGAGCGGGAAATAGGCCCTGACCCAGGCGGCGGTCGCCACCGCCCCGGCCGGCGCCAACTCCGGGCAGGCCAAATGCACCCGCCGCAGCCCGGGGGTGATTAGCTCCGCCCCGGTGACCTGGGCCGTCAGCGGCCCCATCCGGCGCCGCAATGGCACCGGCCGAACGCCTGGCAAAGTCACCCGCCCACCCTAGCCCCCCGGCCCCGCCTACTATTGAGGCCGTGACGGATCGGGACTTGGAACGGCAGGTGGCGGCGGCCTGCGCGGAGATTTTGAGCCGGACGCCGGAGGACCGGCCCAAACCAACCCTGGACCGGATCCAGGCGGCAGTCGACCTGCTGGGGGACCCGCAGCGCGCCTGCAAGGTCATCCACGTGGCCGGCACCAACGGCAAAACCTCCACCGCCCGGATCGCCGAATCCCTCATCAGAGCCCACGGCCTGCGCACCGGCCAGTTCACCTCGCCGCATCTGCGCAGCCTGGGCGAGCGGATCGCCATCGACGGCCAGCCGATCGCCCCGGCCGCCTTCCTGGACGCCTACTCGCAGGTCGCGCCGGTCGCCCAGTTGGTGGACCAGCGCTCGCAGGACCAAGGCGGCCCGCCGATGAGCTTCTTCGAGGTCCTGACCGCGCTGGCCTTGACGGCCTTCGCCGACGCCCCGGTCGATGTCGCCATCGTGGAAGTCGGCCTGGGCGGGACCTGGGACGCCACCAACGTGGTCGACTCGACCGTCCAGGTGGTCACCCCGATAGCCCGCGACCACGAGCAGTGGCTGGGCGCTTCGCTGGAGCAGATCGCCGCCGAGAAAGCCGGCATCATCCGCTCCCGGGCCGTCATCGGCCGCCAGCGCCCCGAGCCGGCCGCCGTGCTGCAGCGCGCCTTGATCGAGCGCGACGCCGTGGGCTACTGGCTGGGCGAGGACTTCGACGTGACCGCCCGCGGCCTGGCGGTGGGCGGCCAAGTGGTGCGCCTGCGCGGCCTGGCCGGCCACTACGAGGAGGTCCTGCTGCCGCTCTTCGGCGCCCACCAGGCGGACAACGCCGCCCTGGCCGTCGCCGCCGCGGAGCTTTTGCTGTCCGATGCCGACTACCCGCTTCCCGCCGCCGCCTACCTGGAGGGGTTGGAGACCGCCACATCGCCCGGCCGCCTCGAGCTGGTGGGCCGCGGCCCCACCGTGCTGGTGGACGCGGCGCACAATGTGGCCGGCGCGCAGGCGCTGGCCGAGGCGGTCGAAGAAGCCTTCCCGATCGGGTTGATAGGGGTGGTCGGGATGCTGGCGGACAAAGACGCGGAGGGTTTCCTGGGGGTCTTGGAGCCAGTGCTGGACCAGGTGGTGGTGACGCGGTCGACCTCGCCCAGGGCGGTCCAGCCGGCCGCCTTGGGGGCGGTGGCGCGGGAGGTCTTCGGCCCCGACCGGGTCGAGGTCCAAGAACGGCTCGACGACGCCCTGGCCCGCGCCATCGAACTGGCCGGCTGCGACACGCCCCAGGCCCCGGGCGAACTCGCCACCGGGGTGCTGGCCACCGGCAGCGTCACCATCGCCGCCGAGGCGCGCACCCTGCTGCGGGCCGGCTGACCCGGCGGCGGCGCGCCGCGCCCGCCGGTAGGCTCGAAGGATGCCAAACACTGAGCGAGTCCTGGTCCTGGTCAAACCCGACGGCGTGGAGCGCGGCCTGGTGGGGCAGGTGATCGCCCGGGCCGAGGCCCGCGGCTACCGCATCGCCCGCCTGGAATTGCGCTGCGCCACACCCGAGCTGCTGGCCGAGCACTACGCCGAGCACGCCGCCAAACCGTTCTACCCCGCCCTGGTCGAGTACATGACCTCCGGCCCGGTGGTGGCCCTGGTGCTGGAGGGCGCCCAGGTCATAGCCGCCTTCAGGGCCATGGCCGGGGCGACCGACCCGGTCAAGGCCCAGCCGGGCACCATCCGGGGCGACTTCGGCCGGGATTGGGGCACGGGCGAGATCATGAACATTGTGCACGCCTCGGATTCGCCTGCCTCGGCCGCGCGCGAGATCGCGATCTGGTTCCCGGCCTGAGCCGGGCCCGGGCCGGGCCTCAGGCCTCGCGCTTGAGGCGCTGGGAGATCACGGTCGACACGCCATCGTCCCGCATGGTGATGCCGTAGAGGGCGTCGGCGATCTCCATCGAGCGTTTTTGGTGCGTCACCATCAGCACCTGGGAGCTGCGCCGCAGCTCGGAGATCAGCGCCAGCAGCCGGCCCAGGTTGACCTCGTCGAGGGCGGCCTCGACCTCGTCCATGACGTAGAAGGGCGAGGGCCGGGCCATGAAGATGGCCAGCGTGAACGCCACCGCCACCAGCGAGCGCTCGCCGCCGGAGAGCAGCGAGAGGCGTTTGACCGCCTTGCCGGCCGGCCGCGCCTCGATGTCGACCCCGGTGGCCAGCCAGTCGCCCGGCTCGGTGGCCACCAGCCGGCCCTCGCCGCCGGGGAAGAGCCGCGCGAACACCTCGGCGAAGGCCTCGGCCGTGTCCTGGTAGGCGCTGGCGAAGATCTGCTCCACCCGGCCGTCGATCTCCCGGATCACCCGCATCAGGTCCGCCCGGGACCGTTTGATGTCGTCCAAACCGGCCATCAAGAACTTGTGCCGCTCTTCCAGGGCGGCGAACTCCTCCAGCGCCAGCGGGTTGACCCGCCCCAGCGCGGCCAGCTCCCGCTCCGCCCGGCGCAGCCGTTTGGCCTGCTCGTCGCGGGCGTAGGGGCGGGGCGGGGCGGCTGGGTCGGCTGGGTCCGGCACCAGTTGGTCGGGCCCGTACTGGCCGACCAGCGCCTCTAGCGCCAAGCCCAGGTCTTCGAGGGCTTTGCCCGCCAGGGCGTCCAGTTTGGCCTGCCCGGCGGCCCGCGCCAACTCGTCGCGGTGGACCGCGCTGGTGATCTCGGCCAGCTGCGCCCGGGCCTGCTCCAACTCGCCGCGCAGGCCGGCCGCCTCGGCTTCGCGCTGCGCCCGGGCCGCCTCGGCCTGGTCGCGTTCGGCTCCGGCGGCCGATGCCGCCCGCCCCACCAGCGCCTCCAGCTCGCCGCAGGCGATCTCCACCGACCGCGCCAGGTCGGCTTGGGCGGCCCGGCGCTCGGCCAGGAGGCGGGCTTTGGCCTCGGCGGCGCGCTCGGTCTCGGCGGCCCGCGCGGTCGCCGCCGCCCGGGTCGCCACCGCTTCGAGGCGCGCCGCCAGGTCGCGCGCCTCCAAGGTGGCCTCGACCAGGGCCTGGCGGGCCGCGCCGGCCGCCGCCCCGAGTTGGTCCCGCTCGCGCCCCCCGGCCGCCTGGGCGGTTGGGCCGGCCTGGGCGGACCGCGCCGGGGCGGCCTCCAACTCGGCGCTGAGCTGGGCCAGGGCCGCTTGGTCGGCCGCCAGTTCGCGCCGGGCCTGGTCGAGCCGGGCCCGCACTTTGCCGCCCAGCTCGCGCTGGGCGCCGACGGCGGCCGCCAGGTGCCCCAGCCGGTCCGCCACCGCCGCGTGCCGCGCGTCCGAGTGGGTCAGCGCCTCAAGGCTTTGCCCCACCGCCCGCTCGGCCGACGCCAGTTGGCCCGCCGCCGCTTTGAGCTCGAAGGCCAGCCTTTCGAGCGCCGCCCGGGACTCGGCCATCACCGCCTCGGCCCGGGCTTTGGCCCCGGCCAGCTCGATTGGGCTTTGGGCCGCCCCCGAGCCGCCCTGGGCGTAGGCGCCGCCCAGCAGGTCGCCTTCCAGGGTGACCGCCCGCAGCGACGGGTCGCCCGCCACCACGGCTTGGGCTTGGGCCAGGTTGTCCGTCACCGCGGTTGCCCCGAGCAGGCGGTCGAGGCCGCGCGCCACCGCCGCGGCCAGCCCCGCCTCCAGCCCCTCGGCTGGCCGGGCCACCTCCGCCGCCCAGCGCCCGGCCGGCGGCGGGGCGTCCGGCGGGCCGGCCGTCTCCGGGGACGCCGGGCCGAGGATGGCCAGGGCGGCCTGGCCCAGATCGTCCGCTTTGAGGGCGCGCAGGGCGTCGACCGCCTGGCCCGGCCCGGCCACCGCCAAGGCGGCCGCGGCGGGGCCCAGCCCGGCGCCGATGGCCCGCTCGAAGCCCGGCTCGACGCGCACCAAGCCGGCCAGCGGGCCCAAGGTGAGGCCGCGCTGGGCCAGCGCGGCCGAGCCGTCTTTGGCCGCCAAGGCCAACTCCAGCGCGGCGGCGGTGGCCTCGGCGGCGGCCAAACGCGACCGGGCCGCGCTTTGCTGCTCGGCCAACTCGGCCTGCTTGGCTTTGGCCCGGTCCAGGGCCGCGGTGGCTTGCTGGTGGGCCAGGTCCAAGGCCCCCTCGCCGTCTTCGACCCCCGCGATCTGCTGCTCCAGGGCGGTGAATTCGGCCTCGGCCTCGGCCCGGGCCGCCTCGGCGGCCTCCAGCTGCTCGGCCAGGTGGGCTATCTCGGTCATCCGCCCCTCTAGGCGCGAGCGGGCTGTGGCCACCCGGCCGGTCAGGGTGGCGAGGGCCTCGCGCTGGTCCGCCACCGCCCGCAGGGCCGCCGTGTAACGCCCTTCGGCGGCTTGGAAGGCCTGGTCGGCCGCCTGGGAGGCGGTCTCGGCGGCGGCGCGGGCGGCCTCGGCCGCCTCCCAGCGGCCCTCCAAGGCGGTCTGCTCCTGGGCCAGTTTGGCGGCCAGCGCGTCCAGCCCCGCGGCGCTGCCGGCCCCGCCCACCCCGGCGGCGGGCAGGTGGAACTCGCCTTGACCCAGCAGCCGGGCCCGCTCGGCGGCCAGCTTGCGCGTCCCGCGGGTCCGCTCCAACAGCGACGAGAGCCGGAAATGCGTCTCCGAGACGCGCGACAGCTCGGGGACGGCGGCCGCGGCGGCGCCCTCCAACTCGGCCAGGCGCTGCCGGGCGCGGGCCACCGTCTGGCTTAGCGCGGCGGCGCGCTCGTTCAGCGCCGTCTCGTCGGCGGCCTCGGCGGCCAGCGAGGTTTGCAGCTGGGCGGCGTCATCGGCCAGCAGGCGGGCGGCCGCGTCGCGGGCCGAGACTTGGATGGAGCGGGCCCGGCGGGCCACGTCGGCTTGTTTGGCCAGCGGGCCGAGCTGGCGGCGGATCTCGCCGGCGAGGTCTTCCAAGCGCACCAGATTGGCTTGGGTGGAGTCGAGTTTGCGCAGCGCGCGCTCTTTGCGTTTGCGGTGTTTGAGCACGCCGGCGGCCTCCTCGATGAAGCCGCGGCGCTCATCCGGGCTGGCCGTGAGCACGTCGTCAAGATGCCCTTGGCCGACGATGACGTGCATCTCGCGCCCCAGCCCGGTGTCTGACAGCAGCTCTTGGATGTCGAGCAGGCGGCAGGGCGCGCCGTTGATGGCGTATTCGGAGCCGCCGCCTTGGAACAAGGTGCGGGAGATGGTGACCTCGGTGTAGTCGATCGGCAGGGCGCCGTCGGTGTTGTCGATGGTGAGTTTGACCTCGGCCCGGCCCAGCGGCGGGCGCGTCCGGGTGCCGGCGAAGATGACGTCCTCCATTTTGCCGCCGCGCAGGGACTTGGCCCCTTGCTCGCCCATGACCCAGGCCAAGGCGTCGACCACATTTGATTTGCCGGAGCCGTTGGGCCCGACCACGCAGGTGATGCCGGGTTCGAAGCTGAGACGCGTGGCCGAGGCGAAGGACTTGAATCCCCGCAGCGTCAAAGTCTTCAGATACACGGCTCCCAAGCCTATCTGGCCGCGCTGGCGCCCCAGGTGGGGCAGGATGGGGGGCATGTTGCTTGCCGAGGGCGCGCTGAGCCCGCTGACGATATCGCTGCTTGTGATCTTGGCCGCCGCGGCGCTTGGGCTGGCGGTGTGGCTGGCCGCCCGCTCCGCCCGGCGCCGCCGAGGCCGCCTGCCGGCCGGCGGCCAGCAGGCCCCGGCCCCAGCCCCCGCCCCCGCCGGCGGCGGCGAGGCGGCCCCTGAGCCCGGCGGCCAGGCGGCGCCTGAGGCAGGGGCTGGGCCGCCGCCCGGCGGCCAGGGGGACGGGCTGGATGTGCCGGAGGCCCCGACCTCGCGCCTGAGGCGGCTGCGGGCGCGCCTGGCGGGCTCTAAATCGGCCTTCGGCCGGGCGCTGCTGGCGGTGCTCAGCCGCGACCAGCTGACCCAGGCGGACTGGGACGAGTTCGAGGAGACGCTGCTGCTGGCGGACGTGGGGGCGGCCGCCTCGGAGAAGATCCTGGAGGCGGTGCGCCAAGAGCTGCGCGTGGCCGGCCCCTCGGCCGATGCCGCCGCCAGCCTCAGACGGGTGCTGCTGGAGGCGGTGGCGACGCCGGCCGGGCGCGGCCTGGCGGACCAAGGCGCGGCCGGCCTGCCGGCGGTGATCCTGGTGGTGGGGGTCAACGGCTCGGGCAAGACAACCGCCATCGGGCGGCTGGCGCGCTTGGAGGTGGCCCAAGGCAACCGCGTCCTGCTGGGCGCCGCCGACACCTTCCGCGCCGCCGCCGCCGAGCAGCTGGCCACCTGGGGCGAGCGGGTCGGCGTGCCGGTGGTGGGCGGGCCCGAGGGGGCGGACCCGGCGTCGGTGGCCTTCGACGCCGTGGCGCGGGGGATCGAGGACGCGGTCGACACCGTGATCATCGACACCGCCGGCCGGCTGCACAACAAAGCCAACCTGATGGCCGAGCTGGGCAAGATCAAACGGGTGGCCGCCAAACGCGCCCCCATCACCGAGACCCTGCTCGTGCTCGACGCCACCACCGGGCAAAACGGCCTGGCCCAGGCGCGCGTCTTCACCGAGGCGGTCGACGTCACCGGGATCGCGCTGACCAAACTGGACGGCACCGCCAAGGGGGGCATTGTGATCGCCGTCCAACAAGAGCTGGGGGTGCCGGTCAAACTGGTCGGGTTGGGCGAGGGGCCGGACGACTTGGCGCCCTTCGACCCGGAGCTGTTCGTCGACGGCATCTTGGGCTGACGCAACACAACGTTTACCTGCGCGGAAAAGCCGTGACCCGCCTGTAACAACCAAGCGCCCAAATTGGAAATCCCGCCGCACCATGCTCAACGGGTAATTCAATCAACCTAAGGCGAAGGAGGGCGGACAGTGAGCAAAACTGTGGTGTTGGCGGCGGAGGCGTTCCAGCTTGATTCCGGCAACACGGCCTGGATCTTGACCTCGGCCACGTTGGTGCTGTTGATGACAGTGCCGGCGCTGGCCTTCTTTTATGGCGGGTTGGTGCGAACCAAATCCGTCCTGAACATGATGATGCTGAGCTTCGGCGTGGCGGGCGTGCTGGGCGTGGTGTGGGTCCTGTGGGGCTATTCCATGTCCTTCGGCACCGATGTCGGCGGGCTGTTCGGCAACCCGGCCGAATTGTTCGGCCTGACAAAACTCACAATCGACCACCCGTCCAACATCCTGGCCGGGTCGGGGGTGCCGGCCTGGGTCTGGGTCGGGTTCCAAGCCACCTTCGCGGTCATCACCGTGGCCCTGATCTCGGGGTCGCTGGCGGATCGCGTGCGCTACGGCCCGTGGCTGGCGTTCGTGGGCGTGTGGGGCACCCTGGTCTACTTCCCGCTGTGCCACATGGTGTGGGGCGGCGGCATGCTGGGCGCCGGCGGCTGGGTGGCGGAGATGTTCGCCACGCCGCTGGACTTCGCCGGCGGCACCGTGGTCCACATCAACGCCGGCATGGCCGGCTTGGTCCTGGCGGTGGTGATCGGCAAGCGGCAGGGCTTCGGCAAAGTCCCGATGCGCCCGCACAATGTGCCGTTTGTGATGCTGGGCGCCGCGCTGCTGTGGATCGGCTGGTTCGGCTTCAACGCCGGCTCGGCCGGCGCCGCCAACGACCAGGCCGGGTTGGCGTGGGTCAACACCTTCGCCGCCACCGCCGCCGCGGCCATGGCCTGGGCGGCGACAGAGAAGGTCAAGGACGGCAAGCCGACTTCGGTGGGCGTGGCCTCCGGCGTGGTCGGCGGGCTGGTCGCGATCACCCCGGCGGCGGGTTTTGTCTCGCCGCTTGGCGCCATCGCCATCGGCCTGGCGGCGGGCGTGTTGTGCGCCTTGGCGGTGGGCTTGAAGTACAAGCTGGGCTATGACGACTCGCTCGACGTGGTGGGCGTCCACCTGGTGGGCGGACTGGTCGGCACCATTCTGATCGGGTTCTTCGCGACCGAGTCCAACCTGTGGGATGGCGCCAAGGCGGGCCTGCTCTACGGCGGCGGGGCGGCGCAACTCGGGGCCCAGGTCACCGCCGCGTTGTTCGCGGTGGTTTACTCGGGCGCGCTGACCGCGGTGATCGGGTTGATCATCAAGGCGACCATCGGCTGGCGCATCCCCGAGGCGGAAGAGGTCTCCGGCATCGACCTGGCCCAGCACGGCGAGACGGCGTATGAGACCATCACCTCCGGGCGGCTTAACTGAGCCGCGCCCAACTGAAAGGCTAAGAAGCATGAAACTGGTCACAGCAATCATCCAGCCCCACCGCTTGGACGCGGTCAAGGCGGCCCTTGAGGCGGCCGGCGCCAGAGGTATGACGGTCTCGGAGGTTTCCGGCTACGGCCGCCAGAAGGGCCACACCGAGGTCTACCGCGGCGCCGAGTACACCGTCGACCTGCTGCCCAAGATCAAGATTGAGGCGGTGGTGGCGGACGAGGTGGCGGCGCCGGCGGTGGACGCCATAGTTGGCGCGGCGCGCACCGACCGGATTGGCGATGGCAAAGTCTGGGTGGTCGATGTCGCCTCGGTGGTCCGCGTGCGGACCGGCGAGGCGGGCGCCGACGCCCTCTGAGGGCTTTAGCCCCCAGGTCGCGCCGCCAAAGCGCTACCGGCCCGGCCCGCCGGGCCGGTTAGGGCAAGCATGTCTGATTTGATCCAACAAGCCGCCGAGGCCCCGGGGGGACCGCCCTCCATCCGGGGCCTCGGCCTTGCCCGCAAGGGCGAGGGCCCGTGGGCCGCCCAGTGGTGGGCCGCGGGCGCCAAAGGCCGCGCCGCGCGCACCCGGCTGCTGCGCGCGGCGCTGCGGCAACTCTGGGACGGCGCCCTGAGGGCGGCCCGGGCGCCGGGCGGGGCGGGGCGGGCCGGCGCCGCCGCCTTGGGCGCGGTCGGCTCGCTGGGCCGGGGCGACCTGGCGCCCTTGTCTGATTTGGACCTGGTGGTGGTCCACGACGGCCCGGGCTGGTCGCAGGCCCGGCGCGAAGATCTGGCCCGCTCGCTGTGGTACCCGATCTGGGACGCCGGCTTCGACTTGGACCAGTCTTTCCGCTCCTTGGCCGAGTGCCGCCGGATCGCCTCGCAAGACCTGGCCGCCGCCACCGGCCTGCTGTCGCTGGCGGCTTTGGCGGGGGGCGGCGACTTGGCCGAGCGGGCGGCATCGGCCGTGTTGGCGGATTGGCGCGGCGCGGCCCGCAAACGCCTGCCGGAGCTGGCCCAGGCGGTGGCGGAGCGCGAGGCGGGCTTTGGCCACCTGGCCTTCCGCTTGGAGGGCGACATCAAGGAGGCCCGCGGCGGCTTGCGCGACGCGGTGACCTTGGACGCGCTGGTGGCCTCGTGGCTGGCGGAGGCCCCCCGGGGGGCGGCGGGGGATGAGTTGGCCCGCTCGCGGGCCTACCTGCTGGATGTGCGCGACGCGCTGCAGCGGGCCTCGCGCCGGCCGTCGAGCATTTTGCTGATGGCGGAGCAGGACGCCACCGCCCGCGCGCTCGACCCGCACCTGACCGCGGACCAGCTGATGGGCAATGTGGCCAAGGCCGCCCGCGATGTGACCTACGCCCTGGACACCACGATGCGCCGGGCTTTGGGCAACCTGCCGGGCCGGGCGGCGTTGCCGGCTGTGTTTGTGCGCGGCCGGCGGCGCGGGCCCCGGCTGGCCCCCTTGGCGGCGGGCTTGGCGGAGTTGGGCGGGGAGATTGTCTTCGCCTCCCCCGACGCCCCGACGCGCGATGCCGTGCTGCCGCTGCGGGCGGCCCGCGTCGCCAGCGCCACGGGGCTGGGTTTTGAGCCTTTGACGCTGCGGGCTTTGCGCGCCGCGCCGGCTTTGGCTGAGCCCTGGCCGGCCGATGCGCGGGCCGAGCTGGGGGCGTTTTTGCAGGCCGGGGAGCGGGTGCCGCCGGTTTGGGAGGCTTTGGACCAGGCCGGCCTGGTGGGCCGGCTGTGGCCGGAGTGGCTGGCGGTGCGCAACCAGGCGCAACGCAACGCGCTGCACCGCCACACGGTGGACCGCCACCAGGTCGAGGCGGTGGCTTTGCTGGCCTCGGTCGAGTTGGGCACGGCCCCGCCGGACCTGACGGCGGTGGCGACTTTGTTCCACGACCTGGGCAAACGCCCCGGCGAGCGGGACCACGCCGGGCTTGGGGCGCTGCTGGCGGGCCCGCTGTTCGCCCGCATGGGCTACAGCGCGCAGGAGGCCGGGTTCATGGTGGCCCTGATTCGCCAGCATTTGACGCTGGCCCGCCTGGCCACCACGCGCGACCCGTCCGCCCCGGCCACGGTGGCGGCCCTGGTCGAGGCGGTCGACGGCCGCCTCGACCGGCTGGACGCCCTGGCCGCCTTGACCGAGGCGGACGCCCGGGCAGCCGGCCCGAAGGCTTGGACCAAGCTGAGGGCCGCCTTGATCGCCCGCTTGGCGGCCGAGGCCCGCCGCGCCCTGGCCGAACCCGGCGGCGGGTAGCCTTAAGGCCTTATGTTCAACTCTTTGTCCGACCGCCTGACGGCCACCTTCAAGTCGCTGCGCGGCAAGGGGCGCCTCACCCCGGCCGATGTCGACGCCACCATCCGCGAGATCCGCCGCGCCCTGCTGGACGCCGATGTGGCCGTGCCGGTGGTGCGCCAGTTCACCGCCGCGGTGCGCCAGCGGGCGCTGGAGGCCGGCGTCAACAAGGCCCTCAACCCGTCCCAGCAGGTGGTCCAGATTGTCCACGACGAGCTGGTCGAGGTCCTCGGCGGCGAGACGGCCGGGCTTCAGTTCGCCAAACGCCCGCCCACGGTGATCATGCTGGCCGGTTTGCAGGGCTCCGGCAAAACCACCCTGGCCGGCAAGCTGGGCTTGTGGTTGAAGCGGCAGGGACACACGCCGCTGCTGGTGGCGGCTGATTTGCAGCGCCCGGGCGCGGTGCGCCAGCTGCAGATTGTGGGCCAGCAGGCCGGGGTGGCGGTCTACGCGCCCGAGGCGGGGGACGGCATCGGCGATCCGGTGGCGGTGGCCCGCGCCGCCTTGGCCCAGGCGCAAACCAAGCTGTACAGCGTGGTGGTGGTCGACACGGCCGGCCGGCTGGGCGTGGATGACGCCTTGATGCGCCAAGCGGCCCAGATCAGGGACGCCATCGAGCCCGATGACGTGCTGTTTGTGATCGATTCGATGATCGGCCAGGACGCGGTCACCACGGCCGAGGCCTTCCGGGCGGGGGTTGGCTTCAGCGGCGTGGTGCTGACCAAACTGGACGGCGACGCCCGCGGCGGCGCGGCGCTGTCGGTCCGCTCGGTGACGGGCCGGCCGATCCTGTTCGCCTCGACCGGTGAGAAGCTGGGCGATTTCGAGGTTTTCCACCCCGACCGGATGGCCGGGCGCATCCTCGACCTGGGCGACATTCTGACTTTGATCGAGCAGGCCCAGCGGGTCTTCGACGAGGACCAGGCCAAAGCCCTGGAGCGCAAAATCAAGGGCGAGGGCGACGATTTCACTTTGGAGGATTTCCTCAGCCAGCTTCAGCAGGTGCGCCAGATGGGCTCGATGAAGAAGCTGATCGGCATGATGCCCGGGGCGGGCCAAATGCGGGAGGCTTTGGACCAGTTCGACGAGCGCGAGGTGGACCGCACCGAGGCCATTGTCCGCTCCATGACCCCGGCCGAGCGGGCCAACCCGAAGCTCATCAACGGCTCGCGCCGGTTGCGCATCGCCCGCGGCTCGGGCACCTCGGTGCAGATGGTGAACCAGTTGCTGCAGCGCTTTGACCAGGCTAAAACCATGATGCGCTCGGTCGCCCGGGGCGGGCGGCCGGGCTTGGGCGGGGGCAAGAAGTCGAAGGGCCGCATGGCGCCGCCGGCCAAGGGCAAGAAGTCCCGCAGCGGCAACCCGGCCAAGCGGGCGGCCGAGGAGCGGGCTTTGCGCGAGCGCTCAGCCGCCCCCGCCGCGCCTGGGGCGGCCGCGCCGGGCTCGGCTTTCGGTTTGGGCGCCGCGCCGGGCGATGCCGCCGGGCCCGTCCCCGGCGCCGGCGCCAAGCTCCCCACCGGCCTGGGCGGGCTGTTTGGCCGCTGAGGCGGGGCCGGGGGGCCAATGCCCGGCGAGGTGATCCGGCGCGGCCTGGGGGGTTGACGGCATCGGGCTCCAATTGCGGCCGTGAGACGGCGCCGGGCCCGGCTGGCTGCCAAAGCCCAAGCGGCTTACCTTGTGACTACGCGACCCGGGGCATCGACGTGACGGTAGCCGGGTGGCGGGGCCGGCGGGCGAGTCCGGCGGCCAAGGGCAAATCAAACCAGAAAGGCGGCTTCAATGAAGCGCTCAATTGGCAAGGCGGCCGCGGCGGCGGCCCTGAGCTTGCCCTGGCGGCCAGCTTGGCGGCTTGCGGCGGCGGCAAAGACGGCGGCGCGGGCGGCAAGAGCGGCCAGGCTGCGAGCGGGGCGGCGGCGCCAGCCGACTGCTCCGCCTACAGCCGGTACGGCGACCTGGCGGGCAAGAGCGTCAGCCTCTACACCACCTTCGTGGACACCGAGGGCGCCTCCTACGAGGCCTCCTTCGAGCGCTTCGAGACCTGCACCGGGGCGGACATCAAATACGAGGGCTCCAAGTCCTTGACGGCGGACGTGCTGGGCCGGATCGAGGCCGGCGCGGTGGCGGACATCGTCGCCTTCCCGCAGCCGGGGCTGTTGCAGCAGGCGGTGGCGACGGGCAAGGTGCGGCCCGCGCCGGAGGCGGTGGCGGCCAATGTGGACCGGTATTGGACCAAGTCGTGGCGGGATTACGGCAGTGTGGACGGCGCGCTGTACGCCGCGCCGCTCGGCGCCTCGGTCAAGTCGCTGGTGTGGTATTCGCCCCAGGTGTTCGAGCAGAACGGCTACCAGGTGCCGCAAACCTGGGACGAGCTGGCCAAGCTGACCCAGCGGATCGCCGCCGCCGGCGCCGCCAAGCCGTGGTGCGCCGGCATCGCCGATGGCGACGCCACCGGCTGGGTGGCGACCGACTGGGTCGAGGACGTGGTGCTGCGCACGGCCGGGCCGTCCGTCTACGACCAGTGGGCCAGCCACGAGATCCCGTTCAACGACCGGCAGATCGTGGACTCGTTGAAGGAGTTGTCGAAGCTGCTGCGCGACCCGGCCAACGTCAACGCCGGCCTGGGCGATGTCGCCTCGATCGCGGCCACCGCCTGGACCGACGCCGGCACGCCGGTGCTGGACGGCCAATGCCTGATGCACCGCCAGGGCTCCTTCTACGGCGGCAACTTCGCCGCCGAGGGGGCCAAGGTGGCCCAGGACGGCGACGTCTGGGCCTTCTACCTGCCCGCGCCGGCGGCGGACGGCAAGCCGATCCTGGGCGCGGGCGATTTCGCGGCGGCCTTCGCCGACCGCCCCGAGGTGGTGGCCTTCCAGACCTACCTGGCCAGCCCCGAGTGGGCCAATGAGAAAGCCAAGGTGACCGATGGCGGCTGGACCAGCGCCAACAACGGCTTGGACAAGGCGAACCTGAAGTCGGCGGTGGACCAGCTGGCCTTTGGCCTGCTGGCCGACCCGTCGGCGGAGTTCCGCTTCGACGCCTCCGATTTGATGCCGGCGGCGGTCGGCTCGGACGCCTTCTGGAAGCAGATGACGGCTTATTTCGCCGAGGCCAAGCCGGAGCAGGCGGTGGCGGACGCCATCGAGGCGGCCTGGCCCAAGAGCTGACCTGGGCCCGCCCGGGGCTGGGCAAGCGGGAGGCGGGTCCTCCGGTTTGCCCGGCCCCGCCCAGGCGCGGCCACTGGCCGGGGCGCCTTTGGGAATCACGGACAAGTTGAGGAGCGATGGAAAATCTGCTGCTGCACCCGACCACGGTTGGCGCCAAGCTGGCCCTGATGGTGATCGCCATCGGGCTGTTTGGGCTGGTGATGGCGGCGGTGCTGGGTTTGGCCGGCCGCCCCCGCCGCCTGCCGCCCGGGGCCGCGGCGGCGATCTTCCTGGCCCCGGCGCTGGCGCTGGTCGGCTTCGGCTTGATCTATCCGGCCCTGGCCACAATTAGGAACTCATTTTTCAACGCCAATTCGAGCCGGTTTGCGGGGCTGGCGAACTTCCGCCGGATTTTGACGGACCCGGAGTTTCTCACCACCTTGCGCAACACTGTGGCCTGGGTTGTCCTGGTGCCGTTGGCGGCCACGGGGATCGGCTTGGTTTACGCCGTCCTGGTGGACCGGGCCAGGGTTGAGAAATTCGCCAAGACTTTGATTTTCCTGCCCATGGCGATCTCGATGGTGGGGGCCTCGATTATTTGGAAATTCGTTTACGACCGCCGGGTCGGCTCCCTGTCGCGCGCCTACGCCGCCGCGGCCGGGTGGCTGGGGCAGCCGGCCGAGCCGCCGTACTGGCTGATGAACGCGCCTTGGAACACGTTTTTCCTGATGGTGGTGATGATCTGGATCCAGGCGGGCTTCGCCATGACGGTGCTCAGCGCCTCCATCAAAGCCATCCCGGACGACATCGTCGAAGCCGCCCGGCTGGACGGGCTGACCGGCCCCAAAATGCTCCGCTACGTCACTGTGCCGATGATCCGGCCCGCGCTGGTGGTGGTGGTGACCACCGTCGCCATGACCGCGCTGAAGGCCTTTGACATCGTCCGGACCATGCAGGGGCGGCTCTACCACGCCTCGGTGGTGGCGAACGACTTCTACACCTGGTCCTTCAACAACAACGACAAAGGCCTGGGGGCGGCTTTGGCGGTGGTCTTGTTCGCGATTGTGATCCCGGTGATCGCCTACAACGTGCGCCAGCTAAAGCTGGCGGAGGATATACGATGACGCGCGCCGGGGCAGACGGCGGCGGGCGGCGGCCCGGCCGGGCGGCCCGGGCGCGGCGGGCGCTGACCTCGCCGGCCGCCTCGGCTATCGCGGTGGCCTTGGGGCTGGTCTGGTCGGCGCCGACTTTTGGGCTGCTGGTGACGTCTTTCAGGGGCTCGGTCAAGGACATCAGGACCACCGGCTGGTGGCACGCCCTGGCCCCGGCCAACTGGGGCGACTTCTCGCTTGACCACTACCGGACCGTGCTGTCCGGCACGGGCACCGCCAACCTGGCGGATTACTTTGTCAATTCGGTTGTGATGACCCTGCCCGCGGTGGCGATCCCGATATTTTTGGCGCTGCTGGCGGCCTATGCCTTCGCCTGGATCCCGTTCCGGTTCTCCAACACCTTGTTTGTCGGGATTTTCGCCTTGCAGGTGGTGCCGATCCAGGTGGCGATGGTGCCGCTGCTGACGCAGTACGTCAAATTGGGGTTGAACGCCTCGTTTTGGGTGCTGTGGCTGTCGCACGCCATGTTTGGCCTGCCGTTGGCGATCTTCCTGCTGCACAACTTTATGCGCGACATCCCGGCGTCTTTGGTCGAGGCGGCCCGGGTCGACGGCGCCGGGCACGTCGCCATCTTCTTCCGCGTCGTCTTGCCGCTGATGGTCCCGGCCATCGCCTCCTTCGCCATCTTCCAGTTCCTGTGGGTGTGGAACGACCTGCTGGTGGCGCTGGCCTTCGGCGGCAACACGCCGGACCTGGCGCCCATCACGGCCCGCTTGTCCGATATGGCGGGCTCGCTCGGTTCGCGCTGGCACCTGCTGGCGGCCGGGGCGTTTGTCTCGATGGCGGTGCCGGTGGCGGTGTTCTTGGCGCTGCAGCGCTACTTTGTCCGCGGGCTGCTGGCCGGCTCGGTCAAAGGCTGACCCGGCCCCCCGCCTAAAGAAATGCGCAAGACCCGTGAATTGAAAATCGCGGCGTTGCCCAATTCCCCGGGAATAAGGTTTGGCTAACCTGGCGCGAAGCAATTGGATAACCCCGCCGGGCGGCTTGCGCAAACCCGAATCGCGTCGTATTGTGGGGTACAGCGAAATCCGCTTGATCTGATTGCCTATTTCGAGGAGACCATCATGTTGACACTGGGAGAAATGTCCAAAGTCGCCGAGTGCTCGGTGACTGGTTGCGCCTACAACCAGGTTGAGGCCTGCCACGCTGGCGCCGTCACCATCGCCGGGCCGTCCGGCCAGGCCGGCTGCGCCACCTTCATCCCGCTGACGCTCAAGGGCGGGTTCGACCAGGCGCCGGCCGCCGTGGGGGCTTGCCAGCACCTGGAGTGCGCCCACAACACCGACTTGGAGTGCGCCGCCCCGGCCATCCAGGTGGGCTTGCGCGGCGCGGCCGCGGCCGACTGCCTCACCTTCGCGCCCGCCGCCAGCTAGCCGCCGCGGCGCGGCCGGCCCCGGGCAGCGCGGCGGCGCGACTTCTGGCACAATAGGGCGGGTATGCCGCCGTCGCGGCCGGCCCCCACTGGCCCAACCGACGCCGGAGACCCGACCATAGGGGTCGCGCCATCAGCGGCGCGGTCGCCGAGCACGCAAAGGAAGTAACCGCCGCTGTGGCTGTGAAGATTCGACTGAAGCGCCTGGGCAAGATCCGGGCACCCTACTACCGCATTGTGGTCGTGGACGCGCGCGCCAAGCGCGACGGCCGCGTCATCGAGGAGATCGGCAAGTACCACCCGACCGAGGATCCGTCCTATATCGAGGTCAACTCGGAGCGGGTGCAATACTGGCTGTCGGTCGGGGCGCAGCCCACCGATCCGGTCTTGGCCCAGCTGAAGCTGACCGGGGACTGGCAGAAGTTCAAGGGCCTGCCCTACAACGAGGGCGCTTTGAAGCTGCCGGCCCGCCACGCGGCCGCCGCCGCCAAGGCCGCCGCCCTGGCCGCGGCCGAGGCCGAGGCCTTGAAGAAGGTCACCGCCCAGGCCGAGGCCAAAGCCAAGGCCGCCGCCGAGGCGGCCGCCAAAGCCAAGGCCGCCGCCGAGGCGGCCGCCGAGCCCGCCGAGGGCGAAGCCCCCGCCGAGGCCGCCGGCCAGGCGCCGGCCAGCCCCGAAACGGCCGCCTGATGCTGGCCGAGGCGCTGGAGCACCTGGTCAAAGGCATAGTCGACGACCCTCAGGGCGTCACGGTGCGCGCCAGGCGCAACCGGCGCGGCGAGACCCTGGAGATCCGCGTCGCGCCCGACGACCTCGGCCGCGTCATCGGCCGGGGCGGGCGCACCGCCCGCTCCCTGCGCACCGTGGCCAGCGCGCTTTGCCCTGACGGCGAGGTCCGCGTCGACGTGGTGGACACAGACCGCCACTGAGGGCCGCCGCGGTGAAAGTTGTGGTCGCCACCCTGGGCCGCCCCCACGGCGTCGCGGGGCAAGTCACTTTGCGTTGGCGCACAGACCGCCCCGACCTGCGCTTCTACCTGGGCGCCGAGTTCGAGCTGGAAGGCGCGGCCGGCCCCGCCCCCACCCGCCTCACCTTGGCCTCCTACCGCCCCCAGGCGGCGGGGGCGGTGGCGGGCTTCGAGCAGGTGGGCGACCGGGCCGGCGCGGAGGCCTTGCGCGGCGCCAGCCTGGTGGCCGAGGTCGACCCGGTCGACGAGCCGGACGCCTGGTACGCCAGCCAGTTGCGCGGCGCGCGGGTCGAGCTGCCGGAGGGCCAGTTGGTCGGGGTGGTGCGGGATTTGCTGCCCGGGGCGGCCCAAGACCTGCTCCAAATCCTCCAGCCAGACGGCTCGCTGGCCCTAATCCCGCTGGTGGAGGCCCTGGTGCCGCTGGTCGACGCGGCCGGGGGGCGCATCGTGGTGGACCCGCCCGCGGGCCTGGTGGCCGCCAGGCCCGCCCCGTGAACCAACCCCGGGGGGTGCCATTGTGCGCATCGACGTGATCACAATCTTCCCGGCCTACCTCCAACCGGCCCGGTTGGCGCTGCTGGGCCGCGCCCAGCAGTCCGGCCTGGTCGCCCTGCGCGTCCACGACCTGCGCGATTGGACCCACGACCGCCACCGCACAGTCGACGACACCCCTTACGGCGGCGGGGCCGGCATGGTGATGAAGCCGGAGCCGTGGGGCGAGGCGCTCGACGCCGTCCTGGGCCCGGCGGACCTGGCCGGGACGGCGCTGGTGGTGCCGACGGCATCGGGCAAATTGTTTGACCAAAGCGCGGCCGAGCGGTTGGCGGGCGCGGAGCGGCTGGTGTTCGCCTGCGGGCGCTACGAGGGCATCGACGCCCGGGTGGCCCAGCACTACCGGGGCCGGGTGGGCCTGGCGGTGGAGGAGTTGTCGATCGGGGACTACGTGCTGGCGGGCGGCGAGGTGGCGGCCCTGGTGGTGATCGAGGCGGTGACGCGGCTGCTGCCCGGCGTGCTGGGCAACGCCGAGTCGCTGCGGGAGGAGTCGCACGCCGAGGCGGGCCTGCTGGAATACCCGGTCTACACCAAACCCCCCGAGTGGCGCGGCCTGGCGGTGCCAGACGTGCTGCTGTCCGGCCACCACGGCCAGATCGCCGCCTGGCGGCGGGCCCGGGCGCTGGAGCGCACCGCCCAAATGCGCCCCCCCGGCCAAGCCTGACGCCCCCGCGGCGTGGATTTTGAGAGGATTGAGTGGGCGTTCTTCGCCAAGGAGCCGGGCGGGGTGGGGCCGGACAAGGCGCTGCTTGAGGCTTTGGAGGACGTGGGTATCCCGTACACGGTTTATTTGCCGAGGAGTTGACGATGGCCAGCAAGGCTGAGGACAAGGCTAGGGCGGCGGCCCGGGCCGACCCGTTGGGATACCCCGGCAGGTTGGGGACGCGGGCTTATTGGGCGTTCCGGGATGAGGTGTTCGACATGTTCATGGAGACCCGCGTGGAGCGGCTGGCGCAGTTCCGGGAGTTGGTGGCGGCCACCGGGGGTCCCCGTTTGGACGGCTCGGCCGGGTCCATGGGCTTGTTGGACGATTGGCTGGCGGTGCCGGTGTCGGCTGGCCCGGACTGGGACGACGGCGCGGATTGGCTGCCGGTGTGGGGTGTGCTCCCGACGGCGGCGGAGCCGCTGCCTTGGGGGATGGACTTCCCGTCGCACTACCGGCTGAAGGAATGGCTTGCCTTGTACCACGCGGAGGTTTTGATCGGGGCGCTGCCGGGCTCGAAGTGGGTGTGTTGGCGGGCCGAGGAGTTCAACCTCATGCGGACCGGCGACATCCTGGTGGACATCGGGACGTTCCCAATCCCAGCCGACCCGTTCATGTCCGCCAGCTACGCGATCGGCGCGGTTCGGCCCACGCTGCTCGACCCGTCGGACCCGGAGTGGCGGGCGACCCGTAAGCGCACCCTGGTGTCCGAGTTCGAGCAGGACATCTCGATGCGCCGCCAGCGG
>JAITIG010000018.1 GCA_031279575.1 Bifidobacteriaceae bacterium
CGCGGCGGCTTCGGCGGCTTGGGCGGCTTGGGCGGCAGCGGCGGCGTGGGCGGCATCGGCGGCCGGGGCGGCATCGGCGGCTTGGGCGGCTTGGGCGGCAGCGGCGGCTTGGCCGGCTAAGACCGCGGCGCCGACGATGCCCGCCGTGTTGCGCAGCATGGCGGGCACGATGGGCGGGCGCAGCTCCAACAGCGGCAGGAACTTGTCGTGGCGGCGCGAGATGCCGCCGCCGACAACGAACAGGTCCGGCCACAGCAGCCGGTCGATCTCGGTGAAATAGCGTTGCAGGCGGCGCGCCCACTTGGCGTAGCTGAGGTTTTCCCGCTCCTTGGCCGAGGCGGCGGCCCACGTCTCGGCGTCGCGGCCGTTGATCTTGAGGTGCCCCAGCTCCGCGTTGGGCCACAGTTGCCCCGCTGTGATCAGGGCGACGCCGATCCCAGTGCCGAGCGTCATGACGGCGACCGTGCCCGGGTGGCCTTTGGCGGCGCCGAAGGCCACCTCGGCGTAGCCGGCGGCATCGGCGTCGTTGACGGCGGCGGGCCGGCGGCCGGTGCCGGCCTCGACCGCGTCGATCAAGTTGACTCCGACCCAGGACTGGTCCAGGTTGGCCATCCAGGCGACCGCCCCGCGCACAATGGGGCCGGGGAAGGACACGCCCACGGGCACCTCCGGGGCCAAGCCGAAGTGGTCGATCAACTGGCCGATCACGCCCACCACCGCCGCGGGCGTGGCCGGCCGGGGGGTCGGGATCTTCAACCGCGGTTGGGTCAGCTCGCCGCTGGCCAGGTCGACCGGCGCCGCTTTGATGCCGGACCCGCCCACGTCAACCCCGAAGGCAATTCTCTCGCTCACCTGCAAGCCCCTTTCAGTCCGGTCTGGCCGCCTCGGCTCTGCCCCCGCCGGCCTTGTCCCGGGCGGCGGCCGCCAGCCCTGGCCGCGCGGGGTGCGCGCCAGGCGCGCCCGGCAGGCGGTAGCCCCTATATTCCCACACCCCGCCCCTTGCCCGCCTGCCGCCTGCCGGGCGGGGCGAGGTGGGCCGGGCGGGCCGGGGCGGTAGCCTGGGCCGGTGATTGTGCCGGTGTCAAGCCCCGCCGACAAGCGCTTGGAGGCCTACTTCAACCTCACCGACGCGGCCCTGCGCCGGCGCCTGGAACCGGCCCGCGGCTTGTTCATGGCGGAGAGCGCCCAGGTCATCAGCCGCGCCCTGGACGCCGGCCTGGAGCCGTTCTCGCTGCTCATGACCCCGAAGTGGCTTGGCCCGCTGGCCGCCTTGATAGCCCGGCTGGATCCCGCCACCCCGGTCTATGTGGGCGAGGATGCGGTTTTGCGCGCCGTCACCGGCTTCCACCTCCACCGCGGCGCCATCGCCGCCATGCGCCGCCCGCCGGCCCTGCCCTGGTCGGGTGTGGCGGCCGGCGCCCGGCGCCTGGCCCTGCTCGAGGACGTGGTTGACCACACCAATTTGGGCGCGATTTTCCGCTCGGCGGCCGCGCTCGGCCTGGACGGCGTGCTGCTGACGCCGCGCTGCGCCGACCCCCTCTACCGGCGCTCGGTGCGCGTCTCGATGGGCGCCGTCTTCCAGTTGCCGTGGGCCCGGATAGAGCCTTGGCCTGCGAGTTTGTCAACCTTGGCGGAGGTGGGCTGGCACACGGCGGCGCTTTGCCCAAGGTCCGACGCCGTCCCCCTGGACGCCTTCGCCGCCCGCCTCCCAGCCCGCCTGGCGCTGATGGTGGGAACCGAGGGGCCGGGGCTGAGCGCCCAGGCCTTGGACTTGGCCCAGACCCGGGTCTGCATCCCGATGGCCGGCGGGATGGACTCGCTCAACGTGGCCGCGGCGGCCGCGGTGGCTTTCTGGGCCACCCGCCCGCCCGCGCCCTGACCCCTGTTGGCTGCGCGGGGCGCGGGCGGGGCGGCATCGCGCGCTGGGCGGCGCGTCTGGGACGCCGCTACGGCACCAGGTGGCCCGCGGCGCGGAACAGGGCGTACCACTCGGGGCGCGTCAGCGGCAGGTCGCTGCCAAGCGCCGCCGCCTTGACCCGGGCCGGGGTCGTGGTGCCGAGCACCACCTGCATATTCGCCGGGTGGCGGGTGATCCAGGCGACCGCGATCGAGATCGGCTCGACGCCGTATTTGGCGGCTAGCTGGTCGAGCAGGTCGTTCAACTCGGGGTAGTTCTGGCGGTCGCCCAGGAAGACCCCGTCGAAGAAGCCTTTCTGGAACGGGGACCAAGCCTGGACGGTGATCGAGTTGAGGCGGCAATAGTCCAAGATGCCCGCGCCTCGGTCGACGGACTGGGGCAGGGCCTGCATATTGGCGGCCACGCCCTCGGCGACCAGGGGGGCGTGCGTGATTGAGAGTTGCAACTGGTTGACCACCAGCGGCTGGGCGACAGAGCGTTTCAGCAACTCGATCTGGAGGGGGGTGTGGTTCGAGACGCCGAAGTGGCGCACCTTGCCCTGGGAGCGGAGTTGGCCGAAGGCGGCTGCCACCTCGTCCGGTTCGACCAGGGCGTCGGGGCGGTGAAGCAGCAACAGGTCGATGTAGTCCGTGCCCAGCGCCTTGAGGGAGCCTTCGACGGCATCGAGCAGATGCTCTTTGGAGAAGTCGAACAGCGGCCCGGACGGCACGATGCCGGCCTTGGTTTGGATGACGAGTTCGGCGCGCTCGGCTGGCGTCAGGCGGACGGCATCGGCCCAGCGGCGCTCGCAGAGGTGGTCCCGGCCGTAGACGTCGGCGTGGTCGATGAAGTTGACGCCCGCCTCGCGGGCCGCGTTGTGGAGGGAGCGGATCTGCTCGTCCGTCAACTCGGCGATGCGCATCATGCCCGCTATGACGTTCGAGGCGGTCAAGTCTGTTCCGGGGAGAAGTGTCGTTTTCATACCGCCAGGCTAAACCCTCGATCCACCGGCGGGCGGGCCGGCGGTCGGTTGGCGTTTTGGCGTTTTGGCGGCGCGGCGCCACGGAAATACCTTGTTGACCTGCGATAATAGTGTTCGCATCAGGACTGTTGAAGCAGACAGAAGGGCGTCTCCGAGCAGTAGCGTCCCGTAGGCATGGCTTGCCTTGGGCCGCCCGGTTCGAGGGGCGCGGCTTGGCGCCCCGGGCGGCGGCGTGCCTGGTGGTGGGGTTGGCCGCCCGGGCCGGGTTGCCCGGGTTGGTCCGCGAGCGGGCGGCGGCCGGTGGGGTTGAAGGGCCGCTGCTGCGCGTCGTCCGCGCTGGTCTCGCGTCTGCGCCCGAACCCGCCCCGGCGCGCCGCGCCCAAGCGGCCGACCAGCGCGAACGCCCAGGCGGCGGCCCGGGAGCCCGCGCAAATCGGACCATCGCGCCCAAAACCGCCGCCATGGTCCGATCCCGACACCCAAACCAGCCTCCACCGGGACACACGTCTTTTGCGCTTGCTTGGGCGCCGGCGCCTGGCCCGGCGAGGGAGGCGTGGTCTGCCTGTCCGAAGGTCGGCTGCCGCTATCGCCGCGAGACGCCTTGATCCCTGTCTCCCACCTCTAGCCTCGCCCGCAAACCGGGGTGGGGCTAGGTCACTTTTGCTGGTAGGTGGGGGCGATGACGCCGCGGGCGAGGGTGTGGAACAGCGCGTTGAAGGCCGCCACCGTGGGCGTCGCCTCCGGGCCGATGGGCAGGGTGGCGATGCCGAGGGCGTGGACGGCGAAGAAGTAGCGGTGGGGGCGGTCCCCGGCTGGCGGCGCGGCGCCGTAGTAGCCCGCGGTGCCGGCGTCGTTGTTGACCTGGAAGGCGCCGCCTGGAAGGGCCGCGCCGGGGCGGCCGGCGCCGCGGGGCAGCTCGGTGGCCGAGGCCGGCAGGTTGACCACCGTCCAGTGCCAAAAACCGGCCGGGGTGGGAGCGTCGGGGTCGAAGCAGTTGACCATGAAGCTCTTGGTCGCCTCGGGGAAGCCGGCCCAGGCCAAGTGGGGCGAGAGGTTGCCACCGGCGGCGGTGAACTGGCTGGCCAGTTCGATGTCAGTGGTTAGGTCTTGACTTGTCAGTGTGAAAGCGGGAACGGCTGGCAGCAGCGAGTACGGATCGGGCGGGATTGGTCGTGTCAGTTCCATGAGGGGATTTTACCGGCGGCTGGCGGCCCGGCGCGGTGCGGGCGGCGCTGGGGTCGCGGCGCGGTGCTGGGGCCGTTGCGCCAGGCGCCCCGCGGTGTTGACACAGCTGTACGAATACGGTTTACTGGATGCTCCGAACGGGCGTATCACGTAGGAGGGGGGTTGGTGTGGCTATGTCTCAAGTGGATCTAGCAGAGCGGACAGCCCCGCCATCTGCGCTGATGATGGCCAGGCAGGCGCTGAGGCAGGCGGAGGCGAAGGCGGGCGTGGGCCCGGTCGCGGCGCGCGTCGGCGCCGCGGGGGAGGGACCGGGCAGCGGTTGGGGCGCCGCCCGCTGGGTGGCGCCCCGCCTGGCGCCGGGCGCGGTGGCGGAAGTGGAGGGGTCCATGGCGGCCCTGTGGGCGGTGGCGGCCGCCGCGCAGGGGCCGGAGGACTGGTGCGCCATCGCCGCTCTGCCCCAGGCCGGCCTGCTGGCGGCGCAGGAGGCCGGCCTGGTGCTCAGCCGCGCCGTGGTGGTGCCGGATCTAGGGCCGGCGCCGCTGCCGGTGCTGGCGGGGCTGGTGGACGCCTACGGCCTGGTGGTGGCCGGAAAACTGGCGCTGGCGGCGGCCGACAGGCGCCGCCTGGAGGCGCGGCTCAGGCACACCGGTGGGCGGCTGGTCAGCGCCGGGCCGTGGGGCGGCGCCGGGGTTTCGGTCAAAGCGGGCCGGGAGCGCCTGCCGGCCCTGGGGGAGAACCTGGGGCTGGCGGCGCCGCCGCTGCTGGACTGCCAGGTCAGGTTCAAAACCATGCGGGGGTGGGGTGGGCGGCTTGGGCGGTGAGCAGCGCCAGGCGCGCCGCCTGGCGGCCGTGTGGCTGCCAGATTGGCCGGTGGTGGCGGCGATGGCGGCCGGGGCGGCCCCGGCGGACGCGCCGGTGATGGTGGCGGACGCCCGGCGCGTCAAAGCGGTCAGCGCGGCGGCCCGCGCGGCCGGGGCGCGGCGCGGCATGAAGCGGCGGTCGGCGGCCGCGCTGTGCCCGGACGGGGTGATGGTGCCGGCCGACCCGGCGCGAGACGCCCGCATGTTCGAAGAAGTAGCCGTCCTGGCGCACAGGCTGGTGCCCGGCGTGGAGTTGCTGCGCCCCGGTTTGCTGCTCTGCCCGGCGGCGGGGGCCAGCCGCTACCACGGGGGCGACGAGGCGCTGGCGGAGCACCTTTTGACCGAGGTGGCCCAGCAGACCGGCGCGGAGGCCTGGGTGGGGATCGCGGACGGGCTGCTGGCGGCCATCTTGGCGGCCCGCGACGGGCGGGTGGTGGAGCCGGGCGGCTCCCAGGAGTTCTTGGCGGCGCGCCCGCTGGGGGATTTGGGGTTGGCGCTGCAAGGCACCGCCCACGGCGAAGACCTGGACGCGCTGATGGACCTGCTGGCGCGGTTGGGGATTAGAACCCTGGGGGATCTGGCGCGCCTGCCGGCGCGGAGCATGACAGAGCGGTTCGGCTCGGTCGGGGTGTGGGCGCAGCGCCTGGCCCGGGCCCAAGATGTGCTGACCGCCCCCGGGCACCGCCTGCCGCAGGAGTTCGCCGCCGTCCACAACGCCGACCCGCCCATGAGCCGGGTGGACCAGGCCGGGCTGGCGGCGCGGGCGCTGGCGGAGGAGTTGCACGCCCGGCTGGCCCAGCACGGGCAAAGCTACGACAGGCTGCGGGTCAGCGCCACCACGGAGACCGGCGAGCAGTTGGAGCGGACTTGGCGGCTGGAAGGGGTCGACTCGGCGGGCGTGGCGGACAGGGTGCGCTGGCAGTTGGAGGGCTGGCTGACCGGGCGCAGCGGGCTGCTGCCGACCGGGGCGCTGACCCGGCTGGCGCTCGCGGCCGAAGAGGTGCGCCCGGCCGGCGCCGGGTCCACCCGCCTGTGGGGTCCCACCGGCCAGGCGGCCAGGGCTGTGCGCGGCGCGGAGCGGGTCAACACCATGTTGGGCGGCCATGGCGTGTACCAGCCGGTGGTGCAGGGCGGCCGCGACCCGCGCGGCCGGGTGCGCCTGGTGGAGTGGGGCGACGCGGCGGTGCCGCTGCGGCCGGTGGAGCGGCCCTGGCCGGGGGCGGTGCCGGACCCGGCCCCCACCTTGGTGCCGCCGGAGCCGCTGCCGGTGGAGTTGACCGACTCGCGCGGCCGGATTGTCAAAGTCAGCTCCTACCTGGAGCTCAGCTCCCGCCCGGCGGCGCTGGGCGAGGCCCGCGTCAAAGGCTGGGCGGGGCCTTGGCCGGTGCTGGACCAATGGTGGGCGCCCGGGGCGGCGCGCCGCGTCTACCTCCAAGTCCAGGCCGAGCGCGGCGACCGGGAGCAAACCTCGCTGCTGGCCTGCGAGGCGGGCGCCTGGCGCCTGGAGGGGGTCTATGACTAAAAACCAGTACAGCGAGTTGCACGCCCACAGCGCCTTCAGTTTCCTAGACGGGGCCAGCCAACCGGCCGACCTGGCCTACCGCGCGGCCGAACTCGGGCTCGGCGCCATGGCGATCACCGACCACGACGGCCTCTACGGGGCGGTCCAGTTCGCCACCGCCGCCCGCGAAGTCGGTTTGCCGACGGTCTTCGGCGCCGAGCTGACCTTGGACGGCGGGCCAGAGGCGCCAGGCGCGGACGACCCGCCGGGAACCCACCTGCTGGTGTTGGCCCGCGGCCCGGAGGGCTACCGGCGGCTCAGCCGCGCCATCTCCCAGGCCTACCTGGCGGTGGGGGAGAAGGGGCCGCCGCGCTACAACATCGAGGAGTTGGCCGCTTTGGGGCGCGGCCAGTGGCTGGTGCTGACCGGTTGCCGGAAGGGCGCGGTGCGCCGGGCGCTCGAGGGCGCCCCCGGGCCGGGCGGCGGCATCGGCGGCGGGGGCGGCGCTTGGGTGGCCGATGCCGACCCGGGCGGCCTGCCAGCGGGCGGCGGCGCGCGCGGGTTCGGCGGCGGCATCGGCGGCGTGGATGGCGCGTGGATGGCCGATGCCGACCCGGGCGGCCGCGACCGCGGCCACCCCCGCGGCGGAAGGGAGGCGGCGCGGCGGGAGCTGGACCGCCTGACGGCCCTGTTCGGGCGCGACAACGTGGCTGTCGAGATCACCAACTCGGGCGACCCGGCGGACCCGGCCAGGATCGCCGCCCTGGCCGAACTGGCCGCCGCCGCCCGCCTGCCGCTGGTGGGCACCGGCAACGTCCACTACGCCCGGGCCCGCGACTTCCCGCTGGCCAGCGCCATGGCGGCGGTCAGGGGGCGGCGCAGCTTGGACGAGATGGACGGCTTCCTCCCGGCCGGCCCCACCGCCGCCCTGCTCTCGCCAAGCCAGATGGCGGCCCGCTTGGCCCCCTACCCCGCCGCCTTGGCGGCGGCGGCCCGCCTGGGCGCCGAATGCGCCTTCGACCTCAAGCTGATCGCCCCGCGCCTGCCGCCGGCCGAGGTGCCGGAGGGCCGCAGCGAGGACAGCTGGCTCGAAGAGCTGACCTGGCGCGGCGCCAAAGACCGCTACGGCCCGCGCTCGGCCGCCAACGCCAAGGCCTACGCCACCTTGGAGCACGAGTTGAAAGTCATCAAAGACCTGGGCTTCCCCGGCTACTTCTTGATCATGCGCGAGGTGGTCGAGTTCTGCCGCCAGCGCGGCATCTTGTGCCAGGGGAGGGGTTCGGCCGCCAACTCGGCCGTCTGCTTCGCCTTGGGCATCACCGCGGTCGACGCCGTGCGCCACGGCCTGCTGTTCGAGCGTTTCCTGGCCCCGGAGCGCGAGGAGTACCCGGACATCGACCTGGACATCGAGTCGGGGCGGCGCGAGGAGGTGATCCAGCACGTCTACCAGCGCTACGGCCGCGACCGGGCGGCCCTGGTGGGGGCGGTCATCAGCTACCGGCCAAGGCTGGCGCTGCGGGACGCGGCGCGGGCGCTGGGCTATGACACCGGCCAGCAGGACGCCTGGTCCAAACAGGTCGAGCGCTGGGGGCACCTGCGCGGCGGCAAAGTCAACTACACGCCCTGGGGGCGGCGCGACGCCCGCCCGGTGGAGGCCGATGACGACTTGGCGGGCATCCCCGAAAACGTTTTGAACCTGGCCGAGGGTTTCATGAAACTGCCCCGCCACCTGGGCATCCACCCCGGCGGCATGGTGTTGGCGGACCAGCCGGTGATAGACGTCTGCCCGGTGCAGTGGGGGCGGATGGCGGACCGCTCCGTTTTGCAGTGGGACAAGGACGATTGCGCGGAGGCCGGCCTGGTCAAGTTCGACCTGCTGGGCTTGGGCATGCTGGGCGCGGTGCGGCTGGCCTTCGAGGAGATAGAGCGGGTCGAGGGCGCCCATTGGGAGATGCACAGCATTCCCCAAGAGCGCCCCGAGGTCTACGACCTGCTGTGCGCCGCGGACACGGTGGGCGTGTTCCAGGTCGAGTCGCGCGCCCAGATGGCCACCTTG
The DNA here is from genome assembly GCA_031279575.1 of Bifidobacteriaceae bacterium. Next base: position 8,482 of record JAITIG010000018.1, read on the forward strand.
CCCCGGCTCCAGCCGAGGCGGTTTTACGACATCGTGGTCGAGGTCGCCTTGATCCGGCCGGGCCCCATCCAGGGCGGCTCGGTCCACCCCTACATTGAGCGGGCCCGCGGCCGCCAGCCGGTCACCTACGACCACGAGTTGGTGCGCCCGGCCTTGGAGCGCACCAAGGGCGTGCCGCTGTTCCAGGAGCAGTTGATGCAGATGGCCATAGCGGCGGCCGGGTTCAGCCCCGGCCAGGCCGACCAGCTGCGCCGCGCCATGGGCTCCAAACGCTCGACGGAGAAGATGGAGGCGTTGAAGGGCCAGATGATGGCGGGGATGGGCCAGCGCGGCATCCCGCCCGCCGCGCGGGACAAGATCTACGAGCAGTTGAAAGGCTTCGCGGACTTCGGGTTCCCCGAGTCGCATTCGTTTTCCTTCGCGCTGATTGTCTATGTCAGCGCCTGGCTCAAAGTGTTCCACCCGGCCGCCTTCTACGCCGCTATTTTGGCCTCCCAGCCGATGGGGTTTTACTCGCCGCAGTCC
>JAITIG010000052.1 GCA_031279575.1 Bifidobacteriaceae bacterium
GCGCCACCGGCGCGGGGCGGCGGGCCCGGTTGCCTGGGGGCGGGCGGGGGGCGCGGGGGGGGGGCGGGCGGGTGCAGGGGGGTAGGCGGGGTTGGCTGCGGGGCGGCGGCATCGTTCGCTTGGCGGCGGCGGGCGGCGCGGGCGGCGGCCGTGCCGGAGCCGGGGGGAGCGGCGCCTGGGGAGCGGGGCGGCGGCATCGTTCGCTTGGCGGCGGCGGGCGGGGGTGTCTCGGCCGCGGCGGGTCTGGGACCGGGGCCTAGGGCAAAAGGGGCGGTTGGCGCCAGGATTGACCCCGTGATTGCCGCAGACCTGGCCAAGGAGCCTCAAACGGTGGCCAGGATGTTCGATGCGGTGGCCCCCAAATACGATTTGGCGGACTGCGTCATGACCCTGGGGCTGGTGCATTGGTGGCGGCTGCGCGCCCGGCGCGCGCTGCGGCCGGCCCGGGGGGAAAGGATCTTGGACCTGGCGGCCGGCACCTGCACCTCCTCCATCGGGCCGGCCCGGCGGGGGGCGGAGGTGGTGGCCTGCGACTTCTCGGAGGGGATGCTGCGCTGCGGCCGGCGCCGCCTGGGCCGGCTGGGGCGGCGGGTCTCGCTGGTGGGCGGGGACGCCGCCAACCTGCCGTTCGCGGACCAAACCTTCGACAAGGTGGCCATCTGCTTCGGTTTGCGCAACGTGCAAGATGTGCCCCGCGCCCTGGGGGAGATGCTGCGTGTCACCAAACCGGGCGGGCGCCTGGTGGTGTGCGAGTTCTCGCGCCCGGGATGGGCGCCGCTGCGCGCCCTCTACCGCTGGTATCTGTCCCGCCCGCTGCCGGCGCTGGCCTGCCTGGTGTCATCCAACCAGCCGGCCTACCGCTACCTGGCGGAGTCGATCTGGGCCTGGGCCGACCAGGCGGAGCTGGAACGCCAAATCGAACTGGCGGGCTGGGTGGGCGCCGCGCACGCCGACGTGAACGGCGGCATCGTCGCCCTGCACACCGCCCGCGCGCCCTCCCGCCCGCCCAGTTGAACAGCCGGCGGTCGTCGCGGAATCCGCACGTCAGCCAAACCGGCCCTGAATCGCCAGCCCGCCCGCGGCATCGCCCCTGTCAAGGCGCCGCCCCCCGTGGCGGGGGGCGAGGCTCTGACCAGCGCCGATGCCGCCGACCGGGCGGCCGGCCCCGCCCCCGCGTGGTCAAACTGCCTATAACGAGCCCAAACCGCCCGTTACAGGCAGTTTGACCGCCGGCCCGCCAAACCCGCCACGCGGGCCGGGGCTCTGACCAGGGACGATGCCGCCGACCGCGCGGCCGGCCCCGCCCCCCGCGTGGTCAAACTGCCTATAACGAGGCAAAACCGGCCGTTACAGGCAGTTTGACCACGGCCCCGCCAAACCCGCCACAGGGGCCGGGGCTCTGACCAGGGACTATGCCGCCGGGTTCGGCGCCGGCATCGGCCGCCGCGTGGTCAAACTGCCTATAACGAGGCCAAACCGGCCGTTACAGGCAGTTTGTCCACCGGCCCACCAGGCCCGCCACGGGGGGCGAGGCTCTGACCAGGGCCGATGCCGCCGACCGCGCCGCCGGCATCGGCCCCCGCGTGGTCAAACTGCCTATAACGAGACCAAACCGGCCGTTACAGGCAGTTTGGCCACGGGCCCACCAGGCCCGCCACGGGGGGCGGGGCTCTGACCTGGGACTATGCCACGGGGGGCGGGGCTCTGACCTGGGACTATGCTGCGGGGCGGGCGGGGTGGGCGGGGGGTCAGGCCAGGCGGCGGACGAAGAGGTCGGCGACCTGCGCCAGGGAGGTTTTGACCGGGCCGTCGGGGACGGCCGCCAGGCAGGCCAGGGCCCGGTCGGCCCAGGCGCGGGCAACACCGCGGGCCTGGTCCAAGGCGGGATTGGCGCACAAGCTCGCCACCACCTGCGCCAGGGCCGCATCCTGGCTCAAGTCGCCGCCGATGGCCCGCGCCAAGGCCACATCCGGCGAATCCGCCCGGCCCTCGGCCAAGGCGCGCCGGGCGGCCGCCTCGACCAGCAGACCGGGCATGGTTGGCACCCCCTCGCGCAGGTCGGTGCCAGGGGTTTTGCCGGTCACCTGCGCCGGGGAGGTCAAATCGATGATGTCGTCCGCCAGCTGGAAAGCAATCCCCAGCGCCTCGGCGTAAGCCGTCACCGCCTCCACCACCTCGCCCGGGGCGCCGCCCAACATGGCCCCAAACCGGGCCGAGGTGGCGATCAGCGCGCCGGTCTTGTCCGCCAGCACCCCCAAATGGAACTCGACCGGGTCATCGCCCGCCCCCGGCCCGCGGGTCTCGTGGATCTGCCCCAGGCACAGCCGCTCAAAGGTTTCCGCCTGCAAACGCACAATCTCGGCCCCCAAACCGGACACAATCTGCGAAGCGCGGGCAAACAGCAGGTCCCCGGTCAAAATAGCCACCGTGGGGCCGTAAACCTCATGGGCGGCCGGGCTGCCGCGCCTCAGCGGCGAATTGTCCATCACGTCGTCGTGGTACAAGGAGGCCAGGTGGGTCAGCTCGACCACAGCGGCGGCATCCACCACCGCCGGGTTGACACCGCCCCCCAGGTGGGAGGCCAGCAAGGTCAGCAAAGGGCGCAACCGTTTGCCGCCGGCTCGCAGCAGATGGGCGGCGGCCGCCTCAACCCACTGCTCCGGCCCCGCCACCGCCTGGTTCAACCGGTCTTCCACCTGGGCCAGGCCGCGCGCCACCGACGCCTCCAACGCCGGGTCCGGCAACGCGAAAGCGAGTGCGGCAGCCATGTCTTCCCTTCGTTTGACGCGGCGGCCGGCGCTGCCTCAGCGCCACCCGCCAAATATGCCTTCAGCTGTCAGGGCAGCAGCAGCAGACTCAGCTCTGAAGTGAAGTTCAGGAACCAACCGGGTGCCACACCCAACACCAAAGTAAAGGCCAAAGACAGGAAAACGGCAATTTGAGTCAAACCAAGGGTGCGCACGCCAATCCCGGCGCCTTGCGGCAAGGGGCCGCCGCCGGGCCAGGCGCCGGCCTTGTCCCCGCCGAAGAACATGGCCACAATCACCCGGGCGTAGAAGAACGCGGCCGCCGCCGAGCAGGCCAAACCCACCACCGCCAGCACCTCCCCGCCAGAGCCAAAAGCGGCCGCGAAGACGGCGAACTTGCCCACAAACCCGGCCGTCAGCGGAATCCCGGCGAAGCTGAGCAGGAACACCGCGAACACCCCGGCCAGCAGCGGCGACCGTTTGCCCAGCCCGCGCCACTGGTCCAACCCGGTCGCCTCGCCGCGCATGTGGCCCTCCGAGTCGACCTCCCGCACCAGCGCGATCAGCCCAAACCCGCCCACCGTGGCAACGCCGTAGGTGAACAGGTAGAACAGCGAACCGGACAGCCCCGCCTCGGTGAAGCTGGCCACTCCGGTCAAAATGAACCCCGCGTGGGCGATGGCGGAATAGGCCAGCAGCCGTTTGACGTCCCGCTGCACCAAGCCCACCACGGTTCCCACCACCATGGTCATGATCGCCACAGTCCAAAGCACGGGCGTCAGATCCCAGGCCAAATCCGGCGTCACGGCGTAGAGCACGCGCAGCAGCGCGCCAAAGGCGGCGATCTTGGTGCAAGCGGCCATGAACCCGGTGATCGGCGTGGGCGCGCCCTGGTAGACATCCGGCGTCCAAGAGTGGAACGGCACCGCCCCAACTTTGAACAGCAGCCCCACCAGGACCAACACCACGCCCACAATCAGGATGCCGTTCAACTCCACGCCCTCGCGGATGGTCTCTGCGATCCCATGCAGGTTGAGCGTGCCGGTGGCGCCGTACACCCAGGCCGCCCCAAACAGGAAGAAAGCCGAGGCGAAGGCCCCCAGCAGGAAGTATTTCAGCGACGCCTCCTGCGACAGCAACCGCCGATGCCGCGCCATCCCGCTCAGCAGGTAGAGCGGCAGCGACAGCACCTCCAGCGCCACAAACATGGTGATCAGGTCCCCGGCGGCGGGGAAGAGCATCATTCCGCCGGTGGCGAACAGCACCAGCGGGAAGACATCGGTTTGGCTCAACCCGGCCCGCCGCGCCTGGTCCTCATAGGCGGAGGCGGGCACAGCGGAGGCTTGGGGGGCGAAGGCGTCATCGCCCTGGACGGTTTTGTCGGCGATGACAAGCAGCCCCAGCAGCGCGCAAACGGTGATCCCCAGTTGCAGGTACACCGCCATCGGGTCGATGGCGACGGCGCCGTTGGCGGCCATGAAGCTGGACTCGGCCGGCTCCATGGCGGCCCGCAGCGCCGCCAAACCGGCCCCCGCCACCGCCAGCAGGGCCAGCGGCACCTGGATCACCCGCCGGGCGGCGGGCGGCGCGAAGGCTTCAACCAAGGTCGCCAGGATGGCCGCCCCCAGCACTATCACCACTGGCAGCAGGCTGGACCACTCGATTTTGATCTCGGGGACGGCCGCCAGCACTGCGGTCCCGTTCATTGCGCGCCCCCTTCCGCCTCGGCCTGGTCAAGGGGCCAGGCCAAATCCGCCATGGCGCGGGCCGGCCGGTCTGGTTCAACCACCTCGACTGTGGCCTTGGACGGCTCGCGCAGCAGGTCGATGGCCGGCGCGGGCGACAGGCCCAGCCACAGCATCAGCCCGATCAGCGGCCCCACGGCCCACAGCTCGTGCAGTTTGAGGTCGATGATGGGGCCCAGGTCCTCCGGCACCGGGCCGGTGAAGATCCTCTGGTAGGCGCCCAGAATGTAAAGCGCCGCCAGGACCACCCCCAGCGTGGACAAAAGAGCCCAGTTGGGCAACCTCTCGAAGGCGCCGGCCATGACCATGAACTCCGAGACAAAGGTGGAGAACCCGGGCAGGGCCGCCGTCGACAGGCCAACCATCAGGAAGGTGCCCGCCAGCAGCGGCGTGACGCGTTGCAACCCCCGCCCGATGCCGAACATGTCCTGGCTGCCGCGCCGTTGGATCAAGAACCCGGCCAGCAGGAACAGCGCCCCGGTGGACAGCCCGTGGTTGACCATGTAGAAGTTGGCGCCAATCTCAGAGGTCGGGGTCAAAGCGAAGATGCCCAGCACAATGAACCCGAAGTGGGACACGGAGCTGTAGGCCACCAACCTGAGGATGTCTCTTTGGCCCAGCGCCAGCAACCCGCCCCACCAGATCGAGATCACCGCCAGGGTCGCTATAACCGGCGTGGCCCATTTGGCCGCGTCGGGGAACAGCGGCAGGCACAGTGTCACCATGCCGAAGGTCCCCACTTTGTCCAACACGCCCACCAGCAGCACGGAGGTGCCGGGTTTGGCGGCTTGGGCGGCATCGGGCAGCCAACTGTGGACTGGGAACATGGGCGCTTTGATGGCGAAGGCGGCGAAGAAGGAGAGGAACATCAGCCGCTCGGTGGACCCCGGGCCCCAGTCGTAGCCGACCAGGTTGTCCACCATGAAGCCGTCGGGGCCGCCGGGGCCTTTGGTCCACACGGCGATCACCCCGCCCAGCATGATCAGCCCGCCCGCCAGCGAGTAGAGCAGGAACTTGGTGGCGGCCCGCCTGCGGCCCCGCCCGCCGAAGGAGCCGATCATGAAGTAGACCGGGATCAGCATGGCCTCAAACAGCAGGTAGAAGAAGAACACGTCCCGGGCGGCGAACACGGCGATCATGAAGGATTCCAAGAACAGCACCAAGACGGCGTAGTTGGACTCCTTGGCGGGGGAGGATTGCTCGCCTCGGGCGGCGATCAGCACCACCGGCACCAGCACCGCTGAGAGCACCACCATCACCAGGCCGATGCCGTTGAGGCCGACAGCGTAGGAGACGCCGAAGCTGGGGATCCACTCGTGGCGCTCGGCGAACTGGACGCCGCCAACCTCGAGGTCGAATTTGTTCGCCATCGCCAGCACGCCCACCAGCTCGGCCAGCGACCAGAGCACCGCGATAGAGCGGGCGGAGCGCCGGGTGATGCTGGCGGTGAACCACAAGAACGCCCCGCCGATGGCCGGCGCAAAGATCAGCGTTGTGAGCCAGGGATAAGTCTGCATCGCCATTCCTCTCACATCCACACAGCCAGGACAATGGCGGTGAGCAGAATCACACCCGCCAACATGGTGGCCGCGTAGGACCGGGCGAAGCCGGTTTGCAGCCGGGCGGCCAAGCCGCCAACACTTTGCAGCAGCCAGGCCAAGCCGCGCACGGCGCCGTCAATGACGGCGTGGTCCGTTTTGGTGGCCGCATTGACCAGGGCCTGGCCGGGCACCACCAGCAGGGCGTGGTTGAGCGTGTCCTGGTAGAGGTCCGCCCGGGCGGCCCGCACCAGGCCGTCCGCGGCCGGCGGCAACACCGGCACCACCGCTGTGGTCCGCCCGAAGCGCCGCCAAGCCAGCCACGCCCCGCCCACCACCAGGGCAAACGTCAAACCCATGATTAGGTAGGCGTTCAGGACTGGTTCGCCGTGGTGGCCTTCCACCAGGGCCGGCGCCAGGAACTGGTCGAACTTGACCACTGTCAGGATCAACCCCAGCGTGGCCGAGCCCAGGGCCAGCACAATCATGGGCACGGTCATCAGGGCTGGGCTTTCATGCGGGTGCTGGCCGCGGGTCCAGCGCGGCTGGCCTTGGAACACCATGAAGAACAGGCGCGACATGTAGAACGAGGTCAGGCCCGCGCCCAACATGGCCACCAGGCCAAACACCCAGGCTTGCCAGGCCGCCCCGGCCGGGGCGACAAAGGCCTGCTCAATGATTTTGTCTTTGGAGAAGAAGCCGGCGAACGGCGGCACGCCCAGGATGGCCAGCCAGCCCATCATGAAGGTCAGCCAGGTGATCTTCATGTATTTGCCCAGCCGGCCGAAGCGCCGCATGTCGACTTGGTCTTTCATGGCGTGCATCACCGACCCGGCCCCCAGGAACATCCCGGCTTTGAAGAAGCCGTGCGTCACCAGGTGCATGATGGCGAAGATCCCGCCCACCGGCCCCAGCCCGGCGGCCAGCATCATGTAGCCGATTTGGGACATGGTCGAGGCCGCCAGCGCCTTTTTCATATCGTCTTTGGCGCAGCCGACGATGGCGCCGTAGAGCAGCGTGATGGCGCCCACAATCAGCACCGCCAGCCGCGCGCTGGGCGCTTGGGCGAAGATTGGCCCGGACCGCACCACCAGGTAGACGCCGGCTGTGACCATGGTGGCGGCGTGGATCAGGGCGGAGACCGGGGTTGGGCCGGCCATGGCGTCCCCGAGCCAGGATTGGAGCGGGAATTGGGCGGATTTGCCGCAGGCCGCCAGCAGCAGCGCCAAACCGATCAGGCTGGCGGTGGCGGGGGTGGCCTGCGCCGCCTGGGCGTAGACCCCCTCGAAGGACAGGGTTTGGAACTGGGCAAACATGATCATCATGGCGATCAGCAGGCCCATGTCCCCCACCCGGTTGGCGATGAAGGCTTTTTTGGCTGCCACGGCGTAGTCCAAGCGCTGGTTCCAGAACCCGATCAGCAGGTAGGAGGCCAGGCCCACCCCCTCCCAGCCGACAAACAGCACCAGGTAGGAATTTGCCAGCACCAGCAGCAGCATGGCCGCCACAAAGAAGTTCAGGTAGGCGAAGAACCGCCGCCGGTCTGGGTCGTGGGCCATGTAGGCGACGGCGTAAAGGTGGATCAGCGTCCCCACAAACGTCACCAGCAGCACAAATGTCATTGACAACTGGTCGACTTGGAACCCGAGGTCGACGTTGAGGGCCTCGCCGGGCAGCCAGCTGAACCAGTTGACGGTGTAGCCGCGCTGGCCGGCGGGCCTTGCCAGCATGGCCGCGAACACCCAGATGGCCCACAGGCAGGAGGCGGCCGCGGCGCCTACGCCCAGCCAGTGGCCCCATTTGTCGGCCCGGCGCCCGGTCAGCAGCAGCACCGCCGCGCTCAGCAGCGGGATCGCCACCAGCGGCCAAGGCGTGGGGCCGAGGCCGCTGGCGGCGCCTGCCGCTTGCGGCGCCGCCGCCAGGCTGGCCAATGCGTTCAACACAGTGTGCGTCATGGTCAGTGCCTCATCAGATTCTCGTCATCGACGCTGACTGTGCGCCTGGTGCGGAACAGGGACACGATGATGGCCAATCCCACCACCACCTCGGCGGCGGCGACAACCATCACAAAGAAGGCCGCCAATTGCCCGTCCAGGCCGCCCCACATGCGGGAGAAGGCGAGGAAGGCGAGGTTGGCCGCGTTCAGCATCAGCTCAATCCCCATGAAGACGATGATCGAGTTGCGCCGCAGCAGCACGCTCGCCGCGCCGATGCCGAACAGCACGGACGCCAGCAGCAGATACGCGGTGATAGTCACGCCGCGCCTCCTTTCTGGCCGCCGCCCCCGCCTCCGGGCGCCTCACCCGACCCGGCGCCCGGCGCGGCCGGCTTGGCGGCATCCGGCCCGGCATCCGCCGCGCCATCGGGCGCCTCACCTGAACCGGCGCCCGGCGCGGCCGGCTTGGCGGCCGGCTTGGCCGCGTCCGGCGCGGCATCGGGCGCCTCACCCGACCCGGCGCCCGGCGCGGCCGGCTTGGCGGCGTCCGGCCCGGCATCCGCCGCGGCATCGGGCGCCTCACCCGAACCGGCGCCCGGCGCGGCCGGCTTGGCGGCGTCCGGCCCGGCATCCGGCGCGGCATCGGGCGCCTCGCTGGACTCGGCTGGGGCTTGATCTGGGGGGGCGGCCGCGTCCGGGCGGCGGGCTGGCGGCGCCGCGCCCTCCAGCAGATCTTGCCTCACGCCCCGCAGGGTGTGGACCTGGCCGCGCATGCGCAGGGCGCTGGGCACCGACTCCTCGATCGCCTGGCCGTCTGCGTCCAGGGCGGGGATATCGGCGGCGTTGTGGCGGGCGTAGCTGCCGGGGGCGGGCGGCGGGGCCAAACCCATCTTCTGGCTGACCCGCAGCGCCGCCATATCGGCCTGCGTCACCTTCTTGGCCAGGCGCACCCGGTGGGTCAGCACCACCGCGCCCATGGCCGCGATCACCAGCAGGCAGCCGGTCACCTCGAGCGTGAAGGGGTAGTCGGTGAACAGCAGGTTGGCCACCGCGCCCGGGTTGTTCCCGGCCGAAGCCTCCTCCACGCCCACCACCCGGGTGAAGGTGGAGCGCAGCACCGCCCCGGCCAGCACCGCCACCAGCCCCAAGCTGAACAGCGCGCCCAGCCAGCGCTGGCCCCGGATGGTCTCAATGAACGAGTCTGAGATGTCGACCCCCACCAGCATCAGCACAAACACGAACAGCATCATGATGGCGCCGGTGTAGACCACCACCTGGACCACGCCCAGGAACGGGGCGTCCAGCCCCACGTACAAGAAGGCCAGCCCCACCATGGCCAGCATCACCGAGCAGGCCGTCACCACCGCCCGCTTGGCGAACAGCAGCGCCGAGGCGGCTATCACCACGATTGGCCCAACGGTCCAAAACAGGACCTGCTCGGCGGTGCTCATCACCAGTCCGCTCATGCCGCGCCTCCCTTCGCCTCCAGGCCGTCCCCGCTGGACGATGCCGCCGCCCCGCCCCCAGCCGCGGCCGCCGCCCCGCCCTCGGGTTCAGCCGCAGCCGCCGGCCCGGCCTCAGCCCCAGCCACAGCTGCGGCCGCCGACCCGGCCTCGGGCCCAGCCCCAGCCGCGGCCGCCGGCGGGGCGGCTTGGCGGGCGGCGGGCAGGGTCGGGTCATCCGGGCGATGCCGCGCCACCCAGGCGACTTGGGCGGCTGTCGGGCCACTGACCCGGCCAGCGTAGTAGTCGTCATCGGCCAGGCCCTCTGCCATCGGGTGCGGGGCGGCCAACTGGCCCTCCTGGATCGGGGCCAGCAACTCGTCCTTGGTGTAGATCATGTCTTCGCGCGAGTCAGAGGCCAGCTCGTAGAACGTGGTCATGGTCAGCGCGCGGGTGGGGCAGGCCTCAATGCACATGCCGCAGAAGATGCAGCGCAGGTAGTTGATCTGGTAGACCCGGCCGTAGCGCTCGCCGGGCGAGTGCTGCTGCTCGGGGGTGTTGGCGCCGGCTTCGACAAAGATGGCGTCCGCCGGGCAGGCCCAGGCGCACAGCTCGCAGCCGACGCACTTCTCCAAGCCGTCCGGGTAGCGGTTGAGCTGGTGGCGGCCGTGGTAGCGCGGGTAGGGCGCCGGGAACTTGCCCGGGAAGGGGTATTGCTCTGTCACCGGTTTGGCGAAGAACGTGCGCAGCGTGACGCCAAACCCGGCCCACGGCGCCAACCCCAGGCCCAGGAAGCCCTTCTCTTTGCGGCTCGGGTCCAAGCGCTGGTCTTTCTGGCTCACTGGCCCTCCTCCTTGCCTGCGGCCGGCCGGCCCGCTTGGGCGGCCTCATCAGTCGCGTCCCCCGCCGGCGCGTCCGCCGCCTCCCCAGCCACGTCTGCTTCCGGCGCGCCGGGCGGATCCCCGGCCACGGCACCGGGCAAGGCGACCTCCCCAGCCACGCCGGCGACCGGCGCGCCGGCCGGATCCCCGGCGGCGGCATCGGGCAAGGCGGCCTCCCCAGCCACGCCGGCGCCCGGCGCGCCGGGCGGATCCCCGGCGGCGGCATCGGGCAAGGCGACCTCCCCAGCCACGCCGGCGACCGGCGCGCCGGCCGGATCTCCGGCGGCGGCATCGGGCAAGGCGGCCTCCCCGGCCGCGTCGGCGGGTAAGGGCTCGGCGCTGGGCAGCCAAACCGGGCCGCCCGGGCTCGGGTCCAGGCCCACGCCGGCCCGGGCCAACTCGCGCCGCGAGGGGGGCAGCTTCTGGCCCGGCAGCGGCGGCACCGGGAAGCCATCCGCGAACGGGTCGATCTGCTCCGGCTCCGCCGGCGGCGGCGGGGGCGGCGGCTCCTTGATGGGCCAGTACCAGATGATGATGAACAACACCACCACCCAAGACAACAGCGGCACCGCCCAATCGTTGAAGTGGTAGGTGGTGAACTCGTCGATGGCCCGGACGGTGGTCAGCAGCACAATCCAGGCCAGGGCCACCGGCAGCAGCCCCTTCCAGCCCAACCGCATGAACTGGTCGTAGCGGAAGCGGACCACCGTGCCGCGCACCCAGACAAACACGAACATCAGCAGCCAGGTCTTGGCCAAGAACCACAAAATGGTCCAATACCCGGTGTTGAGCACGCCGCCGCCAATCGCGCTGAGCGGCCACGGGGCGCGCCAACCGCCCAGGAACAAGGTGGTGCAAACAGCCGAGACGTTGAGCATGTTGATGTATTCCGCCAGGAAGAACCAGGCGAACTTCATCGACGAGTACTCCGTCATGTAGCCGGCCACCAACTCGCCCTCCGCCTCCGGCAAATCGAACGGCAGGCGGTTGGTCTCGCCGATCATGGCGATCAGGTACAAGAACAGCGACGGCGCCAGCATCACGCCGTACCACAGCTTCGACTGCGCCCCCACAATGGCGGAAGTCGACATCGAGCCGGACATGATGAACACGGTCACCAAGCTCAGCCCCATGGCCAACTCGTAGGAGATGATCTGCGCCGTGGAGCGCACCGAGCCGAGCAGCGAGTAGGTGGCCCGCGACGACCACCCGCCAAGCACGATGCCGTACACCCCGACAGCGGTCACCGCCAGGATGTAGAGCACCGCCACCGGGAAGTCCGTCAGCTGCAGCGGGGTGGAGATGTCGGTGAACGGGATGGTGACCTGGCCGCCCACCGGGATAACCGCGAACACCATCAAGGACGCCGCCACCGACAGCCCGGGGGCCACAATGTAGATCGCCTTGTCTGCCCTGGAGACGTTCATGTCTTCCTTGAGCAGCAGCTTCATGGCGTCGTAGACCAGTTGGAACAGGCCCATGGGGCCGCGCACATTGGGGCCGATGCGCTGCTGGAGGCGGGAGATGACCTTGCGCTCAAACCAGATCGCGATGATGACCGAGACCAGGGCGCAGACCAGGATCAGGACCGCTTTGGCGATCGCGATCCAAATGTTGTCCTGGCTGAAATCGGCCTCGGGCGGGTTTTGGGCCGCCGCCACAATTGCCGCGGTCATCGCCCGGCCTCCTTGTCTTCCGCCGCGGCCGCTTCGGCCGGCTGGTCCGGTTCCGGCGCGGCTTGGGCCAGTTTGACCACGGCGCCGTGGGCGGCGCCCAAGGTGGCCAGCACCCAGCTGCCGGGCGATTTGGCGGGCAGGTGGACCACGCCTTCCGGCATGGCCGCATCCAGCGCCAGCGGCAACCTGATCTGGCCGCGGGCGGTGGAGACCGCCAGCTGGCCGCCCGCCGCCAGGCCCAGGCCGGCCGCGGTGGCGGGGCTGAGCACCGCCCGCGGCGCCGGGGCCGACGCCGCCAGGTGCGGCTCCTCCGCCAGCCCGGCCGCGTCATCGACCAGTTGGCGCCAACTTGACAGCAGCGCCTCGCCCGGCGCCAGCTCCCGGGCCGGCTCAGGCGCCACCTCGGGCGCGGCGGCCTTGCGCCGGGGCGCCCCCAGCTCTGCCAGCACCTGATGGGCTTTGCCCAGCCGGGCCAGCTCGATGCCGAAGCCCAACCGGTTGGCAATGGCCTGCAACACCCGGGCGTCGCTCAGCGCGGTCGAGGTCAGCACCTGCGGGAAGGGCCGCGCCCGGCCCTCCCAGTTGAGGTAGGTGCCGGCTTTCTCCTGCGGCGGGGCCACCGGCAGGACCACATCGGCGTACTCGGCCACCTCGGAGCCGCGCACTTGCAGCGCCACCACCTTGGCCCGCCCCAAGGCCGCGGCCGCGGCCGCCGGGTCTGGCAGGTCCGCCAGCTCCAAGCCGCCCACCAGCAGCGCGTCCAACTCGCCGACCTGGGCGGCGGCGATCATCTGGACCAGGTCCAAACCGCCGGCCGGCGCCGCCTCGCGGCCAAACAACCGCAGCGCGGCCTCCCGGTCCACCGCCTCGGGGGCGCGGCCGCCGGGCAGCAGCCCCGGCAGCAGGCCGGCCTCGACCGCAGCCCGCTCGCCCGCCCGGCGCGGAATCCAAACCAGCTTGGCGCCCAGCGCCTTGGCCGCCGCCAAGGCCTGGCTGTAAGCGCCGGGCACGGTGGCGAGCCGCTCCCCGACCACAATCACGCCGCCCGCCAACTCCCCCGCCAAAGGGCCGGCGGGCAAATCGGCCAAGAACCGGGCCTCGCCGCCCGGCGCCACCGGCAGGTGATTGGCCCCCAGGCGCTCAAGGCCGCGCGAACGGTGGGCGGCGGCCGCCAAGACCTTGGTGCCAGCCTGCCGCAGCCGCAGGAACACGATGCCGCCCTCGTCCTCCGGCTCGAAGCCCACCAGCAGCACCGCCGGCGCCGCCACCAGCTGGTCAAAGGTCACCCCCAGGCCGGAGCCGGCCACATGGTGGGCCAAGAACTGGGCCTCCTCGGCGCTGGCCGGGCGGGCCCGGAAATCCACATTGTCGGTGCCCAGCACGCGGCGGGCGAACTCGGCGTAGGCGAAGCCGTCCTCCAAAGTCAACCGGCCCCCGGGCAGCACGCCCACCTGGGGCGCCTGCTCCAGGATGCGGGCGGCGGCCGCCACCGCCACCGGCCAAGCCACCGGCGCCAACTTGCCCTCTTGGCGCACCAGCGGCCGGGTGAGCCGGTCGGCCGCCACCTGCCAGCGGAAGCCAAACCGGTCCTTGTCCGTGATCCACTCCTGGTTGACCGCCGCGTCGGCGCCGGCCTGGCGGCGCAGCACCGCGCCGCGCCGGTAATCCACCCGGATGGCCGAGCCGTTGGCGTCATGCTCCGCCACCGTCTCAGTTGAGACCAGGTCGAACGGCCGCGCCCGGAACCGGTAGGCGGCCGAGGTCAAAGCCCCCACCGGGCAAATCTGGATGATATTCCCAGCGAAATAGCCCGCGAACGGCTGCCCGTCAACCGCCTCCAAAGCCCCGGCCAAAGCGTCCTCCACCTGGCTTGGGCTGGTGGCGAAACCCAGCACGGCGGCATCGTACCGGCCGATTTGCTGGTTGGCGCCGCGGCGCTGGAGGGCGATAAACGGATCCCCGGCCACCTCCAAAGCGAACCGGGTGCAACGCTGGCACAGCACGCAGCGCTCGCGGTCCAACAGGATTTGCGGCGTCAACGCCAGCGGCTTGGGGAAGGTGTTCTTCTTGTCCGCGAAGCGGCTGACCGGCCGGCCGGTGGCCATGGCCTGGTTTTGCAGCGGGCATTCGCCGCCCTTGTCGCAAACCGGGCAATCCAGCGGGTGGTTGATCAAAATCAGCTCCGCCACCTGCTCCTGCGCCTCCTTGGCGCCGGCCGAGGTGAGCTGGGTGGCCACCACCATGCCCGGGGTGACCGCGATGGCGCAGGCCGGCTGCGGCTTGGGGAAGGCGCGCAGCTTGCCTTCCGGCCCGGCCGGGGAGGCGACGTCGACCAGGCACTGGCGGCAGGCGGCCACCGGTTTGAGCAGCGGGTGGTCGCAGAAGCGCGGGATCATGATGCCCGCCTCCTCGGCCGCCCGGATGATCAGGGTGTTGCGCGGCACCTCGACTTCGATGCCGTCAATGGTGCAGGTCACCAGGCCGCTCACGGCGCCACCTCCTCGAACAGGTAGGACTTGGCGTGGTCGAAGGGACAGCCGCCCTGCTCGATGTGCTGGAGGTACTCCTGGCGAAAGAACCCCAGCGAGGACACCAAGGCCGATGGCGCGCCATCGCCCAGCGGGCAAAAGGCCCGGCCCGCAATCGACTTGGGGATGTCCTGGAGCAGTTGCATGTCCTCCGGCCGGCCCTGGCCGGCCTCGATGCGGCGCAGCACGGCCCGCAGCCAGAACGTGCCCTCGCGGCAGGGCGTGCATTTGCCGCACGATTCGTGGGCGTAGAAGTCCATCCAGCGGCTGACCGCGCGGACCACGCAAACCGTCTCGTCGAAGCACTGCAAGGCGCGGGTGCCGAGCATTGAGCCGGCCGCCGCCACCGAATCGTAGTCGAGCGGCACATCGAGGTGCTCCGGGGTGAACATGGGGGTCGAGGAGCCGCCCGGCATCCAGAACTTCAGACTGTGCCCTTGCCTGATGCCGCCGGCCAACTCCAGCAGCTCCCGCATGGTGACGCCGAGCGGGGCCTCGTATTGCCCGGGGCGCTGGACGTGGCCGGACAGCGAGTAGATGGCCACGCCAGTCGACTTCTCAGTGCCGATGGCCTTCCACCAATCGGCCCCGCGCCCAATGATCCACGGCACCGAGGCGATCGACTCGACGTTGTTGACCACTGTGGGCCGGGTGTAAAGCCCCGCCACCGCCGGGAACGGCGGCCGCAGGCGCGGTTGGCCGCGCCGGCCCTCCAAGGAGTCCAGCAGGGCCGTCTCCTCGCCGCAAATGTAGGCCCCGGCGCCGGCGTGGACCGTCAGCTTCAACTGGTAGCCGCTGCCGAGCACGCTCCCGCCCAGGAGGCCGGCCTGCTCGGCTTCTTCCACCGCCCGCAGCAGCCGGCGGTAAACATGCACCACCTCGCCGCGCAGATAGATGAAGGCGTGGTGGCAGCCGATGGCGTAGGCGGTGATGGCGGCGCCCTCGATCAGCGAGTGCGGGTCCGCCATCATCAGGGGGATGTCTTTGCAGGTGCCGGGCTCTGACTCGTCGGCGTTGACCACCAGGTAGCGGGGGCCGCCGTCCGGCGGCGGCAGGAAGGACCACTTGACGCCGGTGGGGAAGCCGGCCCCGCCGCGTCCGCGCAGGCCGGAGGCTTTGACCTGGCCCAACACCTCGGCGGGGGGCATCTGCAAGGCCTTGGCCAGGGCCTGGTAGCCGCCCGCCCGCTGGTAGGCGGCCAAGGTCCAGGGCTGCTCGTTGCCCCATCTGGCTGTTAGGACCGGGGTCAGCGCGGCGCTCATCGGGCGTCCTTCCCTTGGCTCGGGGCCGGCCCGGCGGCAGGCGCGTCCGGCGCCGGCGCCGCAGGCGCGGCCGCCGCTGGCGCCACAGGTGCCGGCGGCGCCGGCTGGCCGGGCGAGGCGGGCTGAGGCGCCGGCTGGGCGGGCTGCGCGGCGGCCGGGGCGGCATCGTCCACCCCGGCGGGCGGGGCGGCAGCGTCCACCGCGGGCGGGGCGGCATCGTCCACCGCGGCGGGCGGGGCGGCATCGTCCACCGCGTCAACCGCGCCAGGCGGGGCGGGCGGGGCGGCCCAACCCCGCTCGGCCGCCAGCGCCACCCCCGCCAGCGACGCGGCGCCCGCGCCCGGGCCCTCATCGGCGTGCCCGTCAGGAAAACCGGCCAACACCCGCGACACCTCCTTGAAAGTGTGTACCTGGTCCGGGCCGCGGCTGGGACGCACCGGCTGGCCCGCCCGCAAAGCGTTGACCAGGCGCACGGCGCTGGCCGGGGTCTGGTTGTCGAAAAACTCCCAATTCACCATCACCACCGGGGCGTAATCGCAGGCGGCGTTGCACTCGATCCGCTCCAACGTGAACAGC
The DNA here is from genome assembly GCA_031279575.1 of Bifidobacteriaceae bacterium. The sequence goes on from JAITIG010000052.1 coordinate 16,332, forward strand.
CCGTCAGGCGTGGTCTGCTCGTTGCCGACGTCCAAATACTCCGACAGCTTGGCGAACACCGCGTCCCCGCCCATCAAGCCGCACAGGGAGGTGACGCAAACCCCCAGCGTGTACTGGCCGTTCGGCTGGCGTTTGAACTGGCTGTAAAACGTCGCCACAGCCGAGACCTCGGCGCTGGTCAAACCCAGGCGGTCGGCGCAAAACGCGATCCCGTCCGCCGAGACGTAGCCGTCAACCGACTGCACCAAATGCAGCAGCGGCAGCAAAGCGCTGCGCGGCGAGGGGTAGCGGCCAATCACCGCCTCGGCGTCCTGGCGCAGCGCCTGCAAAGTCTTAGGCGCGTAGGTCATCGGTCCACCCCTCCCATCACCGGGTCGATCGAGGCCAGGCACACCACCACATCGGAGATCGTGCCGCCGTTGCACAGCATGGCCATGGCCTGCAAATTGTTGTAAGAGGGCTCGCGCACATGCAAGCGGTAAGGCCGGGTGCCGCCATCGGACACGGCGTGGACCCCGAACAAGCCCTTGGCGTGCTCGATGGCGTGGAAAACCTGGCCCGGCGGGATGCGGAAGCCCTCCGTCACCAGCTTGAAATGGTGGATCAGCGACTCCATCGAAGTCGCCATGATCTGTTCGACATGGGCGGCCGATTGCCCCTGGCCGTCCGGGCCGACCTCCAACTGGGCCGGCCAGGCTATCGCCGGGTCGTCCACCATGACGGGGCCCGGGCCCATCGCCTCCAACTTGTCGATGCACTGGGCGATGATCTTCATCGACTCGCGCATCTCATTTGAGCGCACCCGATAGCGGCCGTAAACATCCGCCGTGGCCTCGGTGCAGACCTCGAAATCGTAATTCTCGTAGCCGCTGTAAGGCAGGTCTTTGCGCAGGTCCAACGGCAGGCCGGCGGCCCGCACCATGGGGCCGGTGATGCCCAGCGCCATGCAGGCGGCCAAGCTCAGCACGCCAATCCCGCTGGTCCGGGCGCGCCAAATCGGGTTCGCCATGACCATGTTGTCGAAATCGTCCATGCCGCGCACCATCGACATGTAAACGCTCTTCAAGAAGTCCAAGGCGCCCGGCGGCAAATCCTGGGCCACCCCGCCGGGGCGGAAATAGGCGTTGTTCATGCGCTGGCCCGTCACCATCTCAAAGAAGCGCAGCACCTCCTCGCGCTCGCGGAAGCCGATGGTCATCAAAGTGGTGCCGCCCAACTCGTTGCCGGCCGAGCCCAGGCACACCAGGTGGGAGGAGACCCGCGCCAACTCCATCATCAAAACCCGGATCACCTGCGCCCGCTGCGGGATGCGCCCGGTCAAACCGGCCAGCTTCTCAACCGCCAGGCAGTAGCCGCCCTCGTTCAGGATCGAAGCCACATAGTCCATCCGGGTGGCCAGCGCCGAGCCCTGCGCCCAGGTGCGGTACTCCATCGTCTTTTCAATCCCGGTGTGCAAGTAGCCCAAGCCGACGCGCGTCTCGGTGATGGTCTCGCCGTCCATCTCCAAGATCAGGCGGAGCACGCCGTGGGTCGAGGGGTGCTGCGGCCCCATGTTGACCACCACCCGCTCCTCCTTGCGCCGCTCCAACTCCTGGGCGATCTCATCCCAGTCGCCGCCGGTGGCGACAAACTCCTCCGCCGCCGCCAAATCATCTGGCAGGGCCGCCCGGTAGGCGCTCATGAGTAGTTCCTCCTTAGGTCCGGCGGCGGCACCGACGCGCCCTTGAACTGGACATCGACCCCGCCCAGCGGGTAGTCCTTGCGCTGCGGGTGGCCCACCCAATCGTTTGGCATCAAAATGCGCGCCAACGCCGGGTGGCCCTCGAACCGGATGCCGAACATGTCGTAGGTCTCGCGCTCATGCCAATCCTGGGTTGGGTAGATCTCAACCAAGCTGGGAATGCGGGGGTCGGAATCAGGCGCGGCGACCTCCAAGCGGATCAGGCGCCGGCCGTGGGTGACGGACATCAAATGGTAGACGGCGTGCAGCTCGCGGCCCCGGTCGCCCGGGTAGTGGACGCCGGAGACCCCGAGGGACAACTCGAAGCGCAGGTCCTGGTCGTCGCGCAGGAAGCGGGCGGCGGCCAGCAGATCCTCCCGGCGCAAGAACACCGTCAACTCGCCCCGGTCCACCACCACCTTCTCGATCGCCTGGTCCAGGCCCGCCCCGGCCAGGTCCTCCGCCAGGGCCTCGACCGCCGCGTCGAACCAGCCGCCATAGGGCCGGGGGCTGGAGCCGGGCAGTTGGACCAGCCTGGTCAAACCGCCAAAACCGGTGGTGTCGCCGGCGCCGTGGGCGCCAAAGGCGCCGCGCCTGACCTCCAGCACCTCGGGGGTGGGCGAGCCCAGCGGCGCCGCCTCCAACTCGGCGGTGGCGGGGGGCGGGGCGGGCGGGCCGGCGGCGTTGTTCTGGCTCATACCAGCAGCCCCCTCAACTCGCCTGTCGGGACGGCGTTCATGGCCGCCTGCTCGGCGGCTTGGGCGATCTTCAAACGGTCCGCCCCCAGGCCCTCGTTCTCAATCTGCTCATACAGCTCAATCACCGCGTGGATCAGCATCTCGGGGCGCGGCGGGCAACCCGGGATGTAAATATCGACCGGCACCACGTGGTCCACCCCCTGCACAATCGCGTAGTTGTTGAACACCCCGCCCGATGACGCGCAAGAGCCCATCGAGATCACCCACTTCGGGTCCGACATTTGGTCGTAGACCCGGCGCACCACCGGCGCCATCTTGTGCGACATGCGCCCGTTGACCAGCATCAGGTCGGCTTGGCGGGGCGAGGCCCTGAACACCTCCATGCCGAAGCGGGAGATGTCGAAGCGGGACGTGCCCACAGCCATCATCTCGATAGAGCAGCAGGCCAGGCCCATTGTGACCGGCCACAGCGAGCCGGCCCGCAGGTGGTTGACCACCTTGGCCACCGTGGTCAGGGCAAAGCCTTGGGGGACCTTGCCTTCGATTCCGTCAGCCATCGCTTTTGACTCCCTTCGCTCCGCTGCCCGCCGTCAGTCCCAATCGAGCCCGCCGCGGCGCCACTCGTAGACCAGCGGCACGGTGATCAGGGCCAGGAAACCCATCATGGCGATGGCCGCGCCCAGGCCCAAGGCGCTGAAGTTGGCCGCCCACGGGTACAAGAACACCACTTCGATGTCGAAGATGATGAAGCTCATCGCCACCAAGTAGAACCGGACCGGGAAGCGGCCGCCGTGCGCCGCGTGCGGCGAGGCGTCGATGCCGCACTCGTACTCCTCCAGTTTGATCTTGTTGTAGCGGTGGGGGCCAAGCACCCAGCTGGCGCCCAGCCCGCCGAACCCCATCACCAAAGCCACCGCCAGCATCGCCAGCACCGGCACATACGGGTTGCTCATCGGTCTGCTCCTATCTGGTGGCGGCTCATGCGGCCGGCGCCATTCGGGCCAGGGTGGCGATGGTCCGGTCCATCCAGTCGCCGCCACGCGGTTCATACAGGTCGCTGAGGAGCTTCATGACCAGCTTCATCAGCGTTGGCCGCGGCAAGCCGTAGCGCGTGCACAAGCCCATGACCTGGGGGTGCTCGATCAGCTTGACAAAAACCCGGCCCAACGAGAAGTAGCCCCCCAGCGCTTGCTTCATCCCTTCAGAATAAGTCCTCAAGGCGGCCTCCCTGGACTCCCCCGGCGCCCGCGCCAGCCCCTGGGCGATGGCGCCGGCCGCCTGCCGGCCGGACTGCATGGCGTAGGCGATGCCCTCGCCGTCGAAGGGGGAGACCAGCCCGGCCGCGTCGCCCACCAGCAGCAGGCCGCGGGCGTAGAGCGGCTGCCGGTTGAAGGCCATCGGCAGGGCGGCCGAGCGCGGCGGGTCGACCACGTCATCGGCGCTGAAACCCCACAGCGGGCCGAGGGTGTTGAGCCAGGTCTCAAGCAGTTTGCGGTAGTTCGCCTTGGCCGCTCCCGGCCGCGAGCTGACCGAGCCGACCCCGACGTTGACCAGCCCGCCCGCCTCCGGGAAGACCCAGCCGTAGCCGGGCATCAGCCGGCCGGCTTGGCGCGGGCCGTCCCACAGCTCAAGGTGCGACTCCATCCAGTCGAGCTGGCCTGGCCGGCTGGGCGGCGAGCTGAGGCGCAAACGGGCCCGGACCGCCACCCCGACCGGCCGGTTGGGCTTCTTCCAACGGCCGATGCCGGTCGCCAAGCGGGCGGAGACGCCATCGGCGGCCACCACCACCTGGGCGCGGAAGGTTTTGGGGCCCTGCGGCGTGTTGGCGGTGACGCCGACCACGCGGCCGGTGGCCTCATCCAGCAGCGGGCCGGTGACGGTGGTGTTCTCCAGCAGTTCGGCGCCGCGGGCTTGGGCGTGGCGGGCCAGGCGCTGGTCCAGCAGCTCGCGCGGCAGGGTCAGGCCGAAGTCGGGGAAGGAGGCCAGCTGGGGCCAGGGCAGCTCCAGTTGGTGGCCGCCGCCGAAGACCCGCAGGCCGCGGTTGCGCTGCCAGCCCTCCTCAGGGCTGAACTGGCCGCCGAGGCCGAGCCGGATGAGCTCTTTGACGGCCCTGGGTGTCAGCCCGTCGCCGCAGGCTTTGGCGCGCGGGAAGGCGGACTTGTCGATCAGGAGCGGGCTGAGCCCGGCCTGCGCCAGGTAGGCCGCCGCCGTGGACCCAGCCGGTCCAGCGCCGACGACCACCGCCGGGTAGTCGCCACCACAGCTTCGGGGCAACACACAGCCTTTCGGACTAGTTTGGGTTTGTTACACCGAAATTCTACATAGGACCGGCCTGGCCTTTGCGCCATCTGGCGCCCGCCCGGTTGGCGTTTTGCCGAAATTTAGCCCCCGGCGAGGCGTTTGGGCTGGTCAGCCGCCGAAATTTGACCGCCTCCAAGGTTCTGGGCGATAGCCGCGGGGCTGTAAACGCAATTATGAAACAACCGTGATGCCTTATTTCCCGAATTCGCCGCGCCCGGGCCGGTTTGGCATTCTTTGCGCCGCCCGCTATTCGCCCCGCCCCGCCATTTGCGGACGCCGGGGCACGCCGGCTGGCCGGCGCGGCCGGCGCAATCTTAGGCCTCGCGCCGGGCCGGGCCGGGGGCCGGCACCTGCTGGGTGATGCAGTGGATGTTGCCGCCGCCAAGCAAGATCTCCCGGGCCGGCACGGTGGCGATCTTGCGGTCCGGGAACACCTCGCCCAGCACCCGGACCGCCACCTGGTCGGCCGGGTCGCCGAACACCGGCACCACCAGGCCGCCGTTGGCCATACAGAAATTGACGTACGATGCCGCCAACCGATCCCCCTCCAGGCGGGGCAAGGTGCCCTCGACGGCATCGACCCCGCCGCTTTCCTCAGCGGTGATCTTGACCGGGGCCGGCAGCGGCAGCTTGACCACCTCGATGGCCCGCCCGCGGGCGTCGAGCGAGCCGGCCAGGATCTCAAAGTTCTCCTGGCTGATCTCAAACTGCGGGTCGGACTGGTCATCCGTCCAGGCCAGCAGCACCACACCCGGGCGGACCGGGCAGCAAATGTTGTCCACATGGCCGTTGGTCTCATCCAAATAGATGCCGCGCTTGAGCCAAACAACCTTGTCCACACCCAGGTAGGCGCGGAGCTTGCCTTCAATCTGGGCCCGCGTCAACGACGGGTTGCGGCCAGGCGAGAGCAGGCACTCCTCGGTGGTGTAGCAGGTGCCCTCGCCGTCGGTGTGGATGGAGCCGCCCTCCAGCACAAACCCGTCCGCCCGGTAGGAGTCCACCTGCTCGATCTCGCAGATCTTGCGCGCCACCGCGTCATCCAAATCCCACGGGAAGTACAAGCCATCGCGCAAACCGCCCCAGGCGTTGAACACCCAATCGACGCCGCGCACCTGGCCGGTGGCGTCGCTGCGAACAAAAGTCGGCCCGCAATCCCGCGCCCAGGAGTCGTTGGCGGACAACTCAACCACGCGCACGGCACCGGGCAACTGGGCGGCCGCGTTGCCGTACTGGGCGGCGCTGACCCCCACGCTGACCGGCTCAAAACGGCTGATCGCAGCCGCCACCTGGGCAAACGCGGCCTGGGCGGGTTTGGCGCCAAGCCGCCAGTTATCGGGCCGCTCCGGCCACAGCATCCAACAGCCGGCCTGGCGCTCAAACTCGGCCGGCATGCGGAAGCCGTCAGCGGCGGGCGTCGAGCCAAGGCGTCTCACGGCAGTTCCTTTGCGGCGGCCCGGCCAGTGGCGGCGGCAATCACCTCACCTGCCACCACCGCCGCAATCCCGCCGATCAGCAGCCTCCAATCCACCACCCAGCCGCCCTCCTCCGGCCAGGTGACGCAGAACACCACCGAGGCGGCCAGCAACGCCACCGGCACCCAGGTGATCAGGTTGATCAAAACCGGGCCGCCGCCCACCTTGAACGGGCGCTCGGCCTGCGGGTCGGTGCGGCGCAGCTTCCTGAAAGCCGGGAACAGCACCAGGTAGGAGGCCAGCAGGGTGATGATCTGCAACGCGAAGAACGCCCAGAACATCTCGTCGTCGCCGGTCAGGGCCGCGATGACGGGGGCGATCAGCACCAAGACGCTGGCCACCACGCCGTTGACCATGGTGGCGCCGAAGGGCACGTTCTCGGTGCCTTTCTTGCGTTTGGCGAACACTTTGGGCAGGGCGTGGTTGTCCGCCGCGTACATGGCGACGTAGTTGACGCCCAAAGCCCACGAGAGCAGGTTGACCACCAGCGTGTAGATGAACATCAGGGCGATGGCGCAGAGCAGCACCGAGGCCGCCCCCAAGTCGCCGAAGAAGTAGGCGAAGCTGTCCAGCAGCCCGCCCGAGGCGCTGAGCTGGTCGATCGGGATGGCCACGCCCATCCCGAAGGAGGCGAAGATGTAGAAGAAAGCCACCAGGATGCCGCCCAGCAGCAGGGCGCGCGGCATCTGGCGCTTGGGGTTGTCCATCTCGCCGGAGAACGTGGTCACCACCTCGAAGCCGAGGAAGTTGAAGATGATGACCGCCACAAACGACAACCCGCCGATGCCGGGCAGCAAGTCCGCGGGCGACTCGATGGGGTTGGCCACCCCGCGGGTCAAAGCGAACCAAATGCCCAGCCCGCCCAACGCCACCATGATGACGATCTTGAAAATGGTGGCGATGTTGATCAGGATGGCGCTTTCCGCCACCGAGTGGTTGGACAGGTAGCTGACCACCCAAATGAACACCAACTGGACCGGCAAAGCCACATACAGCGGGATCTCGACTCCGAAGGCCTGCTCAACCACGTCGATCGCCAACACCGCCAGCGAGGCCATCCACAAGGCGAAGTTGACCCAGTAATACCAGGCCACGCGGCTGCCCCACTTGCGGCCGTAGGCCCGCTTGACCCAGTCGAACAAGCCGCCCTCGCCGGTGTAGGCGGTGCCGAGCTCGGCGCTGACCAGGCCGTAGGGCAAGAAGAACGCCACCAGCATGACAAGCCACCAGAAATACTGGCTGTGCCCGATGGCGGCGCTCGGGGCCGCCGCCTCCACCACCAAAATGACGCAGACCGCGGCCAGGACCGCGTCTACCAGCCTGAACTTCTTCTTGGTCTTTTCCATGCCGCCTGCCTGCCTTCCTGCCGCCGGGTTTGAGTTGGTCAGAGCTGGGCCGCGGGCGCCAACCGCTCGATCCGCGCCTTGGCCGCCTGGGCCGCCGCCGCGTCGCGCGGGGCGGGGGGAGTGAAATGCGCCAAGATGCCGCGCATCGCCGTCAGGCGGTTGCCCGCCTGGTCGAAAGCTATCGAGTAGGGGGCGTCCAGCACCTCGTCGGTGACCTCGACGCCGCGCGAGGCGGGCAGGCAGTGCATGAACTTGGCGTGGGGCGCCGCCAACCTCATGGCCGCGGCGTCGACCTGGTAGGTCGGCATGAACGCGGCCAGGTACTCCTGCTCGCTGCGCTCGGCATCGTACAACCCGTACCAGACGTCGGTGTAGACGAAGTCCGCCTCGCCGTAGCCGGCCAGCGGGTCGTCGGTGATGGCGAAGCTGCCGCCGCTGACGGCGCAGTTGGCCGCCAGGACGGTTTGCTCGGCCTCGCCCAGCTGGTAGCCGGCCGGGCCGAACTGGGTGAAATGCGCGCCCATCTTGGTCACAATGAAGCCGAGCGAGGCGCAAACCTGGGTGGCGTCGCCGACAAAGGTGACCCGGATGTCTTCCAGGCGTTTGCCCGCCGGCAGGTGCTCGATGATGGTGATGAGGTCGCCCAACTCCTGGGTCGGGTGGTTGTAGTCGCTCATGCCGTTGATAACGGGCACGGTGGCCCACTGGGCCAGGCCCACCACATCGGCGTGGCGGTCGACCCGCGCCATCAGCACGTCCACCAGGCGGCTGAGCACCCGGGCGGTGTCCTCCAGGGTCTCGTGGCCGCCGAGTTGGATTTGGCCGGGGGCGAGGTATTGGGCGTGGCCGCCGAGCTGGGTCATGGCGGTCTCGAAGGACACCCGGGTGCGGGTCGAGCTTTGCTGGAAGATCATCCCCAGGGTGCGCTTATACAGCAGCGGCGGGTAGTAGCCGGCCGCGATGGCGTCTTTGATGGCCAAAGACAGATCCACGATCTGCCTCAGCTCGGCTTTGGCGAACGGCGCCGAGTCGATGTAGTCCTTGATGCTGGGGGCCACGGCGATCCTCCTTGATGTGGCGTGACTGACCGGCCGCCCAACCCGGTGTGGCCCCCCCACTAGGAGCGACCGGCCCACGAGTCATGCTAGCGCAGCTCATCCTCGGATGGCTGCGGCTGGCTCGACTCTCGTGGCGGCGCGCATGGCCAAAAGACCGGCCAGAAGGCCGATGGCGGCGCCGGCCGGCGGCCCGATGGCGATCACGGAGGGGTCCAGCACCGGTGTCCAGTGTCTCGCCGCCGTGGCCGCGAACTCGCCGATGGCGCCGAGGTACGTGCCGATCAGCCCTCCCATTGCGCCGGTGATGATCGCTTCGGCTACGACAAGCCCCGCCAGGTGAACGCGCCTGGCTCCCAGAGCGCGCCGGATACCGAATTCGCCCGTTCGCTGCATAACCGAGGCCGAGGTGGTGTTGGCCAGCGCCATCATCGCCAACAGCAAGGCCACGCCAGTTAAGGTCGCCAGCACCGAGCGCACGCTGGCCTCGATCGGGGCGCGCATCGTGGCTGGGTCTGGCGGGACTTGGACAATCACGCCACCGGGTCGAGTCGGGTTCCACGCCACGGCCGCCTGTTCGCCAACCTGTAGCGCAGCTCCCGGGGCAACAGCCAGTTCGACCGAGGCGTAGGACGGCGGCCGGAGATCCAAGGCGGAAGGCTCATCCAAGATAACCGCGTTCAGCAATTCCGTGCGGTAACCGACATCGGTCAGCACGCCGGTGACGCGCATCGGCCGCCCCTCGACCCACACGGCCGGCGATGCCACGAGCGGGCCGACATCAAGCGATTCCGCCAGGCCCCGCCCCAAGACCACGCCGTCGGCGGCGAACAGCTCATCAGCGCCGCTTGGGCGTTCGATTCCAAAAACGGTCTCCGGGGCGTGGTCGGCGGCGATGCCGTACAAGGTCGCCTCAACTATTTGGCCGCCGTCGCGCCCAGACACGGGGACTTCGAGGTGGTTGACTAGGAGCGTCACCGACTCAACACCGGCGAGGCCCCCCAACCGCTCCAGCGCGTCCGTTGACAAAAGCGCGTCCCGTTCTTTGGCGCCAGCTGCCGATGCCGTGTCGAACCCCGCTACGGACAGGGCCACACGGCGGTTGGCCGCGGCGTCGAAAACATCTGAGACTTGGTAGCGGGCAGTCTGAGACAAGCCGATTGTGGCCACACCCAAGCCGCAGGCGAGCGCCACCGCAGCCACAAGGGAGATGACTCGGTTGCCGCCGTGCCGGATGCTTTGCCACGCATCCGCCAACAAATCACCCAGCCGGAGCCGCGACGGATTCCCAGGCGCGCTCCACGTTCCCACATTTGCCGAGCTCGGCGGACCGGCCGGCGCATCTTCGACAATCCGGCCGTCCAGCAAGCGAATATGCCGGTCGGCTGATTCCGCGATGCCCGCATCGTGCGTGACGACGATCAGCGTCCTTCCCTGGCGCCTCAATAGGCTCAGCAACTCCATTACGGCCGCCGAATTGCCGGTGTCCAAGTTCCCTGTCGGCTCATCCGCCACAATCACAGGCGCGAGTCCTGCGATCGCGCGGGCAATGGCAACCCGTTGGCGTTCGCCGCCGGAGAGCTTGGCGACACCCCGATCCTCCATGCCGCTCAAACCGACCGCCGCGAGCGCCGCTCGCGCCGCCTCACGGCGCCCCTGGCGCCCAATACCGCGGTAAACCAGGCCAAGCTCCACATTCGCGCCTGCGGTTCGACTCTCTATGAGGTGGAAAGCCTGGAACACGAACCCGAAGGAGTTAGACCGAAGCCTTGTCCGGTCCGCGTCGCTCAACCCGGCTGTCGGCACGCCATCGATCAAGCAGTCCCCCGAAGTGGGTGCCTCCAACAGCGCCAACAGGCTGGCCAGCGTCGACTTACCCGCGCCGGACGGTCCGGTGACCGCCACGAACTCACCCGGTCCGATTGTCAAGCTGGCATTGCGCAATGCGACGACTCGCCCCTGGTCCGCGTACGATCTGCCGAGGTCGCGGGCTTCTATCAGCGTCACGCGAATCCCACTCGGACCCGGGCGCCCTCACTCAACTCGTTGGGCGCAACGGGTTCTATGGCGCACAGGCCGGCCACGCACTTGACCTCGTTGACGTCTACCACGCGCGATTGGCCATCGGCCTCATGAACCACCACCCGACCCTGCCCAGCCGAATCAGCGCTGATCGCCGCCTTTGGCACCAGCAAAGCGTCCACGACCGGTTCGCTCAAGTCCATGCTGACAATTACCTCCGCGCCATCGTGCCACGATTCTGGAGGGTCCACGCCGGGCGGCAACGATAACGTCAACGTCGCGCCAACAGCCTCCGACGCCCCTTCTGGCTGACCTGCGCCGTCCGCCGACGGCCCTGCTGTGCCGGCGCTAACCTGCAGATCGATCCGAACGGTCCCGGCGAGAGCCCAGGCCTGGCCCGTCTGGGCGGCCGCCGTGGCTACCGAATCCGGGACCTCGGCTTTGAGGCTCAGCGCCTCGCCTCCAACCGCCACCCGCGCGGTCTCAGCCGTCAACACTGCTCCCACGCCCGGCGTTCCAACGACCACGGCGGGCAGGGAAGCGACAAACAGCAACTCGGTCGCCGGGAACACCACTTGCGCCAAAGTCGCGGGCGGCTCAACGGAATCGCCTCCCGCAGGCTCTCCGGCCGCCGCCGCAGATTCCGCGGCGCGAGTCCCCGCCAGGCTCCCGGCTGCCGCGTAGAGCGCCAGCACGGCCTGCCGTGTCAATGGCCCAAACTCGCCGTCCGCAGGCACTTCGTAGCCCAACTCGCCCAGGGCGGCCTGGAGCTGGGCGACGTCCTCCCCGCTGTCACCCTCGCCAATGTCCCGCCAGGCTGGGAATGAGCCTTCGAAAACAAACAGCGGGCGGGAGTTCACTCGCAGCACCACGTCGCCGTTGCGCAGTTGCCCGCCGTCAGCCAGGGGAGCGGCCGTCACAACTGAGCGCCCGCCGGCGAGGTAGAACTCGTAACTGCGTGTGTCTGCCCTCGTCACAACCGCCTTGGCGGTGGTCTGGTCCTCAAGGTCGCCCCGCGTCACTGTCGCCAGGACGGCCTGGGCCGGGGGAGGCGAAGCCGCAGCCTCGCGCTGCGCGGGCGAGCGAACCGATACCGCGATCCACCATGTGCCGGCTGCCACCGCAGCGAAGGCCGCCACCAAGCCCATCGCCACCACCACACGCCTGGTGGCCCTATTCACCGCCGTCACCTTGGTAGACGCCTGCGATGATGTCGCGGAACAACTGCTCTCGCGTCTCGTTTTGCGCGCGTTGCTTCTCCAGCTTGTCGAAGTTCTCTCTCACGTACTCTTCCTGCAGCGCCCACTCCACGGTGTAGAAGGTCTCTGTCCACCCAGACGAATCGCGGCACTGCGCGTCTTTGACCGCGTAATCGATCTCTTCCGGGTTGGGCGAGCCGAAGGTGGGGTCCTCACCGCCGTCAGAATCGCCGTCCAATCCCCAACGCTGCGACCATTCGGGCGTCGGGAACTCATACGGATTGGTCGGCAGCCCACTGATCCCCAAGTCTGACATGCACTCACGCCACCGCAAACCGGCGTCAACCACTGCCTGGTCCTTCTCAGGCGACAACGAAGCCGCCGCTCCGGCCACCCAGTCATCCGCTTGGTCGATTCCAAGACGTTCATACGCTTCAGCCTCGCACTCCTGCAAAGCCGAAGCGGTAGCGCTGTCGAGCGTCCGATTCAGCTCCATCGCTCGCAGACGGTCGTACTTCAGCGGCAACGCCCAACGGTAGCCAAACTGCGCGGCGACATCGGGGTTGAACAAGCGGCGGCCCACTGCGTTGTGCGTAGCGGGATCTGGCGCATTCGGATCATACGGAATCATGGGAACATCCAAGAAGCCCTTGGCCTCCATGCAATCCACCGCCGACAAGTCGACGGCGTACATCTCGAAAGCCCAGTGCGGCGCGTAGTACGGGTCTAGGGGCAAGACCCACCGGTCGCGATCCGCGGTCGCGAGGAGGCGCACGTCAGACGGGTCGGTCGTCCCCGCGCAGCCCGAGAAACCGGTAACCAGCACCGCCACCAACACGATACGCGCGCTCGTCCCCGCCCACCGCCAAGGCCAAGCGCTGCGGCAAGTCACAACCACGCTTGACACCTCCGGCCCTCGTACTGCGAGGACCACGGACTCTGACAACCACGGGAATTGCCGTTGGTGATCATGCCTGGCCAGTCCCTTCCGAACGGCGCTGCGTGCAAGCTTGGTCGACCTGGAGAGCGATCCGCCTGGAGGTCTCAAGCGCCCCTGCGCCGACGCTGTTTCCCCCCAGGTGTGGGCCGGAAGGGCGGGTGGGCGGGCGGCCCCGGCGGGCGGCGCGTTTGGCCCGGCGCCAGGCGGTGCCCAGCGCGATCCGCACACCGCGCGCCGCCAGAGCCAGGCTGACATCGCGGTATTGGGCCAAGCGGTGGGCCAGCCCGCGCATCGACTTGCCGGACGGCCGGTGGCGCAACTCGCATTCCACCTCGACGGCGGTGAAACCCTGCCTCAGCAGGTCAATGGTCATCCCCACCTCGACCCCCCAACCGCGCGCCAAAGGCGTGGCCGCCTCATAGGCCTCCCGGGACAGGCAGCGCTGGCCGCTCAGCGGGGCGCGGGCGTTCAAACCCGTGGCCTTCGCAATGCCCCTGCGGGCCAAGCGCACCACCGCGCCGAAGCCCGCCGCCCCCACCTGGGGTGGCAGCACCGCGATCGAGAAATCCGCCTCGCCGCCGGCCACCGGCCCAATCAGGGGGGCGGCCGCCTGGGCGGTCTCGCCCAAGTCCGCGTCCAAGAACAGCAGCAACCGGGCGGGCGCCCCGTCGACATCGCGCATCGCGATGACGGCGGCGCCGGTCTCCATGGCCTCCGCCTTGCCGCGGTTGTGCGAGTGGCGCACCACCACGGCGCCCGCCTCCTGGGCTCGCTTGCGGGTTTGGTCGCCCGAGCCGTCGTCAACCACCAACACCAGGTCCACCAGCGGAATTGTCTTGGCGCTGGCCACTGTGGACGCGATTCTGCCCGATTCGTTCTTGGCCGGGATGACCACCGCCACCCGCTGCTCGGGCGACACCGGCGTGCCGACCCCGCTTTGTGCGTTCACGGGAATAACTTTAGAACTTCTTGGCCCGCTTGCGGCGCGCTTGGCGGCATTTGCCCACAGTTGCAATTCTGCTCCACCCGGCCCCCAGGCCCGCCGCCCCGCCAGACCCGCCCGGGCGGGTCGCCCCGGGGTCAGCGCAGGGTGAGCGAGCGGGCCACCAGGCCGGCCCGGGCCCGCCGCTGGGACGCGTCCAGCGGCGCGGTCTGGGCCAAAGCCGCGTCCAGCAAGGCCTTGAACGCCGCCAGGGGCTGGGCCAGGTCCGCCGCCGCCGTGCCCGGCGGCAAATCCCACACCGGGATCACCAAGCCAAGCACCCGGAACGCGCCCACGTACTTCGACCCCTCGACCAGCCCGGCCTTGCGCTCCGCCTGCAGCCGCGCCAACGCGTCCAGCAGCGCATCCTCCTCGACGCCCAGCGACCAGCGCAAATAGTCCCGCGTCCCCATCTGCGTCCAAAAGGCGCCGTCCAGGCCGGCAATCTGCTCGGTCGGGATCAGCCCCTCCTCGAAACGCTCGGCGGCCTCTGCGATGTCCTTGCGCTCGGGGTCCAACGCCCGCCAAAAGTCCATGTTGGCGGCCAGCTCAAAGGTGGCGGGCGCGTCCAAGTCCACCAGCTCTTGCAACCGCGGCCCGTCCGAGCCGTAGGCGGCCGGCCAGGCCGGGGCGCCCGGCTCAGCCGCCAACGCCGCCTCCAGGGCGTTGCCGAGGTCCCGCGAGACGTCATCGGACCCCCTGGGCGGCTGGAGCGCTACCACCGGCACGCCATCGGCCCGGCGCCAAGCGCGTTCTAGGTCCGGCAGGATTGTCACCAACTGGGCCTCGCCCCCGCCGCGCGCCCCCGCCAGCGCCACGGTCAAGGTCGCAGCCGGGATGATGTCCCGCATGGCGACCATCTCCGCCTCACGCGGGAGCCCCGCCAAAGGCCGAGCCACAAATGTCTGTCCGCTTCTTGGCATGCCTTAGAGCTTACCGATAACCGCCTGGGGTTGGTTCTTGGCTACCAGTGCGCCAAACCGGTCAGATCGAGCCGCTCGGTGCGGACAAACCCGAAGGCCGAGCGCAACTCGACTGCGATCGCAAAAGACTCGTCCCCACTGGCGCCGTCCCAAACGCAGTACCGCCCGCCCGGCTCGGCCTCGCCCGCAGCCTGCCAGCACTCGCCCTCCAGCTTGGCCTCCTGCGGCAACTCGACCCGCCAAAACATGACCAAGGCCGCGGCCTGGCCGCTGTTGAGGCGGGCGGGTAGCGCCGCAGCCGTGTATGACTCGCCGGACGAGGCAGACGAGGCAGACGCCTGCGCGGCGTCGAATTCAAGGGCGACCCAGGGGGCGGCATCGGACAACACAAAAAGCGTCGGCGGCAGGGTCATCTCGCTGGGGAAGCGGCCGTGGGCGAGGTAGACGGCGTCGGGCTGGATGTCACACAGGCTTATCGCGCCGGCCGAGTCGCCTGCCTCGGCGGCTTCTTGGTCCAGGTTGAGGGCTGGGGCCAAGCTGCCCGCCTCGAGGCAGCCCTCAACCCGCGCCGAGACAACCGTCAGCCAGGGCCAGCCTCGCGGGTGCAACTGGGTTTTGGTGACCAGGCCGATCACGCCGCCGCCGGCCGGCTCGGCGTCAGCCACCGCCGATGAGTTAGAGACCGCATGGGCCAACGACGGGTAGACCAGGTCGCGCCCAAACCAGCCGCAGGCGAACAACAGGGCCAAGGCTGCGATCGCCGCCGCCGCCCGCCGGTTGGAGCGGCGCGGGGTGATCGCGGCGTAGGGGGATTCGGTGGGCGCGACTGCTTCGGGGGTGGCGGCCGGAGGGGCGTGCGCCGTGGAAGTGCTAGCCGCCGGAGTCTGGCGCCGCCGCTGGCCGGGCGCCGGCTGGGTGGGGGAAGGGCTGTCTGCCGGGTGGTGCTTGCGCTCAAACATAGTGCCAGTGTACTATTACATTGATACAAAGACAAGGAGCCGCCATGTTGCCGAATCCCGCCGAAATGCTGGCCAGGGGAGCCGCCGGACTGGTCGCGGTTGGCGGGATCGTCGCTCTGGCGGTCTACCTGCTGGTGCGCAAGCCGACCCCGGCCGATGTCGCCTGGCTGGCCGGGGGAGCGGCCCCGGACGCCGCCGCAGCCGCCTTCTACCGCGCTTACCTGGCGCGGCAACTGCGCTTTCGGGGCGCGGGCGGGCTGATCGGGGTCGCCTTCGCCGCCGCGCTGGCGGTGCGCTACGGCGTTGGGCTGGTCCTGTTCTTCAACGACGGGCCGCTGCCGCTGGCCGACGCCCTGTTCATGGGTGTGGCCGGGGTGATAGTTGGCGGACTGGCCGCCGAGTCCTACCGGATCGGCCGGCGGGCTGATGCGGCCGAGGCGAGCCTTGAGGCCCGCGACCGCTTCGCGCCTGCCAAGGTGATGCTGGCCGCTCGCTTGACGCTGGCGGCATCGGCGCTGGTCGCGGTGGCCAGCGCGGCGGGGGGACTGGGCGCGGCCGGCTGCTGGACGGTGGTGGTCTGCGCTGTCCCGGTAGCCCTGGGCGAATGGACCCAGCGCGCCATTCGCGACCGACGCCGCCTGGCCGGCCCGCCCGAGGTGATGGCGGCCGACCAAGCCGTGCGGGGTTTTGCCGGGCGCACGGCGGCCTGGTTGGAACTGGCCATCGCGATGCTGACGCTGGGTTGGGTTCTGCCGGCCTGGGATGGGCTTGGGCTGCTCGGCTTGGGCTGCGTGGTGCTGGCCGTCATTGCCCTGATTCGCTCCAGCGTCCGCGCGCCGCGCGCCTTCCGGCGGACTTTTGCCGCCGCACCGGCCGGCCTGGCGCCAGCAGTTGGCGGCCCGAGCGCGGCCGGTGGCCCGGCGGCGGGTGGCCCGGCGGCGCTCAACACGGCGCCAGACCAGAAGACGTCCCCGTGATCGTCAGAATCGACCACACCTCGCCGGTGCCGATCTTCGAGCAACTCCGCTCGCAATTGGAACGGCTGATCGTCTCCGGGCAACTGGCGGCCGGCAGCCGTCTGCCCGCCATCCGCCACCTCGCCATCGACCTGGGAATCGCCCCCGGCACAGTGGCCAAGGTCTACGAGGCCCTGGCCCGCGAGGGCCTGGTCACCTCGGCTCGGCGGCATGGCACCACCGTCGCGGCCCGCCCGGCCTGCGCCGGCGCCAACCCCAGAACCGCCGCCGAAGTCCAACAGGCGGCCGAGTCGCTGGTGGTGGTGGCCCGGCAGGGCAACATCGGCTTGGAGGCGGCCCTCCGCTCAGTCAGCCAAGCCTGGTCGCGCCTGGCCGGCGAGACCTGATTGCCCGGGGTGGCGCCCCGCGGCCGCCGCGAGCCCGGCGCCGCCCGACGCCGCCCAGGCGGGCGCGAGGCATCCGGCAGGGTCGGGGCCCTGATCTGCGTAGACGGGTCGGTTTCTGGTCAGGCGAAGCTGAAGGCGACCAGCCGCCGCACCGCCACCAGGAAGGACTCCTCGGCGTCGAGCCCCGCGCCGGCCAGGTCGGCGATTTGCCCGCGCAGGTGGTCTTCCAGCTCAGCCAGGTCGTCAACCGATATTGCACGATGCCGCCCCTGGGCCTCGCGCCACAACCCGATTTGGTCTTCCAGGGCTTGGGCGGCGCCGTCCGGCTCTTGGGCCGGGGCGGCGGCAGTTCGGGCGGCGGTCGCGGGGGTGGCGGCCTGGGCGGCGGCCGGGTCTTGGCCCGCGGCGGTCAAAGCCTGGGCGGCGTCCGGCTCTGGCGTCGGGTCGGCCGCGGCTCGGGCGGCGGCGGGCGGAGCTTGGGCGGCATCGGCGGCTGGGGTCGGGGTCGGGGCCGGGCTGGGGCCGGTCATGCTAGGACCTCGGCGGCGGCGACCCGGGGCCGGGCCTGCCAGACTTGCCGCATCGCGTCAGCCACCACGCTCCACTGCTCTTGCCGGGACGCCAACTGGGCCCGCCCGGCCGGGGTGATGGCGTAGACCTTGCGCCGCCTCCCGTTGCCGGCCACGCCCCAGGAGGCCTCGACGTACCCGTTGGCCTCAAGCCGGTGCAGCAGCGGGTAGAGCATGCCCTCGCTCCATTCGAGCCGGCATCGTGCGGCAACGCGCGGCGGACGGCATCGGGCGGGCGCCTAGGCTAGAGCCTTCTCCAGGTCCGCGTCCGCCTCCATGCGGCCGATGCGGGTGGCGCGCACGCGAGACCACACCACCGGGCCGATGGCGACCGCGCCAGCCGCCACCGCGCACGCCACCCGCAGGGCGTGGTTGGCCTCCCCAGCCAGCGACATGGTCACCACGAGCGGCGCAATCAGCACGCTGACCAGGTTCATCACCTTGATCAGGGGGTTGATGGCAGGGCCGGCCGTGTCCTTGAACGGGTCGCCCACAGTGTCGCCGATGACGGCGGCGGCGTGGGCCTCGGAGTTCTTGCCGCCGTAATGGCCGTCCTCGACCAGCTTCTTGGCGTTGTCCCAGGCCCCGCCAGAGTTCGCCAGGAAGACCGCCATCAGCAGGCCGGTGGTGATGGCGCCGCCCAAGAAGCCGGCCAACGGCCCAACCCCCAACCCCAAGCCGACCGCCACCGGCGCGAAGGCGGCCAACAGCCCAGGGGCGGCCAACTCGCGCAAAGAATCGCGGGTGCAGATGTCCACCACCTCGGAGTAATCGGGTTTGACCTCGCCGGTCATAATGCGCGGCTCATTGCGGAACTGGCGGCGCACCACCAGCACAATCGCGCCCGCCGCCCGGGTCACGGCGTCGATCGCCAACCCCGAGAAAAGGAACACGGTGGCCGCGCCCAGAATCACGCCGACCAAGGTGAGCGGCTGGATGATCTCATACTGGCTCATCGAGTCGAGGAACCCGCCCGAGGCGATCCGGCCCTCAATCGCGGCGATGGCGCCCTTGACCGCGTCGTTGTAGGAACCGAACAAGGCGGTGGCGGCCAAAACCGCGGTGGTGATGGCGATCCCCTTGGTGATCGCCTTGGTGGTGTTGCCGACGGCATCCAAATCGGTCAGCGCTTTGGCCGCCTCCCCCGAAACCTCGCCGGACATCTCGGCGATGCCCTGGGCGTTGTCCGAGACAGGGCCAAACGTGTCCATGGCCACAATCACGCCCACAGTTGTGAGCAGGCCGCAGCCGGCCAAGGCGACCAGGAACAACGCCATCGTCATATTGCCGCCGGAAAGCAGGAACAAGCCGCACAGCGCGGCCGCGATGGTGCCCGCCGTGTAGACGGCCGATTCAAGCCCCACGCCAATTCCCGCCAACACCACCGTGGCCGAGCCAGTTGTGGTGGTCTTGGCGACGTGCTTGGTGGGGCGGGCGTCGGTGCCGGTGAAGTAGCCGGTGATCCAAAGAATCAACCCCGCCAGCACTATGCCGATCAGCACCGCGCCCACCACCGCCGGCCTTGGGTCGCCCTCCCCCAAGCTGGCCAGGTCCGGGTTGTTGAAGGCGGCGTAGGAGCCGGGCAGGTAGGCGAACGCGACCGCGGCCGTGGCCGCAGCCGCCACCAGCGCCGAGAGGTAGAACCCGCGGTAGATCGCCGTCAGCCCGGATTCGCCTGGGCGCACGCGGGTGATGAACACCCCCAGGGCCGCCGTCACCGCGCCGATGGCGGGCACCAGCAGGGGGAACACCAGCCCGTCCGCCCCGAAGGCGGCCTTGCCCAGGATCAGCGCGGCCACCAGAGTGACGGCGTAGGACTCAAACAGGTCGGCCGCCATGCCGGCGCAGTCGCCCACGTTGTCGCCCACATTGTCGGCGATGGTGGCCGCGTTGCGCGGGTCGTCCTCCGGGATGCCCTGCTCCACTTTGCCAACCAGGTCCGCGCCCACGTCAGCCGCTTTGGTGAAGATGCCGCCGCCGACGCGCATAAACATGGCCAGCAGCGCCGCGCCGAAGCCGAAGCCCTCAAGCACCGAAGGCGCGTCGCCTTGGAAGATCAAAACCACGCCCGCGGCGCCCAGCAGCCCCAGGCCCACTGTGGTCAAACCGACCACGCCGCCGGTTCTAAACGCGATGGCCGCGCCGCGCTCGCGGCCGCCTTGGCCGGCCGCTGCCGCCGCCGCCACCCGGACGTTGGCGCGGGTCGCCAGCCACATCCCCAGGTAGCCGATGGTGGCGGAGAAACCCGCCCCCAGCAGGAAGCAAACCGAGCGGCCCAGGCGCACCGGGGTGGTGCCCGGCAAGAACGCCAGCAACACCATGACGATGACGACAAACACCGACAAGGTGCGCAGCTGGCGTTTGAGGTAGGCCGCTGCCCCCATTTGGACGGCGGCCGCGATCTCTTGCATCTTTGGGGAGCCCTGGTCTGCGGCCAGGACTTTGGCCCTGAGCCCGGCGGCGGTGCCCAGGGCCGCGAGCGCGATGAGCGCCACAACACTGGCGATCACCAGCCCGGACGCGGACAAACCGGTGGCAGCTGGGCCCGCCGCGGCGAGGGAGAGGGTGGGAAGCTGGGTGGCTGCGGTCATGTGTGAGCGACTCCTTTAGATCAGGTCGGCGCTGACCTGGCTACGGGGCAACGGCCTGGACGTAAGTCCCATATTAGGGGATGCCCGCGCGAGCCGAAACCCAGCCGCAGACTTGGCTGTGGCGGCACGCCTGGCCCGGGCGGGCGCCTCGCAGCCTTTGGCGGGGGCCCAGGCCCAGCCGCCGGGCCGTCCCCACCCGGGGCGCGGGCTGACGCCGGGCTGTTGGCGGCGGTAGCCTGGCTGGCGTGGTCAAAGCGCGCTCGGCGCCGGCCGGCCAGGGCCAGGCGCCCCACCCCCAGGGCCAGGCGGGGCACCCCCAGGGTCAGGCGGGGCACCCCCAGGGCCAGGCGCCGGGCCCCCAGGCAGCGGGCAGCGCCGCGGGCTCATGGGCCTCCAGCGCCGCCACACGCCGCTCGATGCAGGGCAACCGCAGCCGCGACACCGGCCCAGAAGTGGCCCTGCGCAAGCTGCTGTTCGCCCGCGGCCTGCGCTACCGGGTGGGCTACAAGCCGATCAAAGGCGAGCGCATCACAGTTGACATAGCCTTCCTGGGGCCGCGTGTGATTGTGCTGGTAGACGGCTGCTTCTGGCACGCCTGCCCGCAGCACCACCGCCCGCCCAAGACCCACTGCGAGTACTGGGAGGCCAAGATGGCGCGCAACCAGGCCCGCGATGCCCACGTCACCGCCGCCCTGGAACAGGCCGGTTGGACAGTGCTGCGCTTCTGGGAGCACGAGCCCGCCGAGCAGGTCGCCGAGCAGGTGACCCAACTGCTCAAGGGCCGCAGGAGGCCCGCCGGGGATGGCTAGGCGGGTTGCCGCTCCAGGAACTCGTACACGTCGGTCAAGTCCACACCCGGGAACGCGCCCGTGGGCATGGCGGCCAGCACCGAGGAGTGCGGCCGGGCGGCCGGCCAGGCCCAGCCGGCCCACTCCTCGGCCAGGTCCGCCGGGGGCACCTGGCAGCAGGCCGGGTCCGGGCAGTCAGACCTCAACTTGACTGGCGCGTCGGCCCCCGCAAACCATTTGGCGTCCTCCCCCCGGCACCCCACCGAGACCGAGAACAGCCCGTCCTTGGTGGTTTTCAGGTGCGAGGTGGCCCAAAAAGTGCCGCCGGGCGTGTCCGTGTACTGGGCGTAGCGCAGGCTTGCGGCCCCGGCCGGACCGGCCATCTGCGCCGCCTCGAAAACGTTGCGCCCCGCCCAGTAGCGGCACATGAACTGCCCTTCGATCGCTCCCAGGGGGTCGGTTGGGAAGAGGCAGCCGTCGTTCTCGTAGGACTTGTGGATCACCCCGCTGGAGTGCACTTTGGCAAAGTGGACCCGGATTCCCAGGTGCTTGGTGGCCAGGTTGACAAAGCGGTGGGCGGCCATCTCGTAGGAGACGGCGAAGGCGTCGCGGAAGTCTTCGATGGCCAGTTCGCGCCGCGCCTTGGCGCTGCCCAGCATCAGCACGGCCGCGTTGAGCGGCATCAGGACGGCCCCGGCCAGGTAGTTCGCCTCGACGCGCTGGCGCAGAAACTCCCGGTAGTCGGCCGGCTCGCCGTGGCCTAGAAGGTGGGCGGCCAAAGCTTGCAGCACTGTCGAGCGGTGGTCGCCGCCCGCCCCGGCTTGGGCTGGTTGGGCTGGCTGGCCTGGTTGGGCCGGCTGGGCTGGCTGGCCTGGTTGGGCCGGCTGGGCTGGCTGGGCTGCTTGGGCTGGCTGGGCTGCTTGGGCTGCTTGGGCTGGTTGGCCCGCTGGGCTGGGTGGGCGCTGTTGGCCCGGCAGGCGCGGCAGGTAGAGGCGCTTGCGCCTGGTGTCCAGCACGGATCGGGTGGTCTGCGGCAGGTCGTCGACAAAGCAGAGCTGGAACCCCAGCTTCCCCGTCAGCGCGGCCAGGCCGGCCTGGTCCATTGGGGCGCCGGAATCCTGCCCGCCCAAGGCCAGCAGGTCGGCGGCGACTTTCTCCAGGTCCGGGAAGTAGTCGTCTTGGGCCCGCATCTCGGCCCGCAGGGCGGCGTTCGCCCGCCGGGCCTCCTCTGGGGTCGCGACCCGCTCCTCGCGCACCCGCGCCAGTTCGCGCGCCAGTCCCACCAGGGCTTCGAGCACCTCGGTCGGGGTGGTCCGGGTCACCTTGACGCGCGGCAGCCCGCGGGCGGCGTAGGTTGGGTCGCGTTGCACCCGCTCCCACTCGATCTCCAGCCCGTCGCGCGCGGTTGGCGGCGCCGGGTCGAACAACGCTCTCGGTTCGACCCCCAGCGCGGAGGCGATCGCCCCCAGTTGGGCCAGATTCGGCGCGCGGTGGCCGTTCTCGAACGCAGACATGCCCGATGCCGACCGCCCGGCCGCCGCCCCCAACTCCTGCAAGCGCAGCCCCCGGCTCAGCCGCAGGTGCCGGATGCGCCGCCCAATCACGAGTGGGTCGAGCGCCTCGGCCCCGCCCACCCCCGGCGCCGGGCGAGGCGTCCCCGAGCCGCCGGGGGTCGAGCCGGCCCGAGCCTCCGGGCTGGGCCGGCGCGCCGGCTGAGCGCCGGGGTGGGCGCGGCTGGGCGCCCGGCTGGCGGGGTTGGCGGCACTAGACACTCGCCAATGATATGGCGCGACCGCCCGGGACACCGTTAATTGCCACCACCGGCCCGGTGGTGGCAATTTCGGGTGGGGTGGGTGCCCGGCCCTTCCCGG
This sequence comes from Bifidobacteriaceae bacterium, assembly GCA_031279575.1. Next base: position 39,131 of record JAITIG010000052.1, read on the forward strand.
CGCCGCCCGCGTTTCCCCTGGTCAGACGCTCGGCGCAGAAAACCCGCCGGCAATCGGGACACCGTTAATTGCCACCACCGGCCCGGTGGTGGCAATTTCGGGTGGCTCACCGGGCACGGTGGGTGCCTCAACGGGCACGGGCGGGGCGAACCGGCGGGGACGGGTGGGGGGAGCCGGCGGGGACGGGCGGGGGTAACCGGCGGGGACGGGCGGGGGGAACCGGCGGGGACGGGCGGGGGGAGCCGGCGGGGACGGCATCGGGCAACCGGTTCTGGAACAAAAAGGGGGGTTTTTCGCTGCCTGGAAATCTGGGCGGATTTCAGCTGGGGGCGGTTTGGAAGCGGCCGGAAAATATCTTAGTGTCGAAGTATTCCGGCCGCGGCGGGCCCGCGACCAGGCCAAACAACTTCAACGGAGAGGCAAGAACCAATGACTGCTCGTCCCGGAGACCAGACCCAGACGGCCGCCGAACTCGCCCGCACATGGCAAACCGACCCGCGCTGGGCAGGCGTCAAGCGCACCTACACAGCCGCGGACGTGGTCGCGCTGCGCGGCTCGTTCCAAGAAGAGCGCACCCTGGCCAAGCGCGGCGCCGAGAAGCTGTGGGAGCTGATCCACACCCAGGACTACGTCAACGCGCTCGGCGCCATCACCGGCAACCAAGCCGTCCAGCAGGTCAAAGCCGGCCTCAAAGCCATCTACCTGTCCGGCTGGCAAGTCGCGGCGGACGGCAACCTGGCCTCCCAGACCTACCCCGACCAGTCCCTCTACCCCGCCAACTCGGTGCCCGCCATGGTGCGCCGCATCAACAACGCCCTCCAGCGGGCCGACCAAGTCGAGTTCGTGGAACAAGGCCACCCCCAACGGGACTGGTTCGCGCCCATCGTGGCAGACGCCGAGGCCGGATTCGGCGGCGAGCTCAACGCCTACGAGCTGATGAAAGCCATGATCGAAGCCGGCGCGGCCGGCGTCCACTGGGAAGACCAGCTCGCCTCCGCCAAAAAGTGCGGCCACATGGGCGGCAAAGTGCTGATCCCAACCGCCCAGCACATCCGCACGCTCAACGCCGCCCGCCTGGCGGCCGACGTGGCCGGCGTGCCCACCTTGGTGGTCGCCCGCACCGACTCGCTCGGCGCCGACCTGATCACCTCAGATGTGGACGAGCGCGACAAGCCGTTCCTGACCGGCGAGCGCACCAGCGAAGGCTTCTACCGCACCACACCCGGCCTGGAGGTGATCATCGCCCGGGGCAAGGCCTACGCCCCCTACGCCGACCTGATCTGGGTCGAGACCGCCACCCCAGACCTCGAACTGGCGTGCCAGTTCGCCGAGGCCATGAAGCGGGACTTCCCCGACCAGCTGCTGGCCTACAACTGCTCGCCATCGTTCAACTGGCGGGCCAACCTGGACGACGCCACCATCGCCAAATTCCAAAAAGAACTCGGCGCCATGGGCTACAAGTTCCAGTTCATCACCCTGGCCGGCTTCCACGCCATCAACTACACCATGTTCGACCTGGCAGACGGCTACCGCGAGCGCGGCATGACCGCCTATGTGGAACTCCAAACCAAGGAGTTCGAAGCCGAGGCCAGGGGCTACACCGCGACGCGCCACCAGCGCGAAGTCGGCACCGGCTACTTCGACCGAATCGCCACCACCCTCAACCCCGCCTCCGCCACCACAGCGCTGACCGGCTCCACCGAGGCGGCCCAGTTCTAGCAGCCCGGAGCCGCCGGCCGCGGCGCCGCCCAACAACTACCGAAGAGGCACCCAACTATGACCAACGAACTGACCACCACACCGCGCGGGCGCATCGAAATCAAAGGCGCGCTCGGCCAACGCTACGACGAGATCCTCAGCCCGCAGGCGCTGGACTTCCTCACCGCGCTGCACGAGAATTTCGCCTACCGCCGACTTGAGCTGCTGGAACGCCGCCAAGCCTTCCAAGACGCCATCGACGGCGGGGCGATGCCGCGCTTCCCGCAGGAGACCCAGGCCATCCGGGCCGACAAAACCTGGCAAGTCGCCCCCATCGCGCCGGGCCTAGCCGACCGCCGCGTCGAAATCACCGGCCCAACCGACCCGAAGATGGCCATCAACGCGCTCAACTCCGGGGCCAAAGTCTGGCTGGCGGATTTCGAGGACGCGCTCAGCCCCACCTGGCGCAACGTCATCGAAGGCCAGCTCTCCCTCAAAGACGCCATCCGGGGGGAGCTCGCCTACACCAGCCCCGAAGGCAAGGAGTACCGGGTCAAATCCCCCGACATCAAAGAGCTGCCAACCATAGTCGCCCGGCCGCGCGGCTGGCACCTGCTGGAGAAGCACCTGCGCTACTACGCGCCATCGGACTTCTCGCAGTCGGTGCCGGGAGCGTTGGTGGACTTTGGGCTGTACTTCTTCCACAACGCCGCCGAGCTGTTGGCGCGCGGGCGGGGGCCATACTTCTACCTGCCGAAGCTGCAATCCCACAAGGAGGCGCGGCTGTGGAACGACATCTTCAACTTCGCCCAGGACCACCTTGGCCTCGCGCGCGGCACCATCCGGGCGACCGTGCTGATCGAAACCCTGCCCGCCGCCTTCGAGATGGACGAGATCCTCTATGAGCTGCGCGCCCACTCGGCCGGGCTGAACGCCGGACGCTGGGACTACCAGTTCTCCATCATCAAGACGCTGCGCAACAAAGGCGTCCA
>JAITIG010000108.1 GCA_031279575.1 Bifidobacteriaceae bacterium
CAATCGGCGCCGGCCGCGCCGGGCAGGACATCGCCGTTGGCGGCCAGCTGGGCGGCCAGCCAACCGGCTGAGGCGGCGGCATCGGCCGGGGCCCCGCCCTGCCAGGGCGGCGCGGGGACGGTGCTGGAACCGTCGCGGTCCAGCAGGTCGGCCAGCGCCAGGCGGGGGACGCAGACCGATGGGTCCTCCATTGAGCTGGGGTCCCAGCAGCCGTAGGTGTCCAGCAGCCGGAGCATGTAGGCCTCGCCGGTCTCGACCGCGCCGTCCCCGACGCCCACCGCGGCGTCGGTCCACTCGGCGGCGGGCAGGCCGCCCGGCTCGCCGTTCGACGTCGAGGTCAGGAACGTCCACCAGCCTTGGGGGCCGAGATCGGCCGCGTCCACGCCGTCGATCACGCCCACCCCGCCCCAGCTGTTGTAGCCGAAGTCGAAGCCGGCCGCCGCGAAGGCGTCGGCCGGCGAGCCGGTGGCGTTCGGGGCGCAGCGGATGTCCAGCTGGTCGCGCAGCGGGTAGAAGTCGACCGCCACCGTGACCCCCTGCCCGGCGGCGCAGGCGGCCCCGGTGATGGCGCCGGGGGCGGCCAGGGGGCTGGTGTTGGCGCCAGGCGCGGGCTGCTCGGCGGCGGCGGCGGAGGCGCCGCCAAGCGCCAGCGCGGCGGCGATCCAGCAGCTGAGAAGTCGTGTGGTTGTCAAGTTCGGCCTCGATTCGGCTCGGTGGCCCGCTCGAGGAACCCGCGGCCCGGGCCGGTTTGGCGCCGCCGCGGCGTCCCTCCGCAGACCGCGACGGACGGGAACGCGTCGATCAGGCTTCCGGTACTCGGGCTCACGGGCGCAAGCGCCCATCTACCGTTGCGGGTCAGCGCCGGGCTTGGACCGGCTTCCCCATCAGCCCTCGGGCTTTAAGTTATCCACCCACCCTACCGGCGCCACCGGGCCGCCGCCCAACCGCGTTCTGGGCGGCCGGCGCCGTCCCGCCCGGCCACTCAGGCGCCGGCGGCGTCGCGCAGGTGGGACAACGTGGTGGGGATGGCCGGCTCGCCCTCCGACAGGCGCAGCCCCTCGGGGGGCAGCTCGGCGCGGCTGGCCTGGTGGCGCAAGCGGGCGGCGGGCAGGCAAGCGGGGCCCGAGCGGGCGGCATCGGGCTCGCCGTGGTCGATGTAGGCGACTTGGAGGGGTCTTAGGCCGTAGGACTCGGGGGCGGTGGGGTGGACGGAGGGACCCGCCAGGACAACTTCCTCCTCGGCGATGCCTGAATCGTCGATGCGCCGGCCCGCCCACTTCGAGCCGCCCACCGTGTCTTTGCCGCCAGGCGAGCGCTTGCCCACCGGCTCCAAGGCGGAATCGGCCCCCTCGCGGGCCACCAGCTTGTAAATCATCTGGGCGGTTGGCGCGCCGGAGCCTGTCACCAGGCGCGTGCCAACACCATAGGAGTCGACCGGCGCGGCGGCCAGCGCGGCGATGGCGAACTCGTCGAGGTCGGAGGTGACGGTGATCTGGGTGCCGGTGGCGCCAAGGGCGTCAAGCTGGCGCCTGACCGCGCGCGCCAATTGCGGCAGGTCGCCTGAGTCGAGGCGCACGGCGCGCAACCCCGGCCCCGCCAACTCGACCGCCAGGCGCACCGCCCGCTTGACGTCGAAGGTGTCGACCAGCAACGTGGTGCCGGGCCCCTGGGCGGCCAACTGGGAGGCGAAGGCCGCGGCCTCCGAATCGTGGATCAAGGTGAAGGCGTGGGCGGCGGTGCCGATGGCGGGGATGCCCCACAGCCGCCCGGCTTCCAGGATCGAGGTGCCCGCGAACCCGGCCACATAGGCGGCGCGGGCGGCGGCGGTGGCGGCGGACTCGTGGGTGCGCCGGGCGCCCATCTCCAGGCAGGGGCGATCCCCGGCCGCCAGGGTCATGCGGGAAGCCGCCGAGGCCACCGCGCAATCGTGGTTCAGGACGGACAGCACCAGGGTCTCCAAGATGACGCACTCCGCGAAGGCGCCGTCCACCGTCAGCACCGGCGAGCCCGGGAAGTAGGTCTCGCCCTCGGCATACCCGCTGATGGAGCCGCCAAAGCGGTAGCCGGCCAGCCAGTCGGCGGTCTTGGCGGACACGGTGCCGGAGTCCACCAGCCACCCCAGCGTGCCGTCCGGCGCGTCGAAGCGGAAGTCTTCCAGCAGCTCCATCAGCCTCCCGGTGCCCGCCACCACGCCGTAGCGCCGCCCCCGCGGCAACCGCCGGGCGAAGACCTCGAACACGGCCCGCCGCCGCCAGGTGCCGTCCGCCAAGGCGGCCTCCAGCATGGTCAGCTCGTATTTGTCCGTCAGCAGGGCGAGACTCACAGCCCACCAGTCTAAGGCCGCCCCCGCCCCGGGGGGTTTGGGGGTGGATCGAGGCTAAGCTTGGTGGGGTGAGTGATGCCCCGCTTGGGATATTCGACTCCGGATTCGGGGGATTGGCCGCCGGGCGCGCCCGGCGCGGGCCGGGCGCCACACCCGCGGCGGCAGCCCAATGAGGCTCCTGGTGGTCGGCTGCACCGGCTCTTTGGCCGGGCCGGCCTCGCCCGCCTCCAGCTATGTGGTCCAGATCCGCGACCAGAGCGGGCGGCTGTGGACGGTGGCGATGGACTTGGGTTCCGGCGCGCTCGGCTCGCTCCAGGCGATCTTGCCGCCCGAGGCGCTCGACTTCGTGGCGCTGAGCCACCTCCACCCCGACCACTGCGCGGATCTGACCGGGCTGGCGGTTTACGCCAAGTACCGCCCGGGGGCGGCCATGGGCTCGCTGCGGGTCCACGGCCCGGCCGACACGCCCCGCCAGCTGGCCGCCCTGCAATACGCCCACGACCCGACCTCCCAGGGCGGGGACTTCGAATACGGCGCCTGGGAGGAGGGCCAGGCGGTCGGCATCGGGCCGCTGACTTTGACGCCGTACCGCATGCTGCACCCGGTCGAAGCCTGGGGCTTCCGCGTCGAGGGGCCCTCTGATGTGCGCCCGGGCGAAAGCGTGACCTTGGGCTACACGGGCGACACGGACACCACGCCGGGTTTGGCCAAGGTGGCCGATGGCGTCGACCTGCTGCTGGCGGAGGCGGCCTTCGAGGAGGGGCGCGATGCCGCCCGCGGCATCCACCTGACCGGCCGCAGGGCCGGCCTGGCGGCCCAAGCCGGCGGCGCCAAACGGGTCGTGGTGACCCATCTGCCGCCTTGGAACGACCCGGCGGTGACATTGCGGGCGGTCCGGGCGGTCTACAGCGGGCCGGTGCATCTGGCCCGGCGCGGGGCCTCGTTCTTGCTTTGATCCCCGCCGCGCCGCGCCCGCCCGGCCGGCGCCGCCCGCGCCGCCCTGTTAGGGTCTTGGCCTGTGACCGCATTCACCAGGGCCGATGGCCGCACTGTTGACGAACTCCGCCCCGTCCGCATTGAGCGGGGCTGGCTTGACCACGCCGAGGGCTCGGCGCTGATCGCCTGCGGCGAGACCCGGGTGCTGTGCGCGGCCTCCTTCGCGCCGGGCGTGCCGCGCTGGCGCAAAGGCTCGGGCCAGGGCTGGGTGACGGCCGAGTACGCCATGCTGCCGCGGGCGACCGGCCAGCGCACCGAGCGCGAGTCCGTGCGCGGGCGGATTGGCGGGCGGACGCATGAGATCTCCCGCTTGGTGGGCCGCGCGCTGCGGGCGGTGGTGGATTTGCGCGCTTTGGGCGAGAACACCATCCAGTTGGACTGCGATGTGCTCCAGGCGGACGGCGGCACCCGCACCGCCTCGATCACCGGCGCCTACGTCGCCTTGGCCGATGCCGTCGAATGGGCCAGGGGGAAGGGTTACGTGGGGCGCGGCGCGGCCCCGCTGGCCGGCTCGGTGGCGGCCGTGTCGGTGGGGATTGTCAACGGCACGCCGGTGCTGGATTTGCCGTACGCCGAGGACGCGCGGGCGGAGACGGACATGAATGTGGTGGTCAACAGCGCCGGCCAGTTTGTCGAGGTGCAGGGCACGGCGGAGCAGGCGCCTTTTAGCCGGATGGAGTTGGACCGGCTGCTGGATTTGGCCCTGGCCGGCTGCGCCCGCCTGGCGGCGCTCCAGGCGGAGGTTTTGGCCGCCCCGCTGCCGGCCCGGGGCGCGTGAGCGGCCAGGCCCCGCCCGGCCGGCCGGCCCGGCTGGTGTTGGCCACCCACAACGCCCACAAGGTGCGCGAGCTGCGCCAGATTCTGGCCCAGGCGGGTGGTTTGGACGGCTTGGAGGTGGTGGGCGCGGGCGCTTTGGGGGTGTCGGCGCCGCCGGAGTCCGGTGTCACTTTTGCCGCCAACGCGCTGCTCAAGGCGCGCCACGCGGCTCAGGCCACGGGCTGGCCGGCGGTGGCGGACGATTCGGGTTTGTGCGTGGCGGTGCTGGGCGGCGCGCCGGGCGTGTTCTCGGCCCGCTGGGCCGGCGGCCACGGCGACGACCAGGCCAATTTGGCGCTGCTGTTGGACCAGTTGCGCGATGTGCCCGCGGCGCGGCGGGGGGCCTGGTTCGAGTGCGCCGCCGCCCTGGTGCTGCCGGACGGGCGCGAGGTGGTCGAGTCCGGCCGCATGCCTGGCCGTTTGGCGGCCCGGCCGCGCGGCCGGGGCGGCTTCGGCTACGACCCGATTCTGGTGCCGGACGGCTTCGAGGTCACCGCCGCCGAGCTCGCCCCGGCGCAAAAGAACGCCATCTCGCACCGCGGCCAAGCCTTCCGCGCCCTCGCCCCCGCCCTGCGCCAACTCTCCGGCTGACCCGCCCGCCGGGGGCGGTCAGTCCCAGCAGACCAGGGACTGCTCGTCTAGGCGGCCGGTGGGCCAGACCGCGCCTATCACGCCGGCCGCGGCCAGGGCTTTGCGGCAGCCGGGGCAGGGCGGGTCGGTGATGTAGGCGATGGCGCCTTTGGTGTCGCGGGTGGCGAACAGCAAGGCGTTGACCTCGGCGTGGATGGCGATGCAAAAGCCGGGCGTGCCGGGGCGGTCGTAGTCGCCCAGGCCGGGCACGGCGCCGTAGTCCAGCTGGCCCCGGGGGCAGGCCCCCTCCAAGCAGTCCGGCCGGCCGGAGGGGGCGCCGTTGTAGCCGGTGGCGATGATGCGGCGGTCCACCACCAGCACCGCGCCCACCCGGCGCCTAACGCATTTGGCGCGCGCCGCCACCGCCCGGGCGATGCCCAAGAAGTACTCATCCCAGCCGGGCACCTGGGCCGGGCCGCCGCTGCTTAGACGCATGCAGGAAGGTTACCGCGCGCCACCGCGCCGCCTACCCGCCTGGGCGGCGCCGGCCGCGGCGGGCCAAGGCCGCGCCCAGGACCAGCGCCGCCAGGGCGGCCCAGGTCAGCGGGATGGCTCCGGCCGCGCCGGAGACGGGCATCTGCGGGCTGGGGCTGGGCTGGGACAAGGGGGGCAGCGGGCCGGGGATCTCCACCCCGGAGCACCCTGGCGCGGCGCACTCCAAAGGCGGCGCCGCAAACCAGGCCTCGTCCTTGGAGCCCGTCACCCAGGCCAGGTTGCGGGCCTGGCCGTCGCCTTGGCCGGTCAGGCGCATGGTGTAGGCGATGGTGGCGGTCTGGCCCACCTTCAAGGCGCCGGTCCACACCAGGCGGGGGGCCTCGAAGTCGACCGCGCCCAAGGTGGCCGCGGCATCGCCCACCCAGGAGGCGTCGTCCAGCACGTCTTCCATGTCGTCCGCCATAAAGCCCGGCCGGGCGGCTGTGAAATCAGCCTTGCCGGTGTTGGTCAAGGTGATGGTGAACTTGGCCTGCGAGCCGATCCCCAAGGGCGGCGCCACCTCGACCGACTTGTCCACCGTCAAGGCGGGGACCGGTGTCTCGGTGGCGGCGCAGTCCGGGTCGAGCGCGGCCACGCGCGCCCCGGCCCCGAGGCGCCCGGCCGCCAGCGGGCCGGACATGGGCAGCGGGCACTGCGGCGGGGTGGGGCTGGGGTCGATCGGCACCCAGACCACATTGCGCAGGTCGCCGTCGCCGCCTGGGGCCAAGCGAACCTTGTAGGTCAGCGTCACAGCGGCCCCAACCGCCAGCGGACCGGTCCAGCTGAGCACCGGCGAATCCCACTTGAAGGCCCCCCCGGCGCCTCCGTCTGAGGCGGTGGCCAGGTCGAACGGCTCAATATCATCCAGCAGGCCGGCCAGCGAGTCGGTCAGAACCGCGGCGGTGAAAGGCAGGCTGCCGGTGTTGCGCGCCACTACTTGGTAGGTCAGCCAATCGCCCAGCTGGGCCCCCGAGGCCGGGGAGACGGTCTTGGACTCCAAATCCAAAATCGGCCGCTCCAACTCCACCACGGCGCACGGCTCGTCCCGCTCCGGGTCCAGCCCGCCCGCCGCCTCGCAGGCCGGCTCGGGCGGATCGGGCAGGGACGGGTCGGCCGGCGCCCAAGCCAGGTTGCGCAGCTCGCCGTCGCCCTCGGCCGTCAAATCCAAAGCGTAGGTCAGTTTGACCGTCTGGCCAGCTGGGATCGGCCCCTGCCAGGCCAACACCGGCGACTCCCAATTGGCCGCCCCCTCGGCCGGCTGGTCCACCAGGCCGGCCCAGACGGCATCGTCCAGCAAATCGGACAGGTCGTCGCGCACCTGGGCGGGCGCCGCGGCGGTGAAGTCGCCTTGGCCGGTGTTGGTCAAGGCCAGGGTGTAGGTCAGGCGCACGCCCGCCTGCAGGCCGCCGCCGGGCGGTGTGGCCAGCGCCGTCTTGGCGATCTTCAGCGCCGGGATGGGCACGCCGTCGCAGGCCAGCCAGTCCCCGGGGGGCGCGTCCGGGTCGCAGGCGGGCGGCTCGCCCGGCTGGTCGGGGTCATCCGGCACCCAGACCACGTTCAGCATCTGGCCGTCGCCGCCGGATTTGACCGTGACGGAGTAGGTGATGACCACGCTTTGGCCCACCTGCAACTCGCCGGACCAGCTCAAACGCTCGTTGGCGCCGTTCCAAACCAGGTTGCCGATCTCTGGTTGGACCGCTTGGGTGCCGTCCCAGGAGGCGTTGTCCAGCACGCCGCCCAGCGCGTCCACCACCACCGCGGGGTGTTTGGCGGTGTACGCCCCCGAGCCCTTGTTGGCCACCGTCAAGGTGTATTGGATGGTGTCGCCCGGCCGGGGGTAGGCGGGCGGGTCCGCCTGCCCGGGCCTGATGGTGGTGGAGGTTTTGGCGATCTCCAGCACCGGCGGGGTCAGGGTCACCCTGGCGCACGGCTCGCCGGTGGCATCGTCCGCGCCGTGGCCGTCGAGCTCGCGGCAGTCCGGCGCCTCGGGCTCGGCGGGGTCGTTCGGCACCCAGGCGACGTTGCTGGCGTGGCTGACCGCCATCGTCTCCGAGCCCAAGGTGACCGCGTAGAAGACTTCGACCTTCTGGCCTTGGGCCAGCGGGCCGTACCAAGTGAAGCGGCCCTGCTCGCTCAAATCGTCGGTGTTGACCTGGCCCGCCCCCGGCGGGTAGGCGGAGGGCGGCCCAGCCAGTTTGCCGCCGTTGGCCAGCAACTCGGACAGGTCGTCAAGCAGCACGGCGGGGTTTTCCCAGGTGAAGTCGACGGCGCCGGTGTTTTCCAGGGTCAAGGTGTAGGTCACGGTGGCGCCGGGCATTGGATCGGGCGGGTTGGCCGCCTTGGTCACGCGCAGGGCCTGCATGGCGAACTCGGTCACGCCGCACGGCTCCTGCGTCTGCAAATCGGCCACGCTCTCGCTGCGGTCGCAGACGGGCGGGACGAAGCTCTTGGCGTCGTTTGGCCGCCAGGCCACATTCCGCACGATGCCGTCGCCGCCGCCGTGCAGCACCACCTTGATTTTCAGCCCGATCGACTCGGTCGAGGCCAGCGGCCCGCGCCAAGACAGGATCGGGGCGGTGTAGTCCAGGCCGGCCGCCGCGGCGGCCGGGGTGGTGGAGACATCGGCCAGGCCGGCGAAGTCGGCGTCGTCGAGCAGGCCGGACAAGTCGTCGTAGACAATCGCCGGGTTGTCGGCGGTGAAGTCCTGCAGCGACACGTTGGAGATCCACACCGAGTAGGTCACAGTGTCGCCGGGGCGCGAGTTCTCGGCGTCGGAGACCTTTTGGATCGTCAACGACGGCCGCGAGACCATGTCGGCCGAGCACGGCTCGCCTGTCACCAGGTCCAGCGGCTCCGAGGCGTCGGAGCAGGCGGGCGGCGGCGGATTGGGCAGGGTTGGGTCGGCCGGGCTCCAGGCCACGTTGCGCTCGGCGCCGTTGCCGCCGCCGGTCAAGGTGATGGAGAAGGTGATGGTGGCGGCGCGGCCGGCCGGCAAGGCGCCCTCCCAGCGCAGCAACCCGGTGGCGGGGTCGAACTGCGGCGCGGCGGCGGTCTGCCCGGCCACCTCGGCCGCGGCGTCGTCGTTGAAGGTGGCGCCGGTGAGCAGGTTGCCGACATCGTCCACCACCACGGCCGGCCCGTCGGCGGTGTAGTCGGCTTGGCCGTGGTTGCGGGCGGTGACGGTGTATTTCACGATGTCGCCGGGGGCCAGTTCGCGGTTGTGGCCGTCGGAGGTTTTGCCAATCTCCAGCAGCGGCCGGGCGGCCTCGGCCACGGCGCAAACCTCGCCCGCCGCCGCATCCCAGCCGGTTTGCGGGTCCGGGCAAGCCGGCGGCGTTGGGTTGTCCGGGTCGATTGGCTGCCAGGCCACGTTGCGCAGCGAGCCGTTGCCGGAGGCGTTCCAGGTCACCGTGTAGGTGATGACAACCTCCGCGCCGGCGGCCAGCGGCCCGCTCCAGCGCAGCAGCGTGCCGCTGAAGCTGAGCGTGCCGCTGGCCTGTTGGCCGGTGACCTGGGCCACCTCGTAGCTCTCGAGGCGGGAGCCGTCGAGGATGTCGGCCAGGTCGTCCACCACTTGGGCGGGCTGGCCGGCCGTGAAGGCGGCTTGGCTGGGGTTGGCGATGGTCAGGCGGTATTGCGCGGTGGCGCCTTGGGCGTAGGGCCCGGCGGTCAAGAGCTCCTTGGCCAAGGCCAGTTTGGGCCAGGACCGCTGCTCGACGCCGCAGGCTTGGCCGCTGTCTGGGTCGAACTGCCCGCTGTCCTGGTCGCAGTCCGGCTGGTCGCGGTATACCGCCGGGTTGTCCGGGTCTGGCAGGGGCCCCCAGGCCAAGTTCCTGGCCTGGCCGTCGCCGCCGCCGTGGAGGCGGACCTGGTAGGTGATGCGCACCATCTCGCCCGCCGCCACCGGGCCGGACCAGCTCAGCAGGCCCTCGGCGGTGACGGACGGGCTGGCCAGCTCCTGGCCGGCCATGGTGGCGTGGGCCGAGCCGGCCACATAGGCGGCATCGTCCAAGACGCCGGACATGTCGTCGAACACCACCATGGGGTTTGCCTCGGTGTAGGGGCCGGCCCCGGAGTTGGACGCCTCGATGGTGTATGTCACCAGGTCGCCGGGCAGCACCAGGCCGCTGGGGCGCGACCACTTTCTGAGCGCCAGGGCCGGGCCCTGCAAGGTCAGCCCGGCGCAGGTTTGGCCGGTGGCGACCGAGGTCACGGCCGTGCCGTCGTTGGAGCCGACGCAGCTGGGCGGCTCGGCCCCGGTGTCGTGCGGGTCGAGCGGCACCCAGGCCACGTTGCGGAAGTGGCCGTCGCCGTCGGCGCTGACCCGAACCTGGTAGCTGAGCGTGACTGTCTCGCCATCGGCCAGGGGGCCGTGCCAGGAGACGCGGGGCCAATCGGCCGCCGGGGAGACCTCGCCCACGTCCGGCTCGGCTTTGAGGCTGCCCGCCACGTAGATCGCGTCCGGCAGGGCTTGGGTCATGTCGTCCAAGACCCAGGCCGGGTCCTGCTCGGTGAAATCGGTGCCGGAGGTGTTGCTGATCTTGATCGAGTAGGTCAAGATGTCGCCGGGCAGGGCGGCCGGGTCCTGCGGCGCCACGCTCTTCTCAATTGAGACCAGGGCCCGGCGCAAGGTTTGCGAGGCGCAAGGCTCCCCCCTGGCCGGGTCCACCCCGGCGTCTGAGCCGGCGCAGTCCGGTTTGGGGGGCGCGGCGGGGCTGAACGGGTCGGAGGGGGACCAGGCCACATTGCGCACCCCGGTCTCGGTTGAGCCGCGCAGCATCACGGTGTAGGTCAAGGTCACGGACTGGCCCACCGCCAGCGGGCCGCTCCAGGTCAGGCGCGGCGCCGCGTATTCGGGGGAGTTGGCCGCCCCCGCCGGATCGGTGTAGGCGGCGCTGGCGTCGCGCTGGTAGATGCCGCCGGTCAGCACGTCCGTCAAATCGTCCACCAGCACGGCGGGGCGCTCGGGCGCGAACGCCACCTTGCCGGTGTTTCGCATGGTCACGCTGTAGGTCAGCAGGTCGCCGGTGTGCGGCACCGCCGGCGCCGCCACCTGCTTGGCGACCTCGACCTGGGTGCGCTCGAGTTGCGAGGAGGCGCAGCGGCCGGTCGAGCCCGGGTCTGGCAGGTCGGCGGTGGGCGGGCAGTCGCCCAGGGCGGGCGGCGGGTCGTTGTCCGGGTCGGCCGGGGACCAGGCCAGGTTGTCGATTTGGCCGCCGCCATCGCCGGTCAAGGTGACGGAGAAGGTGGCGGTGACGCCGGCGCCGGCCGGCAGCGGCCCCTTCCACTGCAGGCGCGGGCGGGCAGGGGTGCCGGGGCCCTGCAAGAATACGGCGGACCCAGTCTCGTTGCCCGCGTCATCGACCACTTGGAGGTTGTTGTCGTAAAGCGCGCCGGTCAAAACCCCGGCCAACTCGTCCAGCAGGTAGGCGGAGGTTTGCGGGCCGCCATCGGCGGTGTAGCCGGCCGTGCCGATGTTGCGCAGAATGATGGTGTAGTACACCTTGTCGCCGGCTCGGGGCTGCTCCGGCGCCTGCGTGGTTTTCTCGATGTGCATCAAGGCCCTGGGCACTGTGGCCTGGGCGCAGAGCGCGAACTCGCCCTGGGGGACTTTGGGGCAAACCGCCGGCGGCAGCTGCTGGGCCGGGTTGGAGGGCACCCAGGCGGTGTTGACCAGGACGCCCGGCCCCTCGCCTTTCAGTTTGGCGGTGTAGGTGATGGTGGCCTTGTGGCCCGCCTGGAGCGGGCCGTGCCAGCTCAAGATGCGGCTCGCGTCGTCGTAGCTGAGGCTCGAGGCCTGGTCGGCCTCGGCCGGATCTAGGTAGGCCACCACCGCGTCGTCTTGGTAGTCGGCGCCATCGCTCATCGCGGCCAGCGAGTCGCTCAGGCGGGCGGGGGCGGCGGCGGTGAAATCGGCCTCGCCGTTGTTGGCCAGGGTGATGGTGTAAAGCACCTTGTCGCCGGTGACCAGCGGGCCCTCCTTGTCCGGGTCGGCCGGCTCGGCCGCTTTGGTGATGGCCAGGACAGGCCGGGTGAAGCTGGCGGAGCTGCACGCCTCGGCGAAGGCCGCGTCCCGCAGCGGGCGGCCGTTGGCCGCGCCCAGGGCGTCGGCGCAGACGGGCGGGTCGGGGTCCGGGTCGTAGGGCTCGGCCGGCTCCCAGACCACATTGGCGACCGCGCCGGGGCCGCCGGGGCCCACCACGGCCTGATAGGTCAGACTCACCGTCTGGCCCACCGCCAAGGTGCCGCGCCAAATCAAATGCGTCCCGCTGACCTCGAAGCGCCCGTCGTCTGCGCCGCTGGCCGGTTGCCAGACCGCCGCCCACGAGTCGGTGTCCAGGCTGGCGGCTTGGAGCAACTCGGACAAGTCGTCGCGCAGCACCAGCTGGTTGTCCGAGTCGTAAGGCACCGCGCTGGTGTTCTCGGCCGTGATGGTGTAAACGGCCCGGTCCCCGGCCGCCGGCGCCGCGGGGGGCGCGCCGCCGCCCTGGGCCTCGAAGGCGACCTGCTTGGTCAGCTCCACCGCGCGGGTCGGCGAGGCCACCCGGGCGCACGGCTCGCCGCTGGTCTGGTCCACCCCGCCCGGCGCCGGATCGCAAGCCGGCCTGCCGGGGTTGGCTGGGTTGGCCGGCTGCCAGGCCACGTTGACCAGCTGGTTCGCCTGAGACGACTGGGCGGTGACCTTGTACTCGACCACAGCCCGCTGGCCGGCCGGCAAGTCGCCGGTCCAGGTGATGATTGGCGCGGTGTAGCTGGCGCTGCCGGGGCCGGTCACCGAGGGCTCGGCGCCAGCGGGCCAGGCGGCGCCGGTCAGCACGCCGCTGATGTCGTCCATCACCACGGCGCCGGGGAAGTCGACGGCCGAGATGTTGGTGATGGTGACCCGGTAGGTGACCGGGGTTCCGGGGCTGACATCGGTGGCGATATCGGAGACCTTGGCGATGCGCAGCACCGGGAAGTCGATCTGGGCCGCGCCGCAGGCCGCGCCGGTCGCCTGGTCAATCCCCGCCACCACGTTGGAGCAGGTCGGAGTGGTCTGCGCGCCGGGCACCGGCTCATAGGCGACGTTGCGCAACTGCCCGTCGCCACCCGAGTTCAACTTCACCCGGTAGGTGACTTTGACCTCGTCGCCCATCTCCAAGGGCCCGCTGTAACGCCACACCCCCAGCGGATCCCAGGTGAAATAGCCGCTGTAGGCGGGGTCGGTGGCCGGGTCGAGGGCCGGCGGGCTGACAAGGGTGGCATCGGCCAGGGTGGCCGCCAGCGAGTCCACCACTAGCAGCGCCGGGTCGGAGGAGTAATCCGCCGCCCCGCTGTTCTTGAAGGCGACCTCGAACACCACCTCGTCCCCAACCGACAAGCCCTGGTTGGGGGTGGCGGTCTTGGTGATGGACACGGCCGGGAGGTAGAGGGCGACCCGGCCGCACGGCTGGCGGCTGGCGGCATCGGACACCACGTTGTCGGGCGGCCCCGAAGTGGTGGTGTCGACGCAGGCCGGCGGGGTGGGCGAGGCGCGGTCCGATGCCGCCCAGGCGACATCGGGCGCCGAGCCGTCGCCGCCGGTCTTCAACACCATGTCGTAGCCGATCTCAACGCTCGCCCCTGGCGCCAAAACGCCCGACCAGCTGATGTTGCCGGTCTCGGAGTTGAAAGTCGGGGCCGGCGCGGTGGCGGGGCTGGCGCTCAGGTTGGCCGGGCCGGCGGCGTCATCCAAAGTGTCCGTCAGGTTGTCGCGCACCAGCGCCGGGCCGCCCTGGGTGAAGGCGGCCGCGCCCACATTGGTGGCTGTCACGGTGTAATGCACCTGGTCCGAGGCGCGCCAGTCGCCTGTCGCGGCGCCGGGGCCGCTGGCCTGCTTGACCACCTTGAGCAGCGGCCGGGGCAGGGCGACGGCGGCGCAAACCTCGTGCGTGTCCGGGTCGTCAGGCGCGCCGGGCGCCTGGTCGCAGTCAGGCGGGTCGAACGGGGTTAGGCGCGGCACCCAGGCCACGTTGCGCAGCGTGGCGGGGCCGGTGCCCCACAGCTCCACTGTGTACTGGATGGTGACGGTCTGCCCCTGGGCCAAGGCGCCCTCCCACTTGATCAGGTTCGAAGCCGAGTCGAAGGTGGGCTGCGGCACAGCCCCCGCCGCCGGGGTGAGGCTGGCCGTCAGGCTGGCGGGGTCAAGGGTCGCGCCGGCCAGCAGCTGGCTCAGGTCGTCCCAGATCGGCGCCGGGTCCTGCTCGGTGTAATCGGCTTTGCCGCTGTTGACGCCGGTGATGGTGTAGGTCACGCGCGAGCCGGGCACCGGGCCGGTGGTGGTGTTGGTGGCGGCCGTCTTGCTCAAACCGATCAGCGGCCGGGTGTCCAGCACGGAGGCGCAGGGCTCCTCGGTGCCCACCCCGAAGCCGTCCTGGCAGGTGGGCGTGGCCGGCGGCACGCCGCCATCGGTCCACACGGTTTGGCCGCGCGGGCCCCAAACGGTGTTCAGCAACTGGCCGTTGCCGTGGCCCAGCACGTCCAGGGTGTAGGTGATGACCACGGTTTGGCCGCGCGCCAGCGGGCCGGACCATTTGATCAGCCCGTTGACGGCGTCCAAGGTCGGCTGGGGCACATTGGACTCGCCTTGGATGGCGGCTTTGAGCGAGGCGGTTTGCAAGGCGCCGCCGTCCAGCACGTCGCCGATGTCGTCTGCCAGCACCAGCGGCCGGCTGGCCAGGAAATCGGCCCCGCCCACGTTCTTGGCTGTCACCGTGTAGCTGACGGCGCCGCCCGGCACCGGCGGGTCTGGGTTGGCCGCCATGGTCTTGTCGAGCTCGAGCCTGGGCGCCCCGAACTCGTGGGCGGCGCAGACCTCTTGGGTGGCCGGGTCCAGGCCGGTGGTTGGCGCGTCGCCGTCGCAGGCCGGCGTCGCGGGGTTGTCTGGGTCGGCCGGCTGCCAGGCCACGTTGCGCAGTTGGCCGTCGCCGGTGGAGCGCAGGCGGACGGAGTACTTCAGCGTCACGGACTCGTTGGCTCTGAGCACGCCGCTCCAAGCCAGCACCGGGGGCTTGTCCGATGTGATGCCGGTCAGGCTGGCCGTCAAGTCGCCCAGGTATTCGGCGTTGCCGGTCAGGCCGTCGCCCACCAGGCCGGAGATGTCGTCCATGACCACGGCCGGCTGGCCTTGGGTGAAATCGCCCGGGCCCGCGTTGGTGGCGGTGACCGTGTATTGGACAACCGCCCCCGCCCGGTCGGAGGCGGTGTGGGTTGAGGACTTGGCTAGCTCCAGGCGCGGCGTGTCGAAGCTGTGGTAGGCGCACGGCTCGTCTGTCACCGGGTCCCGGCCGGAGCCGGTGGGGCTGTCCACCTGGCAGGTGACGGTCTGCGTCTGGGCCGCGTTGTCGATCCAGGCCACGTTGTCGAGCTCGTCGCCGGAGCTGTTCAGGGTCGCGCTGTAGCTCAGGGTGACCGATTGGCCGCCGGGTGGGGGCGGGCCCGTCCAGCTGAGCTCGGCGCCCGCGAAGGCGAACTGGCCGCTGTCGGGCTCGGCTTTGAAGCTGCTCTGGTCCAAGGTGGCCTTGCCGCCTTGGAGCAGGTTGGCCAGGTTGTCCCGCACGGTGATGGTGCTGGGGGTGGTCGAGGCGGCATCGCCCACCGGGGTGGTGACAACGATTTGGTAGTTGACCACTTTGCCGCTGCGGGCTTCGGAGTTGGCGTCTGAGGTTTTGGCGATGGTGTACGGGTCGAGCCGGAAGTCAACCCCGTGGTCTTCCAATTCGCCGTTCACAGCCACGCCAATGGGTGTATTACCCAACGCGCGTTCGTCTGTGGTGATGCCAAAGCGCACCATTGTCAACTGGCCGGCCTGGGTGGGGACGGCGTCTGAGGGCACAGTCCAGGCGATTGAGAAGGTCTTTTCCACCCCGTCGGTCGAGCCGCACTCGATTGGCCCGGCCTTGAAGGCGTTGGAGCCGGTCGGTATGGGGCCGCCCATCTCCCCGGGCTCGAACACCTTGTCGTGGTCGAAGTCGATCCAGCCCCAGATTTTGCCGTCGCCGGCGCAAACCAGATTCTCGATCCGCACCTGGCCGCCGCGGTAGCCGGTGATTTGGGCGGGCACCGCCAGGTCCTCGTCGTTTGGGGCCGCATTGTTGTCGTCGCCGGTGGCGTCCGCGCTGTAGGGCGGCAGCGCCTCGCCGTCGGTGTAGTGGCCCAAGCGCAGGCCGGGCTGGTTGACATCGCCCAACTGGAAGTCGCTGGCGAACAGGTTGGTGCCGGTGGTGCCCGGCGTCAGCTCGCCGCCAGACCAGGTGGGGAAGCCGAACACGCCCGCCGCGCCGTAATCGGCCGGCGCGTCGCCCCAGTCGATGTAGCTGACCACGCCGATGGCGATAGCCGAGTTGCCGCGCCCGAGAAGCTCGACGTGCGCCCCGGCCGAGCCGTCCATGAAGGCCACCGCTGTCGGGCTGCCGTTGGTGCATTCCGACTGGGATGGACGCAGGGTCAATTGGCCCCCGGTCGTCAAATCGGCCAGGGTCGCGCTTTCGCAGTTCACCGCCCGGCGCGTTTGGATGATGCGCCAGGTTGTGTTCGGGTTTTTTGGCGTCGCCCGGATGTACTCGTATTCGTTGGTGCCGAAGGTGGTGGCGGATTCCGCGTCCGCCACCACCAGGCCGGGCAGCGCCACCGTTGCCTCCTCGCTGCCCGTCTTGATGGTCAAGGAGCAGTCGAAGTCGAAGGAGACCGCGCTCCGCCCGGTGGCGTTGGTGATCCCGATCCACATTTGGTTGGCGGTGCCCGTGCCCCCGATGTTGTAAAGGTCGTCCAGGCTGTCGCCCCCAAAAGACCCGGGCTTCTTCGACCTGATGTCCCCTTTGAGGTTGCTCAAAACGCAAGTGGTGGTCAGGGTGACGTTGCCGGCTTGGCGCTGGCTGGTGTAGGTGCCCGCGTAGATGCTCACCGGGTCGCCGTTGGCGGCGCTGCCCCAGTCGAACCAGTCGATCAGCTGCCGGAAGCGGGCGTTGCGGCCGGCGGCGTCGTTCTCGCCGCCGGTGGCGAAGACGGCCTCGGCCGGCTCGGCTGGCCAGGTCAGCGCCAATCCGGCCAAAGCGACGGCGGCGACCAGGAAAAAGGCGGCCGCTTTGGGCCCAGCGCCGCCCCTCATTTGCCGGGTAATCCTCGACTTGGACAATGGCCTGACCGCCTAACCGCTTCCGGGTGGCCTGCCTGCCGGCAGATTCCACGACTTCGCCAAGGCAACGACGCGCCCAGCGGCAGGATTCCGCTCAGGGGAGCCTGCCACCGCAGGCGCTCGCAAACGGGGGTCGCGTCGAGGCGTTGTTGCGCCACCCACCAGTCTCCCCGCCGGTGGGCTCTTACCGCAAATTGAAGTTGGGGCCGATTGGCCGGTGTCAGCGCCGGTCAACCGGGCGGCGCCGGCCGGGGCGGCCAAACTGCTGCCGCGCCCACAAGGCGATGAGGCCGGCCCCGGCCAGGCTGCCCAGCAGCGGCAGCACCCACCGGCCCGGGGCCACGGCCTCGGACCGGATCTGGCTCTTCGACCCGATGCGCAGGTCGGCCGGGGAATCCGGGTTGTAGCTGACCGTCTCGAGGGTGTCCGCCTTGAACCGTTCCAAGGCCTCGGCCGGGACCGCCCGCTGCGCCGTGCTGCCAGCCACCTCGGCCAAATGCCGCTCGGTGACGCGCCCCTGGGCGGTCTCGAAGCCGAGCTCCAAATCAAACACCACTTTGTAGGTGCTGGTCCTGGTCTTGGTGGAGCGGCTGCCCAAATCGCTTGAGACGACATCGGCCTGGTAAACCACCGCCCGCGCCTCCTGCCAGCGCGGCAGTTGGCCAAGCGCGAACACCAAATCGCCCAGGCGCCCGGCCAGCATAAACCCGCCCACGGCCAAGAAAGACGCGCCCACCAGCAAGGCCAAAACCGGGCCGGAGCGCCGGGCCGGCCGATTGTTCAATCCCACCCCCCAATGCTCCCACGCCGCCCGCCCGCCGGGCGCTTGACAGCCGCCCCCCGGTCCTGTACCTGTATGGACATGTCCCGGCACTCAGGCAACGCCAACACCAAGGCGATGACCAAGAAAGACCAGATAGTCAACAGCCTCACGGAGCAAATCCAAGGCGGGGAAATCGGCCTGGGGGAGCGCCTGGCCGGCGAGAAGGCCCTCGCCACCCAGTTCCAGGTCTCGCGCGGGACAGTCCGCCAAGCCCTCGGCGAGCTGCAGCGCCGCCGCCTGATCGAGACCCGCAGCGGGGTCGGCTCGGTGGTCATCTACGACGGCCAAACCATCGACCACGCCCAAGGCTGGACCTCGGCCCTGTCAGATATATCGCGCGCCGTCACCACCGAGGTGCTGGCCATCCGCGCGGTCGACCGCCGCGCCGTGCCGCAGCTGCCCGCCGCGGCGCCAGGCGCCAGCTTTGTGCTGGTGGCCCGGCGGCGCAGCGCCCCCGCCCCGGACGGCGCCTCCCAACCGGTCTCGCTCGAGCACTCCTACGTGCCCAACTCCGGCTTCCTCGCCAGCCTGCCCGCCAACGGCCTGCTCGACGGCTCGCTCACCGCCAGCCTGAGCCGGGCCGGCTTGGCGGACTCCCACGGCGAGCAGCGAGTCTCCCTCCGCCTGCTGGACCCGGAGGCGGCCGAGCTGCTGGCCAGGCCGGCCGGCACGCCGTTCCTGCAGACGGTTCGCACCTCCTTCGCGGCCGACGGCCGGTTTGTCGAGCATGTGGTCTCGCTGCTGGACCCAGCCCACTTCACCGTCTCGGCCAAGTTCGGCCTGGCCCCGTGATCGGGTTGGCCCCGGCGCTGGCCCGCCCGGCCAGCCAAGCCGAGCGAGCCCACGGCGCCCTGGCCGGGCTGGCGCTGGGGGACGCCCTCGGCATGCCCACCCAAGCCATGCCGCGCGAGCTGATAGCCGAGCGCTTCGGCGCCATCACCACCCTGGTGGCCGCCCCCGCCGACCAGCCGATCTCACCTGGCCAAGCCGCCGGCGCCGTGACCGATGACACCGAGCAGGCCTTGATCGTGGCCCGCCTGCTGATCGAGGGCGGCGGCCGGATCGCGCCGGGCAAGCTGGCCGGGGCGCTTGGCGCCTGGGAGGAGCGCATGATTGAGCGCGGCTCGCATGATCTGCTGGGACCTTCCACCAAGGCGGCCCTGGCCGCCCTCAAAGCGGGCGCCGACCCGAGCCAGAGCGGGCGGTTGGGCACCACCAACGGCGCGGCCATGCGCGTCGCGCCGGTCGGCATCGCCCAGCGGCCGGGGGCGGAGCTGTGGCGGCGCGTCCAAGAGGCCACCACCGTGACCCACGGCACCACGCTGGGGCTGGCCGGGGCGCACGCCGTGGCGGCGGCCGTGTCCTGCGGCATCGACGGCCGCGAGCCCAGCGAGGCGGTGATCGCCGGGATCGCGGCGGCGCACTTCGCCGCCCAGCGCGGCGTCTGGGTGGCGGGCGCGGACATCGCGGCCCGCTTCGACGCCTTGGCGCCGCTGGCCCGCGAACTGCCCGAGGCCATGTTCGCCGCCTTCCTCTACGAGGTGGTGGGGACCTCGGTCCAGTCCCAAGAGTCTGTGGTGGCGGCGCTGCTGCTGGTGGAGCGCTACGCCGACGAGCCCTTCGCGGCCTTGACCACGGCCGCCTCGCTGGGCGGCGACACCGACACCATCGCCGCCATCGCCGGGGCCATCCTGGGGGCCTGCCGCGGCGTGGCGGCCTTCCCGGCCCCGGAGTTGGCCACCGTCTCGCAGGTCAACCAGCTGGATTTGGCGGGCTTGTCCGCCCGGCTGCTGGCGCTGAGGTCATGAGCCGGGTGAGCGGCCACGCCCTAGGACGGCTCATCCACACCGGCCAGGTGCTGGTCGATTTGGCCTTGCGCGTGGGGGCGCTGCCCGCCCGGGGCGGCGACGCGCTGGCGCGCTCGCACCTGATCCGGCCGGGGGGTGGTTTCAACGTCATGGCCGCGGCCCGGCGCGACGGCGCCGCGGTGGTCTACACCGGCGGCCACGGGCGCGGGCCGTTTGGGGATTTGGCCCGCGCCGCGCTGGCGGCCGAGGGCGTGGCCCTGACCGCGCCGCCCAGCCCCGCCCGCGACACCGGTTTTTCCATCGCCTTGGTGGACGATGCCGCCGAGCGCACCTTTGTCTCCGCGCCGGGGGCCGAGTTCGACGCCTCCCCGGCCGCCTTGGCCCAGGCGGGCGCGGCGCCCGGCGACTTGGTCTATGTTTCCGGCTACTCGCTGGCCAACGCGGCCAAATGGGCGGCCCTGGAGGCCTGGCTGGAGCGCTTGGACCCCGCCGTGCCGCTGCTGGTGGACGCCTCGCCGCTGGTGGGCGAGTTGCCCCGGGCGGCGCTGGGCTACCTGGCCGGCCGCGGCCCGGCCGGCCGGCCGGTGGTGTGGAGCCTGAACCTGCGCGAGGCGGTGGCCCTGGCCGGCCGCCCAGACCTCTGGGCGGGCGCGGCGGGCGCGGCTGGCGGGGCGGGCTTGGGGGCGCGCCTGGCGGCCGTGCTGGCGCCGGTGGCGAGCCTGGCCGGGGGCGAGGCGGGCGGGGCCGGCGCCAACTTGGCCGCCGCGCTGGCCCTGGCCTTGGGCGGCGCCGTGGTGCTGCGCCTGGGCGCCCAAGGCGCGCTGGTGGCGCCGGCGGCCCCCGGCCCGGTGGCCGCGCTGCCGGCCCACCCGGTGGCGGCGGTCGACACCAACGGCGCCGGGGACGCCCACTGCGGCGTGGTGGCGGCGGCCCTGCTGCGCGGCGCCCCATTGGTCGAAGCTGTGGCGCGGGCCAATGTGGCGGCCGCCTTGGCGGCCGCCCAGGCGGGCCCCGGCACCGCCCCCACCGGGGCCGAGATAGACGCCGCCATCGGCCTGCGCTAAGGGCGGACGCCGCCGGGCGGCGTGGCCCGGCCGCGATAGGGTATAGTCCTTAGGTCTTCAGGAGCCTTCGCGACCCCTGGATTTTCGAGTGCCGCCGCCAATCTGGCCGCGTCGCCGCGTGTTCGGGTCCGCACCGGCGCCGCCGCCAACCTGGCGGCGGGACCGCGCTCCACGAACAGTGAAATGGTGTGAACCAACCCAATGATTATCGCCTCTGAGCGCTTCGCGCCCGCCGCCTTCGGCTTCATCGACCCCGCCGCGCCCGATGGCGCGGGCTTCGCCGAGACCCCCGCCCCGGCCGCCCCGGACAACGGCCACCGCCGCGACCTCGGCCGCAAGCCCGAGCCGCGCCCCGAACCCGACCTGCGCCCCGAGCCCAGGCCGGAACCCGAGCCGGAGCCCGAGCCGGAGCTTGAGTCGCGCCCTGAGCCGCAACCCGAGCCCGAGCCCGAGCTGGAGCCCGAGCCGGAGCCCGAGCCAGAGCTTGAGTTGCGCCCTGAGCCGCAACCCGAGCCCGAGCCCGAGCCAGAGCTTGCGTTGCGCCCTGAGCCGCAACCCGAGCCCGAGCCCGAGCGGCGCGCCGAGGCTGAGCTGCGTTCCGAGCCGGAACCCGAGGCCGCGCCTGAGCCCGAGCGGCGGCGCGGGCCGGAGCCGGAGGCCGGCGCCGAGCCCGAGCCCGGGCGCGAGGCGGAGCCGGAGGCGGCCGGCCCGGAGCCGGCCCGGGGGTTCGACGGCCTCGGCCTGCCGCCCAACCTGCTGGCGGTGACAAAGAAACTCGGCTTCGCCCAGCCCACCGAGATCCAGTTGGCGGCCATCCCGCCGCTGCTGGCCGGGCGCGACATCGTGGGCGTGGCGCAAACCGGGACGGGCAAAACGGCGGCCTTCGGGCTGCCCCTGCTGGCCGGCATCGTGCCAGCCGAGGCCACCACCCAGGCGCTGGTGCTGGCGCCAACCCGGGAACTGGCCCTCCAAGTCGCCACCGCGATCGAGGCGCTGGCCCAAACCACCCCCGGCGTGCGCGTGGCCGCCATCTACGGCGGCGCGCCCTACGTGCCGCAAAAGCGGGCCCTGGAGGCCGGCGCGCACATTGTGGTGGGGACGCCGGGGCGCGTCATCGACCACCTGGAGCGCGGCACCTTCGCCTTGGCGGACCTGCGCTACCTGGTGTTGGACGAGGGCGATGAGATGCTGCGCATGGGCTTCGCGGAGGAAGTCGACGTCATCTTGGCCCAGGCCCCGGCCGACCGCCAGACGGCGCTGTTCTCCGCCACCATGCCGCCCGCCATCCGCGCCACCGCCCAACGCCACCTGCGCGACCCGCTGCGAGTCTCGGGCGCGGCCGGGGCGGCGGCCGCGGCCGGCGTGGACCAGCGCTACGCCGTGGTGCCGTTCCGGCACAAAGTCGAGGCCCTGGCGCGCATCTTGGCCACGGCCGAGGCGCGGGCGGCGATCGTGTTTGTGCGCACCCGGGCCGATGTCGAAGAAGTCGGCCAAGCCCTGGTGGCGCGCGGCTTGAACGCGGCCGGCATCTCCGGCGACGTCTCCCAGCGCGAGCGCGAGCGGACCGTCGAGCGCCTGCGCGACGGCCGCCTCGATGTGCTGGTGGCGACCGACGTGGCGGCCCGCGGCCTGGATGTGGAGCGGGTCGACCTGGTGGTCAACTTCGACCTGCCGCGCGAGGGCGAGGCCTACGTCCACCGCATCGGGCGGACCGGGCGGGCCGGGCGGGCCGGGGTCTCGTTCTCGTTTGTGACACCGGCCGAGCGCGGCCGGCTGCGCAACATTGAGCGGGTGGCGGGCGGCCCGCTGCGCGAGCACCCCATCCCGACCGCCGCCGAGGTGGTGCGCCTGAAGTACGCCGCCCTGCTGGCCCGGGTGCCCGAGCGGGTCGAGGCCGGGCGCCTCGACCTCGCCTACGGCGCGGTCACCGAGGCGATCGAGGCCGGCTTGGACCCGGTGGCGTTGGCCGCCGCCCTGGCCGCCTTGTCAGTCGACGATGCCGCCGGGTCGGCCGCCAGCCGCAAGGACGGCGGCCTCGACGCGGCCCTGGCGGAGCTGCGCGAACGCGAGCAGCGCGGCGCCGGGCGGCGCGACGAGCGCGGCCGGCGCGGCGGCGAGGGCCGGTCTGGCCCAGGCGCCAGGGGCCGGGGCGAGCGCGGCCGGGGCGAGCGCGACTGGGCCGGCGGGCGCGAGGCCGGCTGGGAGCGCGGCCGGGGCGAGCGCGATTGGGCCGGCGGGCGCGAGGCCGGCTGGGAGCGGGGCCCAGGCGACCGCGACCGCGGCCGCGGCGGGCGCCTGGAGGGCCGGCGCGGCGCCCAGCGCTATTGGATCGGGGTGGGCCACGACCACGGCGCGGCGCCCGGCGCGATTGTCGGCGCCATCACCGGCGAAACCCAGCTGCGCGGCTCCGACCTGGGCCGCATCGAGATGTTCCGCCACTTCTCCCTGGTTGAGATCGACGCCCCGCTGTCCCGCGACACCATGCGCCACCTGGCCAAAACCCGCGTGGCCGGCCGGGCGCTGAAAATCCGCCCCGACGCCGGCCCCTCCCCCCGCGACTAGCCGGCCCCGAGCCCCATGACCGCGCCCAGGCCGCCCGAGGTCAGTGTGACCGGCCGCGCCCTGCCGGCCAATTGGCGCTCGATGCTGGTGTTCATCTGGAGCGGGCAGGCCTTTTCGATTGTCACCAGCTTCGCGGCCGTGTTCGCCGCCATCTGGTACATCACGGCGACCACCAATTCCGCGCTCTGGCTGGCCATGGCCACCATGGCCTCGCTGCTGCCGACCGGCCTGCTGAGCCCGTTTGGCGGGATGCTGGCGGACCGCTTCAACCGCCGCACCCTGATGCTGCTGGCGGACGGGATCGTGGGGCTGGCCTCGGCCCTGCTGGGGCTGGCGATTTGGCTGGGCCGGGCCAACCTGGGGCTGATCCTGGGGATTTTGGTGGTGCGCGGGGTGGCCCAAGCCTTCCACACGCCGGCCATGATGGCGGCCATGCCGCTGCTGGTGCCCGAGCGCCACCTGGTGCGGGTCAACTCGCTGTCGCAGATCTTGTGGAGCGCGGCGGGAATCGGGGCGCCCGCGTTGGGGATCTTGTTTTACGAGACGATCGGCTTGCACTGGGTGATGCTCCTGGACGCGGCCGGCGCCGCCATCGCCTGCCTGGGCTTGGCGGTGGTCGCCATCCCAACTGTGCGCGACCAGTCGATGGAGGGGCAGGGCGTGATGGCCAACCTGGCGGACGGCCTGCGCGCCATCCGCGCCAGCCGGGGCCTGTACGCCCTGATGTGGCTGTGTGTCGGCGCGATGGTGGTGTTCATGCCGGTCGGCTCGCTCTTCCCGCTCATGACCTACCAGCACTTCGGCGGCACCGGCTACATGGGGGCGCTGATCGAGGCCGTCTGGGGGGTGAGCATGCTGGTCGGCTCGGGTGTGCTGCTGGCCTGGGGCGGGGGGCGGCGCCTGGTGCGGCTGGTGGTCGCCTCGGGCTTGGCGACCGGCCTGCTGATAGCCGCCTGCGGGGCCTTGCCAAGCACCTGGTTTTGGGCTTTTGCCGTGCTCACCGGCCTGATGGGGTTTGTCTGCTCGTTCTACAACGGGCCTTTGATCACGCTCGTCCAACGCCATGTGGCCGAGGCCAAGCACGGCCGCGCGATGGGCCTGTTCTCCTCCGCCATGTCGCTGGCCAGCCCCATCGGCCTGGTGGTGAGCGGCTTCGCCGCCGAGCGGACGGGAATCGCGCTGTGGTTTTTGATCTGCGGTCTGATCATGGCCGCGATCACCCCGGTGGCGCTGGCACTGCCCTCGATCCGGGCTTTGGACCGCGCCCCGGGCTAGGCCGGCTGGGCGCGGCGGCGCCGGCGCGCCTTTTGGACCGCGCTGACGGCGCTCCAGATGCCGAACATGGCCGCGATCACCGCGCTGGCGGCGGCGAAGAGCACCGGCAGGTACATGGCCCGCCCAAAAATGCTGCCCAAGGTCTCAAGCAGGGTGCCCCGCTCCGGCCAGTTGACAAAGAAGTAGTTCGAGCCGAGCCACTTGTTGACCGGGTAGGCGATCGCCATCAGCGCCGCGCCCACGCCGATGGTGGCGGGGTAGTAGCGCCAGCTTGGCCGCCACCAGCCCATCGCGATGGGCGCCAGGGCCGCCACCACCGGCAAGATGTGCCCCGCATTGTGCAGAAAATAATGCACCGAGTAGAAGCTCAAATAGCGGAACATCTCGCCGGGGAAGATGATCGCCGCCAGCGCCGCCGGCAAACCCAGCCCAAAGCCGAAGTTGAGCAGCACCTGGTTGCGCCAAAGCAGCCCAATTGGCAGCAAAATGGAGGCCGACGTGCACAAATGCAGCGGCAGGTGGTCAATCCAGCGTTCGCCGGTGTCGGTTAGGCACATCAGGGCCGGCGGGACGATCCAAATGCTGAACACCCCCCAGGCGAGCCATTTGACGACCAGGTCCTGTTTGGCGGCCGGCACCCGCGTCAGCGCCCACACCGCCAGCGGGATGCTGGCCAGGGTCAAGGCGAGGTAGACCAGGTGGGCCGGGTCGCCCCAGACCCACAGTGTGGCCGCCGGGGCGCGCCGGGTGAACAGCAAGTCGTACCAGTCGCCGAAGTCCATCGGCCGCGCCTCCGTTCGCGTCGGGGCCGGGAGGCGGCCGCCCGCCCCCGGGTCGCACGATGCCGCCCCCCCACCCCGGGGGCGGCCCGCACCTCCGACATGCTACCGAGAGGCGCCCGCCCGCGTCAGCGCCCAGCGGGGTTCACAATGCGATCCGGGCGACTTCCTCGAAGCCGTCCAAGGTCAAAACCACCACCTGGTCGACGGCGCAGATGTACAAATTGGAGCCGATCCTGACGCCCCTGGCCCTGTCGGACAAACCGTACCTCTCGTAATCGGCGGGGGAGGCGAGCGCCACCTGGGCCGCCAATTGGAAACCGCCCTCGGCGTAGGAGAAGACCGCGTACCACTCGCCTTCCTCCCCCATGGCCGGGAAGCCGATCAGGTTGCGCTCCGCGTCCGCCCAGATGGCCCGGTGGTCGTACAAGGCGGCCGAATAGAAATAGTCCAGTCGGCGCGAGCCGGACTCCCAAACCGCCGCCGGGTCGGAGACGTCGAACATGGACAGCTTCATAAGGCCGTCCAAACCGTCCTCGCTGCCGGACAACCCGAGGCCGAGCAGCTGCCCTTCGCCCCAGGGGTGGAGGTAGCTGGAGAACCCCGGGATCTTCAACTCGGAGAGCACTCGGGGCGCGGCCGGGTCCGCCAAATCGACCGCGAACAGCGGGTCGACCTGCTTGAATGTGACCACATAGGCGATCTCGCCCATGAACCGGACAGACTGCGCGTCTTCTCCGGCCACCAGCGGCTGGATCGCCCCGACCTCCTGCAAGGAGGCGTCCAGCACGCTAAGGCGCACCATGTCCGCGGCCGGCCGGTCCAACCAGGAGTCCGCCTGCGGGGTTTGGCCGTCGGCGGCCGGCGGGGTGGCGTTGGAGGCGACCAGCCTGAGATAGCCGTCGAACTCGTCGAGCGAGAACTGGTTCAGCAGCGTCCCGGGAATGGCGCCCTGGGCCCCCAGCGCCAAATTGGCCCCGTCCAATGAGATGCGGGCCAAGTTGGTGGTGGGCGCCTCCGCCGCCCAATCGGGGCCGGCCAGGTAGAGGTTGGCCGCGCTCATGTAGACCGTGGAGGCGCCGCCGAGCACCGCCACCTCGCCCAAGCGCTCGCCGGTGGCGATGTCGGCGCTGGTGGCGACGGCGTAGGTGGCTGAGACCGGGTTCGGCAGCACTGCCACGGAGTCGCCGGGGACGGGCGCGCTGCGGCCGGAGCCGTCCACCACGCAGGGCACGTAGGTGGCCGGCTCGGCCCGCTCGATCAGCCCGGCGGTGTTCACCGAGTGCTCAGAGACCAGGTAGAGCACCTGGTCCATCAGGCGCGAGGAGACATACCAGCCGGTCTGCCCGAGTGTCGCGGCGTGGCTTGGCGCGGCCGGATCGGAGACGTCGTAAAGCAGCGCCGCGGTCAAGGCGGTGGCGGTGTCCTGGCTGAGGCCTTCGGCGGTGTAATACCCGCCGAAGCTGGACACCAACACCACCAAGACGCCATCGGACACCAGCATGTCGGAGATGTCGCCGAATTCGAGGTTGGAGACGTCCGCCGCCTCGCCGCCGGCCAGGCCCGCCTCGCCGCTGGCCAGGCCCGCCAGGGCTTGGTCGATCTCGATGGTGGCGGCCCGGCCCGTCCCGGCCCCGTCCGCCGCCACGATGGCGACGGTGCGCCCCCGGGCGATGAAGATGGACCGGCCGTCGGTTTTGACCAGGTCGCCCTCGTCGATGCCTTGGACTTGGACGTTGGTGCCGGAATAGTCGCTGCTGGCGGCCTCGGCCGCGGGCTGCGCGCCGTCCGCTTGCGAGGACGCCCCGCCGGCCGCGTCGAAGGTCTCCGCCTCCCCGCGTCCGGTCACGTCATCCCACAGCTCCACCAGCCAGCCGCCGCCCTTGGCGACGGCCTGCTCCCGTTCGACTATGGCCGCGACCGCCTCGTAGGCGGCGTCGTAGTCGCTGGCCGGCCCGGGCGCCGCCACGCCAGGCGAGGGCGGGAGGCTGCCCAGTTGGTGGCGCGCCCACGGCCCCAGCGGCGTGGCCGCCACCGCCACCAGGGCGATGGCGCAAACCCCGGCCAGGGCCGAGGCGAAGGCGGGGGCCGGCAGGCCGAGGATCTTGCGCGCCCGGCGCGCCCGGCGCGCCGAGCGGGCCACCGCGTGCTGGGCGCCGGCCGCGCCGCCGGGCGCCCCGGCGCGGGCGGCCGCCTCCCCAGCTTGGGCCGCTTGGGCCGCTTGGGCCGCTTGGGCCGCCGCGGCCGCCTCGGCCGCGTCGGCCTGGTCGAGGGCGCGCCAAAGGGCGGCGCGAGTCTGCTCGGCGGGCTTCATCTGGTTCGCCATATCGCGAAACATGTCCTTAGTCATCGAAAACATCTCCTTGGAGTTGTTGGCGCATCATGGCTCTGCCGCGCGACAGGCGCATCTTGGCGGCGCCCGTCTCCAGGTCCAGCGCCTGGGCGATCTGCGCCACCGGCAGATCCTCGAAATAGAACAGGTACAGCGGCGTCCGGTAGGCCTGCGGCAATTGGCCCAAAGCCCAAAAAACAGCCTGTTGCAGCTCGGTGCGGAACTGGAACTTGTCCGGCAGCGCCTCGGCGTGCTCGGGCGCCAGCGGCACCACCCGCGTGCGCCAGGACGAGGCCGCCACCTGCCGGGCGCAGTTGACCGCGGTGTTGATCAGCCAGGCCTTGAGGTGTTCGGCGTCGTTGCACAGCGGCTTCTTGCGGTGGTAGGTCAAGAACACGTTCTGGTAGACGTCGTCGGCGTCGCTGCGGCATTGGGTGTGCGTCACGGCGATGCCGTAAACCAGCGACTCGTGGAGCTTGACCGCCTCCCGGGTGTCGGTGAAATAGGGGGCCGGCGGGGGGGCGGGCAGGCCCGGCGGCATCACGGCGGGCTCGGCTCCGGTGGCTGCCATGTGGTGGCTCCTGTTCGCAAGTTAGCTGGTGCGCGGGTGCGGGGCCCCGCTCCGCCGATCTGCGCCCGGTGGGGTGCTCTCGGGGATCGGGGCTTGGCAGTAACTCCGCTCAGACCCCAACAAGGTAACAGGCGCGCCAACAACTCTGTTGGCGCCTGGATGTGAAGCGGCCGGCCGCGGCCGCCCCGGACGCGGCCGGCCTTGCCGGCGCGGAATACCCCTGTCCGAGCCGGCCATCTGGTAACCGCGACTTGGTCGCAGTTAGACCCCCACCCTACTACCCCCCAACCCCCGCCGCAATGGCCCCAGGCCCCGCGCCGCCGCGGCGGCGCGGGGGTCAGGTTGGGCGGGCCGGGCGCTCGCCGGGGGCGGCCACCACCACGCGGGCTTTGCCGCGCAGGGTCAACTCGCCCTCCGCCGCCATGGCGAACAAGGAGTGGCCCTGGGCCAAATGCAACGCGCCCAGGCTGGTGAAAGCGGTGGCCTCGCCCTCCAAGACCAACGCCACCCGGGGGCCGGCCAGCGGCACGGCGACCGACCCGGCCACCCGGATATCGGCCAATTGGAACCGCGCGGTCGGCGGGCGCAGCAGCCGCACGCCATCGTGCCGGGTGACGGCGGGGCGGACGGGGCCGGGGCCAGCGGTGTCGATTGTGTCCAAAACGCCCGCCGGGTCGACGTGCTTGGAGGTCAACCCCACCCGCAGCACGTTGTCGGAGGGGCTGAGCAACTCCAGGGCCAAGCCCCGCAAGTAGGTGTGCAAAGTGCCGGCCGCAATGAACAGCGCCTCGCCCGGCGCCAGCGAAATGTGGTTCATCATCAGCGCCAACGCCAGCGAGCGGTCGCCCGGGTAGCGCCGCGCCAACGCCACCGGGGTGGCGTAGGGGCCCGGGTCCTCGCCCGGGGCGGCCAACTGCCGGCGGCAGGCGGCGACAAACTCCACTACCGCCGCCTCGCCGCCCGCCGGGGCGCCCAAAGCGACTTCCAGCGCCCCGCGCAGGGCGTCCCGGCCGCCCTGGCGCATCGCCTGGGCCATGGCCGCCGCCAGGGCCGAGCCCCCCGCCAGCGCCTCCAGCGAACGGCGGATCTCGTCCGGGCTGCGGAATCCGGCCAGGACGTCGAAGGACTCCAAGGCGTAAACCATCTCGACTTTGGCGTGCGGGTCCTTGTAGGCGCGCTCCGGCGCGTCCAGCGGCAGGCCGGCCGCCTCCTCGCGCGCGAAACCGGCCCGCGCCTGCTCCGCCCCGGGGTGGACTTGCAGCGACAGCGGCTGGGCCACGCCCAGCAGCTTGAGCAGGAAGGGCAGCTCGCCCTCCGCGTCCGGCCCGCAAGAGTCGACCAGATTGCGCGCGATGACGTCGCGCAGCGACACGCCCGCGTCGTCCTCGCCCCGCGCCACTTTGGCCGAGGCCAGCCGGTGCGCCCCCAGCCAGATCTCCGCCACCGGGCCGG
Source organism: Bifidobacteriaceae bacterium (assembly GCA_031279575.1). The sequence goes on from JAITIG010000108.1 coordinate 29,058, forward strand.
GGGCGGGCCCCAGCCCCAGCAGCCGCGGGATCTGGTCGGTCGAGCCCCACGGGTAGTCGCGCACAACATGTTCTAGGCGAAACACGAGACCCAAGCCTAACCCCCAGGTGGCCGATCCCCGCCTTGAGCTGTTAGTAACCTGTATCAGTGCGATCACCCACCAGCCGGCCAAAGGCGTTGACCTCGGCCCAGGCGGCCGGCCTGGCCGCCCGCCACGGCCTGCGCAAACTGGGGGCGCGGCCCCGGCTCGGGCCCTACACGGTGTCGCTGTGGCGCCGCCGCGACTTCACATGGGAGCTGGCCACCTCCGACGCCTACGGCAAAAACCAGGGCTCCTACCTGGGGCAGCTGTGGGGCGTGCTGAAGCCGCTGCTGCAAGTGGCGGTCTTCTACGTCATCTTTGGCCTGGTCATCACCGGGGCCAGGCAGGGCATCGAGGATTTCTTGTCCTACCTGGTGATCGGCACGTTCCTGTTCGAGTTCATGGCCTCCGGCTTGAACAACGGCGGCCGCGCCATCGCCTCGAAGGTCAAACTGGTGCGGGCCTTGGAGTTCCCCCGGGCCGTGCTGCCGATCTCCGTGACGCTGACCGAGTTGATCATGATGTGGCCCGCCATGGTCATAATGCTGGTGATTGTGCTGGTCAAGGGCCACACCCCGACCTGGTCTTGGCTGCTGCTGGCGCCCGCCATCGCCCTGGTCTACATGTTTGTGCTGGGTTGCGGGTTCTTTTTGGCGCGGATTGTCTCCGCCACCCCGGACCTGGGCAACCTGGTGCCCATCTTGACCCAGCTGGCGCGCTACTGCGCCGGCGTGTTCTTCTCCTTGGAGGCGCTGGCCCGGGGCTTCGGGGCGCTGGGCCAGGTGGCGATCTACGAGCCGTTCGCCTTGTACCTGACCTTGGCCCGCTCGGCCATTCTGGCCGAGGTCCAGGCCAGCGGCGGCGACTGGCTGCTGGGCGCGGCCTATTCTGTGACCGCGCTGGTGGCGGGCTACATCTACTTTTGGCTGGCGGAGGCGCGCTATGGCCGGGACTGACGAGGTCGACTTCTCCTTGGACGAGGCCGCCTTCGCCGAGGTGGCCGGGCGCGGCGCGGACCGGGGCAAGCCGCTGGGCAGCCCCAATATGGTGGTGGACCGGGTGCATATCCGCTACCGGGTCTTCGGCGGCAAAAAGCTCGGCGCCTCGACCGGTTTCAAACCCTCCCTCTACCGCCGCCTGTTCGAGCGCGCCAGCAGCGCGGTCGGCGCGGTCAGCGAGGTCCACGCCGTGCGCGGGGTCTCATTCGTGGCCCGGGAGGGCGAGTCGATCGGCATCGTTGGGCGCAACGGGGCCGGCAAGTCGACCCTGCTGCGCGCCATCGCCGGGCTGATGCCGTACTCGGAGGGGGCTGTTTACGCCCGCGGGCAGTGCGCCCTGCTGGGGGTCAACGCCGCCTTGCTGACCCAGTTGACCGGCGAGCGCAACATTATGCTGGGCGGTTTGGCGCTCGGGTTGACCAGGGCGGAGGTGCGCCAGCGGTTCGAGGCGATTGTGGATTTCTCCGGCATCGGCGATTTTGTCCGCCTGCCGATGAACGCCTACTCCTCCGGCATGGCCTCGCGCCTGCGCTTCGCCATCTCGACCGCCAAGGTGCCGGATATTTTGATGATCGACGAGGCCCTGTCGACCGGCGACGCCGAGTTCCAGCGCCGCTCCCGGGACAAGATCATGGAGGTCCAAGAGCAGGCCGGCACGGTTTTCCTGGTGTCGCACTCGGCCAAGGCGATCCAAACCATGTGCGAGCGGGCGTTGTGGTTGGACCAGGGGGAATTGGTTATGGACGGGCCGGCCGAGGCCGTCTTGGAGGCTTACCGCGAGGGCGCAGTGCCCCAGTTGGGAGTTGGCGATGAGTGATTTCGTGGTGGTTGGGGCGGGGCCGTTCGGCTTGGCCGCCGCCCGGGTTTTGGCTGAGCGGGGCCGCCGGGTGACCGTGCTGGACCGCCGCGACCACCTTGGCGGCAACGCCTATTCGGACTTCGATGCCGCCACCGGCATCGAGGTCCACCGCTACGGGGCGCATATTTTCCACACCTCGAACGAGCGGGTGTGGGCTTTTCTGTCCCGCTTCACCGAGTGGACCGGCTACACCCACCGTGTTTTCACCGTCCACCGGGGGGAGGT
>JAITIG010000084.1 GCA_031279575.1 Bifidobacteriaceae bacterium
CGGCTCAGCGTACGGCTTAGCGGACGGCTCCGCGGCCGGCCGGGCGGACGGCTCGGCGGACGGCTTAGCGGACGGCTCCGCGGCCGGCCGGGCGGACGGCCCAGCAGACGGCCAGGCCCGGCGGTGATCCGCCTGCCTGGACCTGGGCCAGCCCGCCGGCCGGACCGGGCTGGCGCCGGCCGGCGGGGCGGGGTGGGGCCGTGACCACAGCCCGGCATTGGCATGTGGCCCCGGACGGGCGCGTCCAATGCGACCTGTGCCCGCGCTATTGCCGGTTGCGGCCCGGCCAGCGGGGGTTTTGCTTTGTGCGCCAGAACCTGGACGGCAAGCTGGACCTGACCACCTACGGCCGCAGTTCCGGTTTCGCGGTCGACCCGGTGGAAAAGAAGCCCCTCTACCACTTTTGGCCGGGGGCGGAGGTGTTCTCGTTTGGGACCGCCGGGTGCAACCTGGCCTGCAAGTTCTGCCAGAACTGGCACATCTCCACAGCCCGGGACATGGACGCGGTGATGGCGCGGGCCACCCCGGAGCAGATCGCGGCCGCGGCCGGCCGGGCGGGCTGCCAAGCGGTGGCCTACACCTACAACGACCCGATCATCTTCACCGAGTACGCGGTCGACGCGGCGTTGGCCGCCCGCGCCGCCGGGTTGAAGAACATCGCCGTCAGCGCCGGCTACGTCACCTTGGAGGGCGCGCAGGACCTGTTTGGCCCGATGGACGCCGCCAACATCGACCTCAAAGCGTTTGACCAGGACTTTTACCGCAAAGTCACAGGCGGGCGCCTGGAGGTGGTGCTGGACGTGCTGCGCTACCTGGTGCGCCAGACAAGCGTGTGGACCGAGGTCACCACCTTGGTGATCCCAGGTTTGAACGATTCGCCAGCCGAGCTCGACCGGCTGACCGCCTGGGTGGCCGGCGAGTTGGGCCCAGATGTGCCGCTGCACCTGTCCGCCTTCCACCCGGCCGCCCGGATGCTTGACCGCCCGCCCACCCCGCTGCCGACTTTGCGCCAGGCCCGGCGCATAGCCCAAGCCAACGGCCTGCGGCACGTCTATTTGGGGAACGTTTGGAGCGGGGAGGGCAGCGCCACCAGCTGCCCCGGCTGCGGCGCGGTGCTGGTGGCCCGCGACGGCTACACGGTGAGGCGCCAGCGCCTCGGCCCGGACGGCGCCTGCCCCGATTGCGGCCAAGTGGTGGCGGGCCACTGGGCGGCTCCGGCCAGCTCGGCCAGCCCCGCCAGCCCGGCCAGTTCGGCCAGCCCGGCCAGCGCGGCCAGCCCGGCCAGCCCGGCCAGCCCGGCCAGCCCGGCCACCCCGGCCAGCCCCGCCAGCTCGGCCAGCCCCGCCAGCTCGGCCAGCCCGGTCCAAGGTGGGCAAACCATGGCCGGCAATTGGCGCCGCCGTGGCCCAACTGATCCCCCGGCTTGACCTGGCGCGGCATCGGCCTCTTCCCATTAGGGGATTCAGCGGCTAACCTGTCCTAGTTCGTTCCAGTTTGCTTGCAGTTGAGTTACTTTTTGGTTTCACGGCGGGCGGCCCGGCCGCCCGCCTGCCATATTGGTTGAGGTAGGCGGACACGCCGAACCGGTTGGGCCCCAAGGCCCGCCTGTCGGCGTGTTCCCACAACGGCCCGAGGCGATGTCCAGCGGCGCCGAAGCCGGCCCTAAACCCGGGGACCGGCTGCGCGAGACGGGCCGCCAGGCCCGACATGAGTAGGAAGGTGACGGTTATGGCAATGAGGAAGAAAGCGGCGGCGGCCTTCGCGGCCTTGGCCGCCGCGGCGGCGCTGGCCGGGTGCGGCGGCGGTGTGGCTGGCGGCGACAACACCGCTGGCGGCGACGCCAACACCGGCGAGCCGATCAAACTGGGCATGCTCGCCCCCTTCTCCGGCTCGGAGGCGGCCTTCGGCCCCTACATGGAGAACGGCGCCCAATTGGCGATCAATGAAATCAATGCGGCGGGCGGCGTGTTGGGCCGCGACCTCGAGTTGGTGGCCGAGGATGACGCCTGCGACCCGACCACAGCGGCCGCGGGCGCCAACAAACTGGTGACCCAGAAGGTGGTGGCCTCGGTGGGCGGCTACTGCTCCGGCGCCACCATTCCCACAGTGGACATTTTCGCCGAGGCGAAGATCCCCATGGTGATACCGGCCGCCAACGCCAACGACTTGGTGGGGCTCAACCCCTTCAACTTCATGATCAACGGCACCGGCGCCCAGCAGGCCGCCACCGTCTTGGCCTACGCCAAGCACGAGGGCCTGTCCAAAGCGGCCGTGCTGGATGACAACTCGGCCTACGCGGTCGACCTGGCGGACACCTTTGTGGACCAGGCCACCGCCGACGGGTCGGTCGCGATTGTGCTTGACGAGTCGGTCAACCCCGATGAGCAGGACTACTCGCCCAACGTCAACAACATTGTCAAAGCCGCCCCCGACCTGGTGTTCTGGTCCGGCTACTACCAGGAGGGCGGGCTCATCATCAAGCAGCTGAGGGCGGCCGGCTACACCGGCGCGGTGCTGGTGGGCGACGGCTCGGTGGACGCCAAGCTGGCGGAGATCGCCGGCGCGGACGCCGCCAAGGGCGTGGTGGGCACCTTCACCCAGACCCCGGACATGCTGGAGGGCCAAGACCAGTGGATCAGCGATTACACGGCGCTGGCCGGCGCTGACCCGGGCCCCTACTCGACCCAAAGCTACGACGCGGTGCGCATTGTGGCCGAGGCGATCAAGAACGCCGGCTCGACCGATGGCGACAAAATCGTCCAAGCGCTCGAGGCCATCGACGGGTTTGAGCTGTTCTCCGGGCCGCTGAAGTTCACCCCCGAGCACACTTTGTCCGCAGGCGGCTTCGTGGTGGTGGAGGTCGGCGAGGACGGCGTGTTCAAGCTGAAGGCCAACCCGGCCACGGATTACTGATGCTGGTGGGGCCCGCCGCTCCCCGCCGCTCCCAAGGGCGGATCGGCGGGCCCCCTCCCGGCTTGCCACCCCAGCTGGTGGCAGGCCCAGGGCAAGGGAAACGAAACACTTCATGGAGCTAGTCGATATCCCCCAGGTTGTCTGGGACGGGCTGTTTGTGGGCGCCTTTTACGCGTTGGTCGCCCTGGGTTATTCGATGGTGTACGGCATCATCAAATTGTTGAACTTCGCCCACGGCGATGTTTACATGATCGGGGCGTTTGTCGCGTTCACCATTTTGACGGGCCTGACGGGCATCCCGGCCCAGGTCTCGCTGGTGGTGCTGCTGGCCGTGCTGGTGGCGACGATGGCGTTGACGGGCGCCCTGGGGGTGTTTGTCGAGCGGGTGGCCTACCGCCCGCTGCGCGGCGGGCCGCGCTTGACGGTGCTGATCACCGCGGTGGGCGTCTCGTTTGTGCTGGAGTACGCCGTTTCGCTGATGACGCAGGCCAGCCCCCGGGTTTTCCCGGCCCAGTTCCAACTGGCGGGCCGCACCATGCACATCATGGGCGCGCGGGTGACTGTGCCGCAGATTGTGCTGGTGGGGGTGGCGGCGGCTTTGATGTTCTTGCTGCAGCGCTATGTGATGCACTCGCGCGAGGGCCGCGCCATGCGGGCGGTGGCCTTGGACGCGCAGGCCACCAAACTGATGGGCGTCAACGTTGACGCGGTCATCTCGAAAACGTTCTTCATCGGCTCGGCGCTGGCCGGGGCGGCCGGGGTGATGGCCGGCGCCTACTACGGCAAGATCGACTTCTTGATGGGCTTCATCATCGGCTTGAAGGCTTTCACCGCGGCGGTGATCGGCGGCATCGGCTCGCTTTACGGGGCCATGCTGGGCGGCTTGGTGCTGGGCTTGCTTGAGTCGGCTTCGACGGCCTGGCTGGGCGGCGAGTGGCGCGATGTGGTGGCCTTCGCCATTTTGATCATCTTCTTGTCCTTCAAGCCCACCGGCATACTGGGGGCCCGAGTGGTGGAGAGGATGTGAGCCGCGTGGGACCTTTGATCGGTGGCCAGCCCAGCTGGCGGTTGCCCGCCCCCAGGCCCAAGTACGTGCGGGTTCATGTGGGCTCCAAGGGGTTGCTTGGCCCCAGGCGGTTTATGGACGCGGTCGGTTTGGCGCTGTTCTTGGTGGCGTTCTTTTTGCCGTTCATAACCTCGGACGCCTACATCATGTCGATTGGCACCTCGGCCGCGATTTTTGTGATGCTGGCCTCTGGTTTGAACGTGGTGGTGGGCTACGCCGGACTGCTCGACTTGGGCTATGTGGCGTTTTTCGCCGTCGGCGCCTACGTCTCGGGGATCATGTCGACCCGGTATGGCTGGGACATGCTCCCCACCATCCCGGTGGTGCTGGTGGCCTGCGTCATTGCCGGGGTTGTGATTGGCGGCCCAACTCTGCGCCTGCGCTCCGACTACCTGGCTATTGTGACGCTCGGCTTTGGCGAGATCATCCGCCGGGTGGCCCAAAATGTCGACATCACGGGCGGCGCGACCGGCATCTACGGCATCAAGAAGTTCAGTTTCTTCGGGATCGACTTGTCCCAGAGCATTCATCTGTTCGGCATCACCTTCCCGCCCAACGTCTCGTTTTACATGTTCACGGTGGCCTGCATGGGCATCGCGGTGGTGGCCGCCGCCCGCCTGGCCAAGGGCCGCATGGGCCGCGCCTGGCAGGCGGTGCGCGATGACGAGGACGCCGCCGAGGCGATGGGCATCAACACCTACACCACCAAGTTGACGGCCTATGTCACCGGCGCGATTTGGGGCGGGATGGCCGGGATGCTGCAAGGCGCCCATATTGGCGGGATCTCGCCCACCCAGTTCATGTTCTTGAACTCGGCTTTGATTTTGATGGCGGTGGTGATGGGCGGCATGGGCTCAACCCCCGGCGTGATTATTGGCGGGTTGGCTATTTCGCTTCTGCCGGAGGTTCTGCGCGAGGCCCAAAACGCCCGCTATCTGCTGTTCGGGTTGGCTTTGGTGGCGGTGATGGTGTTCCGCCCCAAGGGTTTGTGGCCCGCCAATTGGCATTTGCCGTTCCTGGGCACGGGCCGCACTTTGCGCACGGACGTCTTGGTGGACCCCGGCGGCGCGACCGCCCCCGGCCCGCCCCACCCCTCCGAATTGCACGATGCCGCCGCCCAGGCCGCGCAACCGCCTGCCGCCACCGCGCTGGGCGCCGGTGAGACGGCATCGGCCGCCGCCGAGGCCCGGCCACAGGGAGCGGCCGCCGCGTTCGGGGCCGGGCAGACAGCATCGGCCGCCGCCCAGGCTGGGGAACCGGGAGGCGCGGCGCTGGGCGCCGGAGAGACGGCATCGGCCGCCGCCCAGGCCGCGCAACCGCCTGCCGCCACCGCGCTGGGCGCCGGCGAGACGGCATCGGCCGCCGCCCAGGCTGGGGAACCGGGAGGCGCCGGCGCGCTGGGGGACGGGCAGACGGCATCGGACGCCGCGAGCGAGGGGGGAGAGCGATGAGCGCCGAGGCGGACCGCGTGCTGCGGGTGACCGACTTGAAAGTGCATTTCGGGGGCGTCAAAGCGGTCGACGGGCTGGGCTTCTCGGTCCGGCGCGGCGAGATCGTGTCGATGATCGGGCCCAACGGCGCCGGCAAAACCTCCGCCTTCAACTGCATCACCGGTTTCTACAAGCCGACCGCCGGCTCCGTCGCCTTCAACGGGCGCGACATCACCGGCTTTAGGCCGTCGCGGATCACCAAGCTGGGCATGGCGCGCACCTTCCAAAACCTGCGGCTGTTCGCGGACTTGTCGGTGGTGGACAACGTCCGCACCGGCGAGCACACGCGGGTCAAGGAGAACCTGCTTGACACCGTGTTCCACACGCCGCGCTACCGCAAGCAGGAGAAGTGCTCGCTGGAGGCGGCGCGCGGCTGGCTCGACTTTGTGGGCTACGCCGAGACGGAGGACGCCTTTGTCTCGGCCCTGCCTTACGGCGAGCGGCGCCGGGTCGAGATCGCCCGGGCGCTGGCCAGCGAACCGGAGCTGCTGCTGCTGGACGAGCCCGGGGCCGGCCTCAACCACGGCGAGAAAGCCGAACTGTTGGACCTGATCCGCCGCATCCAGGCGCTGGGGGTCTCGATTGTGCTGATCGAACACGACATGGGGCTGGTGATGGAGGTCTCGGAGCGGGTGGTGGTGATGAACTACGGCAAGGAGATCGCGGACGGCACCCCGGCCGAGGTCAAAGCCGACCCGCAGGTGATCGAAGCCTATTTGGGCGCGGAGGAGTGAGATGGGCGCAGACCTGGTAGTGGAGGATGTGGACCTGTTCTACTCGCGGGTCCAAGCCCTGCGCGGGCTGTCCCTGGAGGTGCGCGAAGGCGAGATCGTGGCCCTGCTGGGCAACAACGGCTCCGGCAAGACCACCACCATGAACATGCTCTCCGGCCTGGTGCGGCCGCGCGCCGGGAAGGTGCGCTGGGGGGATTTGAACCTGGCCAAGGCCCAACCGTGGACCATTGTGGCGGCCGGCGTGGTGCAGGTGCCGGAGGGGCGGCGCATCTTCTCAACCATGACGGTGCATGAGAACCTGCAGCTGGGCGGCTATTTGGAACGCGATTTGAAGGTGGTGGAGCAGCGCATCGCCCAGGTTTACGAGATGATGCCGCGCCTGGAGGAGAGGCGCCACCAGCAGGGCGGGACCATGTCCGGCGGCGAGCAGCAGATGCTGGCGATGGCTCGGGCGCTGGTGGCCAACCCCCGGTTGATGCTGTTGGACGAGCCGTCGATGGGCTTGGCGCCGTTGATGGTCAAGCAGGTCATGGAGATCGTCAAAACGGTGGGCGAGATGGGCACCACGGTGCTGCTGGTGGAGCAGAACGCGCGCGCCGCGCTGCAGATCGCCGACCGCGCCTATGTGCTGGAGAACGGCGCCGTGCGGATCTCCGGGCCCGCCTCGGAGCTGTCCCAGGACCCCCGCGTCATCGACGCCTACCTGGGCGCCTGAGCATGCCCGTCCAAGATCAAGCAGATGGCGTGGTGTCCGATGCCGGGCCGGCTCTGGGCGGCGCCCGCCCGGCTGCGGGTCTCCCGCCGGGTGGCGCGGTGTCCGATGCCGGGCCGGCTCTGGGCGGCGCCCGCCCGGCTGCGGGTTTCGCGCCGGGTGGCGTGGTGTCCGATGGCGCCTCGCCGGTGGGCGGCGCCCGCCCGGCCGCGGGTCTCCCGCCGGGCGGCGCGCTGATCGGTGCCGGGTGGGCCGCCGGGCGCGAGGCGCACCTTGGCGCCGGCGGTTTGGGAGGCGCGCCGGGCCAGGCCTCGGGCAGCCAGGCGGGCTTGGGCGGCTTGGCGGCCGGGGCGCGGATCGAGTTCACCGACTACCACACGGCCGGCGAGCCCTTCCGGATCGTGGGCGGCCCGCAGGCCGGCCTGCCCGAGCCGCCCGGCGCCAGCGTGCTGGAGCGCCGCACCTGGATCAGCCGCCATCTGGACGGCGCGCGCCGCCTGCTGGTCAACGAGCCGCGCGGCCACGCCGATATGTACGGCGGCTGGATTGTGCCCCCGGACGGCCCCGACGCGGCCGGCCGCGACGCCGCCTTCGGGGTGGTGTTTTTCCACAAGGACGGTTATTCCACCGCCTGCGGCCACGGTTCGATCGCCTTGGGCGCCTGGGCCCTGGACACCGGTTTGGTGCCCTCCGCGCCCGATGCCGTGGCGGAGTTCGCGCTCGACGTCCCCTCCGGCCGGGTCTGGGTGGCGGGCCGGCGGGAAGGCGGCCGGGTGGTGGCGGTGCGTTTCCGCAACGTGCCCGCCTGGGTGGCGGCGCGCTCGGTGCCGGTCGAGACCTCTTTGGGCCCGATCCGGGTCGATATTTCCTATGGCGGCGCTTTCTACGCCTCGGCTCGGGCGGCTGATCTGGGGTTGCAGGTGGCGCCCGGCTGCCTGGGCGAGTTGATCGCGGTGGGCCGCGAGATCAAATGGGCTCTGAACCAGCACCCGGCGGTAGCCCACCCGGAAGACCCGAGGCTGTCCGGCATGTACGGCACCATCTGGTGGCAAGACGAACCCCCCGCCCCCGCCCCGGCCCCAGCCCAACCGGGCGGCCCAGCCCCCGCCCCGGCCCCAGCCCAACCAGGCGGCCCAGTCCCGGGTCCGGCCCCAGCCCAACCGGGCGGCCCGGCCCCCGCCGGGGGCGCGGCCTGGCAGGGTGACCCCGCCTCCGCCGGGGGCGCGGCCTGGCCGGGTGACCCCGCCTCCGCCGGGGGCGCGGCCTGGCCGGGTGACCCCGCCTCCGCCGGGGGCGCAGCCTGGCCGGGCGGACCGGCCCCCGCCCCGGCCCCAGCCCAACCGGGCGGCATCGGGCCCGCCGGGGGCGCGGCCTGGCCGGGCGGCATCGGGCCCGCCGGGGGCGCGGCCCAAGGCGACGTCTCCGCCGCAGGCCCGGCGGCGCCACCGGACGGCATCGGCCCCGTTTTGGGCTTGGCGCAGCGCAATGTCACGGTGTTCGCGGACGGGGAGGTGGACCGGTCGCCGTGCGGCTCGGGCACCTCGGCCCGCTTGGCCCTGCTGGCCGCAGACGGCCTGGTCGGCCCGGGCCGGGACCTGGAGCACTGGTCGATCATCGGCACCAGGTTCACCGGCCGCGTCCTCGGCCCGGGCCCGGACCAGCCCGTGGCCGGGCGCCGCGTGGGCACGGTGCTGACCGAGGTCGAGGGCCGGGCCAGCCACACGGCCTCCGGCTACGCCGTCCTGACCCCCGGCGACGAGACCGCCCTGGGGTTCCAGCTCCGATGAGCGCGCCCCCCTTGGGCGGCCCAGTTTCGCCCTCCGACCAGCCCAAACCCGCGGTGCCCCCAACTGGGCAGGCCGGAACCTCCCCATCCGGGAGCGCGGTAGGGGATGCCGCCGCCGCCGCGCCATCGGGCGGGCCGGGTCGCGCTGCGCCATCGGGCGGGCCGGGTCGCGCTGCGCCCCCATCCGGGAGCGCGGTTGGGGGCGCCGCCGCCGCGCCATCGGGCGGGCCCGGTCCTGCGGCGCCCCCTCCCGGGAGCGCGGTAGGGGATGCCGCCGCCGCCGCGCCATCGGGCGGGCCGGGTCGCGCGGCGCCCCCTCCCAGGAGCGCTGGCGGGGCGCCGGCCCAGCCGGTCTGGTTGGACCAGGCCCGGGTGGCCGAGGTGTTGACGCCGCGCCTCGCCATCGACGCCATCCAGGACTGGATCGAGACCGGCCAGCCGATGCGCTCCCAGCGCACGGCGGTGGCCTGGCCGGGCGCCGACCTGCTGATCATGCCGGCCGCCGCCCGGGACTTGGCCGGCGTCAAGCTGATCACCGTGGCGCCCGCCAACCCGAGCCGCGGCCTGCCCCGCATTCAGGGGGTCTACCAGCTGTTCGATGCCGTCACAATGGCCCCCGTGGCGGCCTTGGACGCGGTCGCCGTGACCGCGCTGCGCACCGCCGCCGTCACCGCTGTGGCGGTCGATGCCCTGGCCCCGCCCGGCCCGGCCCGGCTGGTGGTGTTCGGCACTTCGGTCCAGGCGGAGTCGCACACCCGTTGCCTGGCCCAGGTCCGGCCGCTCGAGTCGGTGGTGATAGCGGGCCGCGACGCCTCCCGCGCCCAGGCTTTGGCGGCGCGCCTGCGGGCGGCCGGCCACCCGGC
>JAITIG010000124.1 GCA_031279575.1 Bifidobacteriaceae bacterium
GTGGGCCACGGCGACAAGCGGGCGGCGGGCCATTTGGCGGTGCCCCGCCACCGCCGCCAAGGTGGCCCAAGTGCGCCGCCAGGGCCGGTCCCGGCGCGCGCCGGGCAGCGCCGGCGCCCCGGCCGCGAAGGGGCGGGCAAAAACCGCCAACCGGTAGATGAGGAAAGTCCAGCCCGCCACCGTGGCCGCCACCGCCAAGGCGCCCAAGGCCGCGGCGCCCGCCGCGCCCGCCGCCAACCAGTCCGCGCCCGCCCCCAGGCCGCCGCCGGCGCCCGGCGCCAAAGCCGCCGCCAGCCAGTCCAATCCCTGGGCGGGCTCCCCACCGGGGTTGGCGCCCGCCCCCAGCCAGTCCGCGCCCGCCACCAGGCCGCCGCCGGCGCCCGGCCTCCAGCCCGGGCGGGCTAGATCCGGCGCCGCGCCCAGGGCCGCCGCCGCCGGCCCCGACCCGACCAGTGGCGTCACGCCGCCCCCGGGATCCAGTTGGTGCCCGCCAGCGGCCGGCGCGACATGGCCGCGGCCTCGACGTTCAAAGCCACCAGGTCCTCCGGCTCCAGGTTCAACAGGTGGGCTTTGCCGCAGGCCCGGGCAATGATCTGGGCCTCCATGGTCATCACGCGCAGCAGGTTGGCCAGCCGGTGGCCCGCCGCCACCGGGTCGAGCCGCCGCGCCAGCTCCGGGTCCTGGGTGGTGATGCCGGCCGGGTCCTGCCCGGCCTGCCAGTCGTCGTAGTAGCCGGCCGAGGAGCCGATTTTGCGGTACTCCGCCTCCAACGCCGGGTCGTTGTCGCCCAAGGCGATCAGCGCGGCGGTGCCGATAGAGACCGCGTCCGCCCCCAGGGCCAGCGCTTTGGCCACATCCGCCCCGGATCTGATGCCGCCGGACACAATCAGCTGGACCTCCCGGTGCAGCCCGGCCTCCTTCAAGGCGTCCACCGCCTGCGGGATCGCCGCCAGAGTCGGAATCCCGACATGCTCGATGAAGACCTCCTGGGTGGCGGCCGTGCCGCCCTGCATGCCGTCAAGCACAATGGCGTCCGCCCCGGCTTTGATCGCCAGCATGACGTCGTAGTACGGGCGCGAGGCCCCGATCTTGACGTAGACCGGCTTGACCCAGTCGGTGATCTCGCGCAGCTCGGTGATCTTGATGCGCAGGTCGTCCGGCCCGGTCCAATCCGGGTGCCGGCAAGCCGACCGCTGGTCTATCCCCACCGGCAAGGTCCGCATCTCGGCCACCCGGTCGGTGATCTTCTGGCCCAGCAGCATGCCGCCGCCGCCCGGTTTGGCGCCCTGCCCCAGCACCACCTCGATGGCGTCCGCCATGCGCAGGTGGCGCGGGTTCATGCCGTAGCGGGACGGCAGATACTGGTAGACCAACTGGTCGGAGTGGCCGCGCTCCTCCTCGGTCATGCCGCCGTCGCCGGTGGTGGTGGAGGTGCCGACCTCGCTGGCGCCGCGCCCCAGCGCCTCTTTGGCCTGGGCCGAGAGCGACCCGAAGCTCATGCCCGCGATGGTGACCGGCGTTTTGATGTGGAGCGGCTTTTTGGCGTGCCGCGCCCCGATCACCACGTCAGTGTCGCAGCGCTCGCTGTAGCCCTCCAGCGGATAGCGGGACATCGAGGCGCCCAGGAACAGCAGGTCGTCGAAGTGCGGCAGCTTCCGCTTGGCGCCGCCGCCGCGGATGTCGTACAAGCCGGTGGCGGCGGCATGGCGGATGGCCGCGATAGTGGTCTTGTCGAAGGTGGCGGATTCCCGCAGCCCCTGCTGCGCCGGATCGGCCGGGCGGGCTGCCCGGACAGGGGGAACGGGGGGGACAGGGGGAACAGGGGGGGCGGCATCGTGCAGCCGGGTGGACGTTTCGGGGGTCATCTGTCCGCTCCTAATACTGGTCCGCGTGGTCGATGTGGAAGTTGTAAAGCTGGCGGGCGGAACCGTAGCGGCGGAAGTCCTCCGGGCGCTCGGAGCGGCCGGCGGCGGCCAGCAACTGGGCCAACTCCGCCAAATGCTCCGGCCGGACCTCTTTTTCGACGCAGTCCGCGCCCAGCGAGGCGACCTGGCCTTTGACGTAAAGCCGGGCCTCGTAGATCGAATCGCCCAGCGCCTGGCCGGCGTCGCCGCAGATCACCAGCCGGCCGGCTTGGGCCATGAAGGCGCTCATGTGGCCCACGCTGCCGCCCACCACTATGTCCGCCCCCTTCAAGGAGATGCCGCAGCGGGCGGCCGCGTCCGAGTCGATCACCAGCAGGCCGCCGTGGGCGGTGGCGCCGGCGCTTTGCGAGGCCGAGCCTTTGACGTGGACGCGCCCGGACATCATGTTCTCCGCCACGCCCACCCCGGCGTTGCCCTCCACCACCACCGCGGCGAGCTGGTTCATGCCGGCGCAGTAGTAGCCGACATGCCCCCGGATCACCACCTCCAAGTCTTGGTCCAGCCCGGCGGCGATGGCGTGGCGCCCGCGCGGTTCCAACACCTCCCAGCTGCTTCCCGCCGGGGCGGCGTGGAGGGCTTGGTTCAGGTCGGTGACCGATTGCTCGGCCAGGTTGAAGGTCACACCAGTTGCGGCACTGGCAGCGAGGCGCGGTCCCATGCGTACACCACTTCCGGGTCGGGTTCGAAGATGCGGGCTTGGTCAATGCCTGGCAGTCCGGCCAGGTAGCGGTATTCGCTGGCGACGGCCACCAGATCGGGGGTTTCCGCCACCACGGCCGGTTTGCAGGCGATGGCGTCGCGCACGATGGCGAAGGACGTCGCCGAGGAGACCAGCAGCGTGTAGAAGCCGTCGAAGCGGGCGCACAGCCGGGCCAGCGCCTCCTTGACGGAGGCGCCGGCGGCCAACTGCTGGGCGATGTAGCGGGCGGCGACCTCGGTGTCGTTCTCGGAGTCGAAGCGGACGGCATCGGCCATCAGGCGTTGGCGGATCGAGGCGTGGTTGGAGAACGAGCCGTTGTGCACCATGCACTGGTCCTGGCCCACCGAGAAGGGGTGCGAGCCGCCGGGGGTGACGGCCGATTCGGTCGCCATGCGGGTGTGGGCCACGCCCTGCCATCCGCCCAGCGAGTCGAGCGACCAATCGCGGGCCAGCGCCTCCGGCTCGCCGGCGCCTTTGTAGACCGTCAGCGCGCGGCCCCGGGAGATGACGGTGGCCTGGGGCAAGGCTTCGCGCACGGCTGCCTCCAGGGCGGAGGGCTCGGCCGCGGCGCGAATCACGGTGGTCTGGCCGGCCGCTTTGACCTCGATGGCGCTGGGCGGCGGGTCCTGGGCGGCCAGGCGCCGGCCGATCTCGCTGGGCGGCGCGCCGGCGTTTAGGACGCAGACTGTGGCCTGGCCGGGCGGCAGCGAGGCCGGATCTGAGTAGATGCCGACTCCGGCTGAGTCGTTGCCCCGGCCTTGGGCTTGGCTGAGCATGCCGCCCAGCAGCTCGCCCAGGCGGGGGTAGAGAGCCGGATGGCGCAAATGGAGCCCGGCTATGCCGCACATGTGGCCTCCTCA
>JAITIG010000132.1 GCA_031279575.1 Bifidobacteriaceae bacterium
CCCAGGGCATCGTGCAAGGGGGTGGCGACGGGAAGTAGGGGAACTGCCCGAGGCGGCACCACGCCCATTCAACTCTGAAGCAGATGTCGCACCAGGTTTGAACTGTTCTACTTTGGTGCGCCAGAGAGGACTCGAACCTCCGACACCCGCTTTAGGAGAGCGGTGCTCTATCCACTGAGCTACTGGCGCAGCGACCCTCCAGCCTACAGCGCGCCGGCGGCCGGCGCGGGGCCTGGCTTGGCGGCGGCGCTGCCCGGCAGGCGGCGCGTCGGCCCGGCGGCGCTGCCCGGCAGGCGGTCCCGGTGGCGCGGCGGCCGCGGCCGAGGCAGGGGCGAGTTCGCCCAACCCCAGCCCGGCGCCTCGGGTGGCGAGTGCCGGCCGGCTGGTGGCAAGCCGAGCGCCTAGCCTAAAGTTGGTCGCGGACTCGCCCGATGGAAGGGAGCCAGACTTGGCCAAGGCACTCCGCAAAACCATGCTCTCCCTGGACTCGCCGGCCATCGAAGCGTTGATGCGGCTCATGGAAACACAGAGCAAAGCCACCGTCGCCGCCTGGGCCGTGGCCTACGCCCAGGACCACTACCTCCCGTTGTACGATGCCGCCCGCCCCGCCGACCCGCGCCCCGCCGCGGCGCTCGCCGCAGCCGGGCAGTGGCTGGCCGGGGAGGTCAAGTTGCCGCAAGCCAAGCCGGCCATCCTGGCTTGCCACCAGGCGGCTCGCGAGGCCGAAGGCGACCCGGCCGCCCAGGCGGCGGCGCGGGCGGTGGGGCAGGCGGCATCGTCCATCCACGCGCCAACCCATGCCTTGGGCCTGGCCTTCTACGGCGCGGCGGCCGTCGCCTACGCGACTGCGGGCCTCTCCGCTGACGCCGCCACCCACGCCACGATTGCCGCGGAGGAAGGCGCGCGGCTTGTCGCCTCGCTCCAAGAAGCTGCCGTCCCGAACGAACCGCACCCCGCCCGCTTCAACTGGAACTGCTGAGGGCCGCCACCATATGCGGGCGTCGCCCGGGGAGTCCCCTGCGGGCGTCCCCCGGGGCGTCCCCCGGGGAGTCCCCCGGGCCGAGCGCCCACCCCCGGCCCGGCCGCAGCTTCACCCGTTCTGCCCGGGGCAGGCTCACGCCCTGGATCTGGCTGGTGCGAGCGCCGGCGGCTCAGCGCCCGCTGGTGGAAGGACCATTGGAGGCGGGCTCAGGCTGGTTGGTCAGCCGAGCACAGTGGAGTACAGCACTGCCGGGCACTCGCACGGTGGGGCGCCGCAGGCTGGGCAGGTGTAGTTCTCTCGGACCGACTCTTCCGACCAATACTCTGCGACCTGCGCGAACCGAGTGAAACCGGCCCGCTCCAAAATCCCGGCCATGTTGATCCGGTCCCGGTTCTGCCACGCCACCGAGTACAGCGCCTGCACGCCCCGGTTCTGGAACTCATCGAGACAGGCCCGGCTGAGGGCGGTGCCAATGCCGCGGCCTTGCTGGTCGCGTTGGACCGCCACAGTTTTGAGGCACCCCACGGCCTCGGCGTGCCGGAGGTGGCGGGGGGCGGACACCCGGATCGCCCCCTCGGCGCCCGCCCAGTCTTGGACTTGGCAGTAGGCGAAGCCCACCACCCGGCCATTGGATTCGGCGACTCGGATGAAGCGGTCGGCCGAGGCTTCGGGGTTGGTGACGATGGCGTCGTCGAAGTAGCCCCGGCCCAGTTCCTCGTCAGCGATTTTGAGCAGCGCCAGCTTGTCTTGGGCCCGGTAGGGGCGCACCTGGATGGTGGGGTCGACCGGGAAGAACATGTAACGCCCGGACGTGATTGTGTCGTTGACGGAGTCGTAGCCCGACCACAGCCCGTCGAGGCGGCGGCCTTGCCCCACCCGGAGGAAGAAGTTGCCCACACCCTGGTCCAACGGGTCGAGGGCGGCGTAGATGCCGTGGATGTAGCCGTTGCGCGTGAGGTCGCCGCTGATTTCCCAGACGCGGCCGTTCATGGTGGTCGACCCTTCGACGCGCCGTCCGCGCTGGCGCAGGGTGGCGGGCGCGGTGGCGGTCACCTTCTGGCCGTCGGCGATGTCCTCGAATTTGCTGATGTACTCGCCGGAGACTGGGTATTTGCGTTGCAGCAGCCACTCGTTGACCCGGCGCGAGGCGAGGAAGAAGCCGCTGACAATGAAGCCGCCCAGAAGCCCGATGGCGACGTTTTCCCAAGCGATGCCAAAAAAGCTGTCGAACACAGGTCCTCCATGGTTGAACCGGCGAGGCGCGGGGACCGCCGGGCGCGCTGCCTGATGGCCATATTGCAGCCTATTCTGCCTTACCCCCGATCCGCCGCGCCGCCGATCCTGGCCTATTGCGCGGCTCGCCAGCTGGGCGCGCTGGCGCCCCTGGCCAGCTCAGCAGGCCGGCCAGGTGGCCATGGCCGGCCAGTGGCGCCCAGCGCGCCCGCCTGGCGCCGCTCGCTACGGCGATGGCCGGCGGGTCGAGGCCGGCCGGCTGGCCGGAGGAGCGGGGGGCCGGGTGGCGCCGTGGGGCTGGGCGGTTGCCGGGCGGAGCGGCACCACGCCTTTGAGCAGGGCCGCGCCGGCCCGCCAGGTCGGCAGGTAGCGGTCCATCAAACGGTAGAACGCCGGGCCGTGGCCCATCACTTTGAGGTGGGCCAGCTCGTGTACCAGCACCTCTTCGAGGCACTCGGGCGGCAGCGCCGCCAAGGCCACATTGATTGTGACTGTCCTGGTGGCGGGGCTGCACGAGCCCCAGCGGGTCTTCATCCAGCGGAACCGCCAGGCCACGGCCGGCTCGCCCACCGCCGCTTGCCAAAGGCGCGCCAAGCCGGCTGTGCGCGCCTCGACCTCCGCCCGGTAGAGGCGGTCGAGCGCGGGTCCGGGGACGGCATCGGCCAGGGGGTTGCCCCACAAAGTGGGCTGGGCGCGCTGGCGCTCGAACGCCGCCAGCTGCCGTTCCAGCCAGCGCAGGCGGGAGTGGGCCAACTCGGCGGCGCGCGCCGCCGGGCAGCGCAGCGGCAGCGAGACCCAAATGTGGCCGGACGGCTCGACGTGCAGGCGGATGGTCCGGATCGGTTTGCGCCTCAGCTCGATCTCCAGGCCCCCCACCTGGATGGTTTCCGCCCCGGTCACGCGATTCCGCTCCCGCCGCGCCGATGCCGCCTGGCCGGTCCCAGCAAGCCGCGCCGATGCCGCCTGGCCGGTCCCAGCACGCCGCGCCGATGCCGCCTGGCCGGTCCCAGCAAGCCGCGCCGATGCCGCCTGGCGGGGCGGGGCGCCGGGCGGGGGGCGGCCCCGGCTGCGAGGCGGGCCGGGCGCGGGGCCGGGCGCGAGTCTGCTGGCACTGGTGGGCAACCTGTTCTGGGAGGGGTTGGCGGAGGCGACCCCCACAGCATACGGGCCGCCGCAGGCCGCGCGCCGGAGTTGGCCGGGGCTTTACATTTGTCTGATCAGTGGGCGGCGCCTTGACCTGGCGCGGCCCGCCGTGCCAAGGTCAACACCGTGAGTAGCGCCACGCCAACTGCCCGGGCCCCCTTTGCGGCCCCGTTTGGCGTGTGTCCCCAGTGCCGAATGTGCCTGTGTCAGGCCTAACAGACCGACTCATCACATCTGGCACCCGGTAGGCGCTGGCCGCGCCGCCACGCGGGTGCCCTGGCACCCAAGGACCCCCCCAATGACCGCTACAGCTTACGCACCTGCCTTTCCCCACCGCCGCCAGCCCTCCTACCGCGGACCGCTGATTGTGATCCCAGGCGGCCGGGCGCGCGCCCGCCGCGTCCGCCAGGCCGAGTGGAGCGCCCCGCCCGAGGCCGCCCCGCCGCTGGCCGTCTCAGGCGAGTCCATCGCCGCCGCGCGGGCTTTTCAGCAGCGTTTGGCGGCCCTGCCCGTCCGCTCCGAGATCAAACTGAGCCGCTCCAGCCAGTCGGTTCGGGTGGACGGCTCGGCCCGGCGGCTCACCCCGCGCGAGTTCGACCTGCTGGCGGCCCTGGCGGCGCAGCCGGGCGAGCCGGTGACGCGGGACGCGCTGCTGGCCGTCGGCCCAGGCGGCCGCAACCTCGACGAGTCTTCCCGCGCGGTCGATGTCCATGTGGCCCACCTGCGCGAGAAGCTGGCGCTGCCCGGCGTCATCGCCACCGTCCGCGGCCGGGGCTACGCCCTCAACCCGGCCTACCGGGTCATTTTCCAAGACGCGGGCTGATCCCCACCCTGATCCCTGGTCCCCACCCTGATCCCTGGCCCCCGGTCCGCCGATCCTCGCCTGCGGCGCCGGCGGCCGCAAGACGCTCCGGCCGGGCCCGGTGCGCGGCGGGCGGCGCGGGACTACCCTTTGGGCATGGCTGTGACGCGCCAGCCCGCCGTCGCCGGGCTGTTCTACCCAGCATCGCCGGAAGAGTTGTCAGCCCAAGTGCTGTCCCTGCTTGACCAGGCCGCCGCCGCCCAGGCGCGGCCCGCCGGCCCGGTCAAGGCGTTGATCGCGCCGCACGCCGGCTACCGCTACTCGGGCGCCACCGCCGCCGCCGGCTACGCCGCCGCGGCGGGCGCGGGCTACGAGCGGGTGGTGCTGCTTGGCCCTTGCCACCAGGTGGGCACCCCGTTTGTGGCCCTGGCCGGCGCCGATTGCTTCCGCACCCCGCTGGGGGACGTGCCGGTTTGGCAGGAGGGGGCCGCCATCGCCGCCGCCTTGCCGCAGGTCATCACCAGCCCGCCAGTCCACGCCCGCGAGCACTCGCTCGAGGTCCACCTGCCGTTCATCCAGGCGGCTTTGGGGCCGGGCGTGCCGGTCCTGCCGCTGGCGGTTGGCTGGGCCGAGCCGGCCGCGGTGGCGGCGGTCATCGAGGCGGTCTGGGGCGGCCCCGAGACCTTGGTGGTGGTCAGCTCCGACCTGTCCCACTACCTCCCCTACCAGCAGGCGGTGGCGGTCGACTCCGAGGCCATCGGCCAAATCCTGGCTGGCCGCCCGCCGCTGCGCAGCGATCAGGCCTGCGGCGTTTTCCCGGTCAACGGCCTGCTGGAGGTCTCCCGCCGCCTGGGCTTGAGCGCCCGGCTGGTGCAATACGCCAACTCCGGCGACACGGCCGGCGACCGCTCGGCGGTGGTCGGCTACGCCGCCATCGCCTTCACCCAAGAAGGCGCCCGATGACGCCCTCCCTCCCCGCAGCTTCCGCGCCCGCCCGCCGCCCTGGTTCTTGGCGGCGCCCGATGACGCCCGCCCCGCCCCCGGCCGCCGTCCACGCCCGCCGCGCCCGCGCGGCCCGCGCCGCCTGCGGGGCCTGCCCGCCCGCCCCCGCCGCCTTGGCTTTTGGCGGCGCCCGATGACGCCCGCCCCGCCCCCGGCCGCCGCGCCCGTTTTGCTGGGGCTGGCCCGCCACGCCATCGGCGCGGTCTTGGCTGGGCGGCGCCTGGAGGGTTGGCGGGAGGCGCTGCGCGCTGCCGGGCCGGGCCCGGCGGGGGTCGATGAGAATGTGCTTGACCTGCTGGAACGGCCTGGCGCCAGTTTTGTCACGTTGACTCAGCGCGGCCAGCTGCGGGGCTGCATCGGCTCGCTCGAGGCCCACCGGCCGCTGGGCGAGGATGTGCGCCGCAACGCGGTGGCGGCCGCCTGCCAGGACCCGCGCTTCGAGCCGCTGCCGGCCGCCGAGCTGGCCCGCACCCGGATCGAGGTCTCGGTGCTGTCCGCCCCGCAACCGATCGAGTTCGCCGACCGCCCGGACCTGCTGCGCCAACTGCGCCCCGGGGTGGACGGCTTGATCTTGGAGGCGCCGGGCCACCGCGGCACCTTCCTGCCGCAGGTTTGGGAGCAGTTGCCCCGGCCGGAGCAATTCTGGGCCCACCTGGTGCGCAAGGCGTATTTGCCGGCCGGTTACTGGTCGGACCAGCTGCGGGTTTCCCGCTACTGCGTGACCGCTTTCGAGGAGCCGCCGCCGGCCGGGGACGCCTCGCCAGCGGCCGGCCCCGCGGACGGCCCCGCAGCCGGCCCCGCGGCCGGCCCCGCACCCGGCCCCGCGGCCGGCCCCGCAGCCGGCCGGGCGGGCGGCTCAGCGTACGGCTCAGCGGCCGGCCCCGCACCCGGCCGGGCGGACGGCTCGGCGGACGGCTCGGCGGCCTGCCGGGCGGCCGGCCGGGCGGACGGCTCAGCGTACGGCTTAGCGGACGGCTCCGCGGCCGGCCGGGCGGACGGCTCGGCGGACGGCTTAGCGGACGGCTCCGCGGCCGGCCGGGCGGACGGCCCAGCAGACGGCCAGGCCC
>JAITIG010000142.1 GCA_031279575.1 Bifidobacteriaceae bacterium
GTCGGTGACTTGGCGGTGCCCCGAGACCGCGCCCAGGTCGGCCTGGCCGTATGAGACGTCGTCGGCGACGAACTTCCAGCCCGGCTGGTCGTAGATCTGGGCGATGGTGGAGCGAGCGAGCGACGCCGAGACACCCGAACGCACCAAATAACGCACCAGGGCCCCTTCGCTGACCGGGCACATCGCCAGGGCGGTCTGTCCGGCGGCCCAGTCTTCGACGGATTGGTGGTCGGCGTGGTTGGAGGCGAACAGGGCGATCGCCGCCGACGAGTCGAAGAGGAACACGTCAGGCGTCCTCGTCCGCCAGGGCCGCGGCCTCGGCGGCGGAGACCAGGCCGGGAAGTTGGAACACCGGCAGGCCGGTCTTGGGCGACCGGATGACATGGGCCCCACCGCGGCGGGTGAGCCCGTCCTCCACCAGCGTCGTCAAGACCGAGGCCACAGAGCGGTGCTCAAGTGAGGCGATGCGCTTGATCTCTTGATAGGACGATTCCTTGAGGGGCACGGTGCTGCGGATCACGCGGCAATGGTACATCGGGCGCGGCGCGCGCATCAGGTTGTCGGGGCCGATGCTGTGACGCGGGTGGGGGGTGGCGCGGGTAGGCTTGGGGGCGGCCCGGGGAGCGCCCCAGCCACAGTTCCTTTAAGACCCGTCCGAGAGAGGCGGGAAAGGAGGCGGACAGATGCCCAAGCGTGGCGACATCGGCTCGGTGATGGTGATCGGCTCGGGGCCGATCGTGATCGGCCAGGCCTGCGAGTTCGACTATTCCGGCACCCAGGCTTGCCGGGTCCTCAAAGAGGAGGGCATCAGGGTCATATTGGTGAACTCCAACCCGGCCACCATCATGACCGACCCGGAGTTCTCCGACGCCACCTACATCGAGCCGATCGAGTTGGCCGCCCTGACAGCGATCATCGAGCGGGAACGCCCCGACGCGCTGCTACCGACCTTAGGCGGCCAAACCGCGCTCAACGCCGCCGTCGAGTTGGCCCAGGCCGGAGTGCTGGAGAAGTACGCCGTCGAACTGATCGGCGCCCAGGTCGCCTCGATCACCGCCGGCGAGGACCGCGACCAGTTCAAAGGCGTGGTGGAGCGTTCCGGCGCGGCGGTGGCGCGCAGCCGGATCGCGCGCTCGATGCCGGAGTGCCTGGAGGCGGCCGCTGAGCTGGGCTACCCCTTGGTGGTGCGGCCGTCTTTCACCATGGGCGGCCTCGGCTCGGGGATCGCCCACAGCCAGGCCGACCTCAGGCGGATCGCCGGCCAGGGCCTCCAATACAGCCCCACCGGCGAAGTCCTGCTCGAGGAGTCGGTCATCGGCTGGAAGGAGTTCGAGCTTGAGATCATGCGCGACAAAGCCGACAACGTGGTGGTGGTCTGCTCGATCGAGAACCTCGACCCGATGGGCGTCCACACCGGCGACTCGGTCACCGTGGCCCCGGCCCTGACCCTGACCGACCGCGAATACCAGCGCCTGCGGGACATCGGGATCGCCGTCATCCGCGAAGTCGGGGTCGACACCGGCGGCTGCAACATCCAGTTCGCCGTCAACCCGCGCGACGGGCGCGTCATCGTCATTGAGATGAACCCGCGGGTGTCGCGGTCCTCGGCGCTGGCCTCCAAGGCGACCGGCTTCCCGATCGCCAAGATCGCCGCCCGCCTCGCCATCGGCTACACCCTGGACGAGATCCCGAACGACATCACCGGCTCCACCCCGGCCAGCTTCGAGCCGTCGATCGACTACATCGTCACCAAGGTGCCCCGCTTCGCCTTCGAGAAGTTCCCAGCCGCGGATGACACCTTGACCACCACCATGAAATCAGTCGGAGAGGCGATGGCGATCGGCCGCACCTTCACCGAATCCCTGGGCAAAGCCATGCGCTCGATCGACAAGAAAGGCGCCCGCTTCCATTGGCGCGGCCCGCGCCCCTCGGCTAAGGACTTGAAGGCCCTGGTCGCCTCCACCGCCCGGCCCACCGAGCACCGCCTGGTGGACGTCCAACAGGCCAGCCGCTGGGGCGTCCCGGTCGCGGAGTTGGCCTCCGAGACCGGCATCGACCCTTGGTTCCTAGACCAGATCGCCCTCATCAACGAGGTCGCGGCAGAGGTCGCGGCGGCGCCGGCGCTGAGCCACCGGGTGCTCGCCCGGGCCAAACGCCACGGCCTTTCCGACACCCAGATCGGAGAGTTGCGCGGCCTCAGCGAGGAAGCCGTCCGCGAGGTCCGCCACGCCTTCGGCCTGCGCCCGGTCTACAAAATGGTCGACACCTGCGCCGGGGAGTTCGCCGCCCGCACCCCCTACCTCTACTCCACCTATGAGCAAGAGACAGAGGTCCGCCCGCGGCTAAAACCGGCCGTGCTGATCCTCGGCTCCGGCCCCAACCGGATCGGCCAAGGCATCGAGTTCGACTATTCCTGCGTCCACGCCTCCTTGGTGCTGGGTGAGGAATACGAGACCGTGATGGTCAACTGCAACCCGGAGACCGTCTCAACCGACTACGACATCTCCGGCCGCCTCTACTTCGAGCCGCTCACCTTTGAGGACGTCATGGAGGTGTACGATGCCGAGCGCGCGGCCGGGGAGGTGGCCGGCGTCATCGTGCAACTGGGCGGGCAAACCCCCCTCAGCTTGGCCTCGAGCCTGGCCGAGGCCGGGCTGCCGATGTGGGGCACGCCGCCAGAGGCGATCGACGCGGCCGAAAACCGCGGCCTGTTTGGGCGCGTGCTGCAAGACGCGGGCCTGCCGGCCCCGCCCTACGGCACCGCCCTGAGCGTGCCGGAGGCCCGCGCCGTGGCGGAGCGGATCGGCTACCCGGTGCTGGTGCGGCCCTCCTATGTGCTGGGCGGGCGCGGCATGGAGATTGTCTACAACTCCGACCACCTGGAGGAGTACATGCTCAAGGCGATCCCGGCGGGCGGCCGGGCGGACGCCCCGGTGCTGATCGACCGCTTCTTGGACGACGCCATCGAGATCGACGTCGACGCCTTGTTCGATGGCGAGACGCTGTTCCTGGGCGGCGTCATGGAGCACATCGAGGAGGCGGGCATCCACTCCGGCGACAGCGCCTGCGTGCTGCCGCCGGTGACCTTGTCCGGGCGCGACATCGAGCGGATCAGGGCCTCCACCGCCGCCATCGCCCGCGGGGTGGGGGTGCGCGGGCTGATCAACATCCAATTCGCCCTTATGAGCGACGTGCTCTACGTGCTGGAGGCCAACCCGAGGGCCTCGCGCACGGTGCCGTTCGTGTCCAAGGCGACCGGTGTGCCCCTGGCCAAGGCCGCCTGCCTGGTCATGGCGGGCCGCTCGATCGCCCAACTCCAAGCCGAAGGCCGCCTGCCCCAGGAGGATTCGGCGCGTTTGCTGGAGGCGGGGCAGATGGCGGTCAAGGAGGTGGTGCTGCCGTTCGCGCGCTTCCGCACGGCGGACGGCAAAA
Source organism: Bifidobacteriaceae bacterium (assembly GCA_031279575.1). The sequence goes on from JAITIG010000142.1 coordinate 3,433, forward strand.
TTGTCGACACGGTGCTGGGCCCGGAGATGCGCTCCACCGGCGAGGTCATGGGCCGCGACCGCGACTTCCCGACAGCTTTCGCCAAGGCGCAGGTGGCGGCCTACGGCGGTTTGCCGCGCCGGGGGTCGGTGTTCGTCTCGGTGGCGGACCGCGACAAGCGCTCGATCATTTTCCCGGTCAAACGCTTAGTCGAGATGGGGTTTGAGATTCTGGCCACGGAGGGCACCGCCTCGGTGCTGCGCCGCAACTCCATCGCCTGCCGCGAGGTGTTGAAAGTCTCGGAGGGGGCCGGGCGGCCCACCGTGGTCGACTTGATCAACGCCGGCCAGATCGACATGGTGGTGAACACGCCCTCCGGGGCCGGCGCCCGCGCCGACGGCTACGAGATCCGGGTCGCCATCACGGCCATGAACCGGCCCATTGTCACCACCACGCAGCAGTTGGCGGCCGCCGTCCAGGCCATCGAGGCGATGGCGGCCGGCCCGTTCAGCGTCACGCCGCTGCAGGCCGCCCAGTTGGGGGCGGGCGCGTGAGGCCGTTCGGGGAGCGGTTGGCGGCGGCGATGGCCGGGCGCAGCCACTTGTGCGTTGGGATCGACCCGCATCCGGCGGCGCTGGCGGCCTGGGGGCTGGCGGACAGCGCGGCCGCCCTGCCCGGCTTCGCCGCCGCCCTGCTCGATGCCGCCGAGGCGGGCGGGGCGGCCGCCGTCAAGCCGCAGTCGGCCCTGTTCGAGCGCCACGGGGCGGCGGGCGTGGCGGCTTTGGAGCAGGTGCTGGCCGGGGCCCGCCAGCGGGGGCTGCTGTCCATTTTGGACGTCAAACGGGGCGACATCGGCTCCACCATGGCGGCCTACGCCCAAGCCTATTTGGACGATGCCGCGCCCCTGGCCGCGGACGCCTGCACCTTGAGCCCGTACTTGGGCTTCGCCTCGCTGGCGCCGGCCCTCGAGTTGGCCGCCAAAACCGGGCGCGGCGTGTTCGTTTTGGCTTTCACCTCGAATCCCGAAGGTGCTGCTGTCCAACATGCGGTCACTCGGGGGCGGCTTTCGGTGGGCGAGTCAATGATCCAGGCGGCGGCCGAATACAACGCCGCTTGGCGGGCGGCGCGGGCCGGGCGGGGCGCGGCAGACGGTTCTTGGGGCCCTGGAGCCGGCCGCGCCGGCGGGGCGGCGCTGGGGCCCGCGGGGCTGGTTGTGGGGGCCACCATCGGGTCTTTGCGGCCGCTCGGCAGGAAGCTGATTGCGCAGGTGGGCGGCCCAATTTTGGCTCCCGGCGTGGGCGCGCAGGGGGCTGGGCCGGCCGAGTTGGAGCGGCTCTTCGGCCAGGCCCGCGGCCTGGTTTTGGCGACCGCCTCGCGCGCGGTGGCGGCGGCCGGCCCGGGGGGCGCGGAACTGGCCGGGGCGGTGCGCCGCTTGGCCCAAGCGGTCGCCTTTCTAGGAAATTAGCCTGATTGGCGTTGCGTCATCGCAGGTCAGCCGCTAAGTTGTGACTGTCCAAGTCCAAAGACGGCAATTCTAAGGCGGGAAATAGTATGGCTCTTCCTCCATTGACTCCTGAGCAGCGGGCAGCGGCCCTGAAGAAGGCGGCCGAGGCGCGCCAGACCCGCGCCGAGGTGAAGACCAGGCTGAAGGAGTCGCGCAGTTCCTTGAGCGAGGTCCTGGCACTGGGCGAGAACGACGACATCATCGGCAAGATCAAGGTGGGCAATTTGCTCGAGGCCCTGCCGGGAGTCGGCAAGGTGAAGGCGAAGGCGATCATGACGGAGATCGGCATCTCCGAGTCGCGGCGCATCCGCGGGCTTGGCCCGCACCAAAGAGAGCAGCTGATCGAGCGCTTCGGCTGAGCCGGCGTGGGCCAAGGGGCCGGGGCGGCGGGGGAGCCCCGCCCGGCGCCCGCGCGCCTGACTGTGCTGGTGGGACCCTCCGGGGTGGGCAAAGGGAGCGTGGCCGCCGCCATCGCGCGGCGCTACCCGGTGTTCTTGTCCGTCTCTGCCACCACCCGGCCGCCGCGGCCGGGCGAGGTGGCGGGCGCCAGTTACCTGTTCTGGGACCGCGCGGGGTTTGAGGCCGCCGTCAAGCGCGGGCAAATGCTGGAGTGGGCGGAATACAACGGCCATTTCTACGGCACGCCGCGCCGCCCGGTCGAGGCGGCGCTGGCGCAGGGCCGGCCGGCCCTGCTTGAGATCGACTTGGCGGGGGCGCGCCAGGTGCGCGCCGCCCAGCCCGGCGCCCTTGGGGTGTTTTTGATGCCGCCGTCTTGGGATGAGTTGGAGCGCCGCCTGGCCGGCCGCGGCACGGAGCCGCCCGAGCAGCGCGCCAAGCGCCTGGCCGTGGCCAAAGCCGAGGTGGCGGCGCGCGGCGAGTTCGACGCGGTGGTGGTCAACGACAGCCTTGAGCAAACGGTGGCGGAGGTCGCCGCCCTGATGGGGCTTGAGCGCGCCGGCTGACTTTGGGCGCGGCCCAGGCCTCGCGGGGGTACACTGGGTCGGTTAATTCGGCGCGGTCGGCCCGCCTGGGCCACTCCCAGGCGGCGGCCGCGAGTGGCGGAAGGAAACAGCGTGGCAGGAACCATGGCCAACCCGGAGGGGATCACCAACCCCCCGATCGACGATCTGCTTGAGGTCACCGACTCGAAGTACGCCTTGGTGATCTACGCGGCCAAACGCGCCCGGCAGATCAACGCGTTCCAGGCCCAGCTCCAAGAGGGCCTGCTGGAGCACGTCGGCCCGCTGGTGGACTCCTCGCCGCAGGAGAAAGCGCTGTCGATCGCGCTGCGGGAGATCAACCAGGGGCTGCTCGCCTTCGGCCCGGCCGGGGAGTGACCGGGCCATGATCGTGGTGGGCGTGGGCGGCGGGATCGCCGCCTACAAGGCGCCCGCCTTGGTGCGGCTTCTAACCGAGGCCGGCCACAGCGTCAGGGCGGTGCCCACGCCGGCGGCGCTGAACTTTGTGGGGGCGGCCACTTTTGAGGCCCTGACCGGGGCGCCTGCCGCCACTGGAGTGTTTGGCGGGGCGGCCGGGGTGGACCACGTGGCCCTGGCCGGCCAGGCGCGCGCCGTGGTGGTGGCGCCGGCCACGGCCGATTTGATCGCCCGGCACGCCGCCGGCCTGGCGGACGACCTGCTGACCGCCGTCCTGCTGGCGACCCGGGCGCCGGTGCTGGTGGCGCCGGCCATGCACACCGCCATGCTGGAGCACCCGGCCACCCAAACCAACCTGGCCACCTTGCGCCGGCGCGGCGTGAGCGTGCTCGAGGCCCCCGCCGGGCGGCTGGCCGGCGGCGATGCCGGGCCCGGGCGGATGGCCGAGCCGGCCCAAATCGCCCAGGCGGTGGCGGACGCGCTGCGCCCGGGGGACATGGCGGGCCTGCGGGTGCTGGTCAGCGCCGGCGGGACGCGCGAGCCGCTGGACCCGGTGCGCTTCTTGGGCAACACGTCATCGGGCAAGCAGGGTGTGGCGCTGGCGGCGGCCGCGGCCCGGCGCGGCGCGGCGGTTAGCTTGGTGGCGGCCAACTTGGCGGACAGCGTGGCCGCGGCGCTGCCCGCGGGCGTCGAGACCGCCCGGGTGGGCACGGCGGCGGAGTTGGCCCAGGCGATGGCGGCGCGGGCGGGCGCGGCCGATGTGATTGCGATGGTGGCGGCGGTGGCGGACTTCCGGCCAGCCGTCCGGGCCGAAGAGAAGCTCAAACGGGACGGCCGCGACCGTCTGACCTTGGAGTTGGTGGCGAACCCGGACATTTTGGCCGCCCTGCTGGCCGGCCGGGCCCAGGGCCAGACCATAGTCGGCTTCGCGGCCGAGACCGGCGACGCGACCGCCACCGCCCTGGAGCGGGCCAGCGCCAAAGCCCGCCGCAAAGGCGCCGATTTGACGGTGGCCAACTCGGTGGCCGGCGGCGCCGTGTTCGGCTCCGACCAGAACGATGCCGTGCTGCTGGACCGCGACGGCGGCGTCATCGGCCGGGTGGCCGGGTCGAAAACCGCCGTGGCGGAGGCGGTGCTGGACGCCGTCCTGAGGCTGCGGCGGGCGGCCTGAGGCGGGCGGCTTTGCAATTGGCGGGCCGCGCCGAGGCTGGCGCTAGGGTTTACGGATGAGCGAATCCAGGCTGTTCACCTCCGAGTCTGTCACCGGCGGGCACCCCGACAAGCTGTGCGACCAGATCTCTGACGCGGTGCTGGACCAGCTGTTGGCCGAAGACCCGCGGGCGCGGGTGGCGGTGGAGTGCTTGATCTCCCACGGCCAGGTGGTGGTGGCCGGCGAGGTCACCACCGAGGCCTACGCCCCGGTGGCCGATGTCGCCCGCGAGGTGCTGCTGGCCCAGGGCTACGACAGCGCCGAGACCGGCATCGACGGGGCCAGCTGCGGGGTCTCGGTGCTGATCGAGGGGCAAAGCCGGGAGATCGCGGCCGGCGTGGACCGGGCGCTGGAGGCCCGCGGCGGCGGGCGGGCCGGGCGGGCGCTGGCGCAGGGGGCGGGCGACCAGGGCATGATGTTCGGCTACGCGGTCGATGAGACCCCGGAGCTGATGCCGCTGCCGATCCACTTGGCCCACCAGTTGGCCGAGCGTTTGGAGCGCGTCCGGCTGGACGGCGAGTTGGGGGGGCTGCGGCCGGACGGCAAAACCCAGGTCACGGTCCGCTATGTCGATGGCCGGCCGGCCGCCTTGGACACCGTGGTGGTCTCGGCCCAGCACGCGCCCCAGGTGGACGAGCCGGAGCTGGCGCGCGCCATCGGGCGGCTGGTGGTGGAGCCGGTGGTGGCGGCGGCGGGTTTGGCGGCGCCCAGGCGGGTGCTGGTCAACCCGTCCGGCAGTTTTGTGGTGGGCGGGCCGGCCGCCGACACGGGGGTGACGGGCCGCAAAATCATTGTCGACACCTACGGCGGGATGGCCCGGCACGGCGGCGGGGCGTTCAGCGGCAAGGACCCGTCCAAGGTGGACCGCTCCGCCGCCTACGCGGCGCGCTGGGCGGCCAAGAACATTGTGGCGGCGGGGCTGGCGCGGCGGGCGGAGCTGCAAGTCGCCTACGCCATCGGCGCGGCCCAGCCGGTCAGCTTGGCGGTGGAGACCTTCGGCACCGGGGCGGCGCCGGATGCGGCCCTGGCGCGGGCGGTGGGGCGGGTGTTCGATTTGCGGCCGGCCGCCATCATCGAGGCGCTGGACCTGCTGCGCCCGGTCTACCTGCCAACCGCGACCTTCGGCCACTTCGGCCGCCCGGGCCTGGCCTGGGAGCAGCCCAACCGCGTCGAAGACCTGCTGCGCGCCGTCTGATCCCCCCGGCGCCGGCCTGCGGCCGTCCACGAAGACCCAGCCACTGCGCACGGATGATGTGTCAAACTGTGCAGGGGAGTGTTAGCCTTGGGGCGTGATGACCCAGGTGATGACGTTGGCCCCCGAGGCCGTCAGCACGGCATCGGGCGAAACTTCGGTGTGGGAGAGCGCGCTGATCGCTTTTGTCAAAGAAGCCTCGGCTGAAGGCAAGACCGTGGTGGTGAGCACCGAGATCAAGACGCTGACACCGGCCGAGGTCGCGCGCGGCCTCAACCTGTCGCGGTCGACGGTTTCCCGCCGGATCGCGGATGGCACCATCGGGTCCCTCAAGGTGGGCAATCGCCACCACGTTCCCTATGCCGAGTTCCGCCGCTTGTGGGAGAAGTACATAGGCCGCGTGGTCGAGGCCTCCATCGACGACATCGAAGCGGATCTGTTCGGGGATGATTGAATCCCCGGCAATCGGCTTCCGGGTTCTCCTGGACGCGAACGTGGTCGAGTGGCCGCGGCCGAGAAGCTGACGGCGCGAGCGGATTCGGCCGGGAGCTGGCGGCGGATCAGGCCGGGTCCGGAGCCTGGGGCGGCGCGGCCGGCCGGAGGCTCATTTCGGGGATGGCGCCGGCCGCCCGCCGGTCGAATGTGGCGGTGTGGGCGCATCCGGCCCGCCTGCCCAACTCGGCCACCAGGGCGTCGGCCAGGTCGCAGCCCGTCAGGCGGGCGGTGGCGACGGCGGCCACCACCGCCGCGTGCTCCTGGAGGCGCACTTCGCCGAGCCCGGCCAGGTCGCCCACCACGTCCAGCAGCTGGGTCCGCTCGTAGCCGTAGCGGCGGGAGGACAAGGTCCACAGCGCCTCGACCAGCGTCACCAGGCTGATGAACGCGGGTTGGTCCGCCGTGCGGCCCGCCAGCAGCGCCCGCGCCGCCGGCGACTGGTTTGGGTCGTCCCCGGCCAGGTGGCGCACCAGCACGTTGGTGTCCAGCCCGATCACGCCGCCCTCCCAGGGGACCCCGCAGCGGATTCTCCGGCGATCCGGGCGTCGTCGCTGGCCAGAGCCTCGGCCACGGCCGCGCCCAGCTCGACCTCGGCGGCTGCCCCGGCTGCCGCCGCCGGCCTTGGCAGGCAGGCGTACAAATCGTCCAGCGACCGCCGCCGCGGGACCATCCCGACGCCCCCTCCGGCCAGCCGGAACACCTCCAGCTTGGTCCCCTCGCTGATGCCCTCGAGCTGCCGGATCGCCACAGGAATTGTCACCTGCCCCTTACTTGTGACTGTGGTGAACGCCATTTCCAAGACTCTCCTTACTTCTTCCCGTGCGCCTTACTATACTCTTTCGGTCCGCCGCCGAGGCGGCCGGGCCCAGGCGGGTTCTGCGTCAGAGGGTGGCGTTAGCGTTGGGGGGTGATGATTGAGCAGGGGGTGTTGCCGGGTTTGGGGGCCTCCCGGCGCCGCCGCCGGCAGCCGGAGGCGGAGCCCGCCGCCCGCCTGCCTGTCGCCGTTGTGGCGCTGGATCTGTCCACGCCGCACCTGGATAGGACTTTCGACTACCTGGTCGGCGCCCAGTTGGACGGCATCGCCCAGCCTGGCGCGCGCGTCCGGGTGAACTTTGGCGGCCGCTCTGTCACCGGGTTCATCGTCGAGCGGCGCGAGCGGTCGGAGCATCCCGGCAAGCTCTCGCCGGTTTCCCGCGTTCCCTCCGGCCTGCCGCTGCTGACGCCCGGGCTGTGGCGGCTGGCCCAGGCCGTGGCCGCCCGCCAGGCCGGGGTGGTGGCGGACGTGCTGCGCCTGGCCATCCCCGCAGCCCACATCGAGACCGAGAAGCGCCTCGCCGCCGCCCTCTCACCCCCAGATCCGCCGCCCGATGCCGTGCCCCTGGTCTCACCCCCAGATCGGCCGTCCGATGCCGTGCCCCTGGTCTCACCCTCAGATCGGCCGTCCGATGCCGTGCCCCTGGTCCCAGCCTCAGATCCGCCGCCCGATGCCGTGCCCCTGGTCCCAGCCCCGCCCCCGGCGGCGGGGTCGACTTTGGACGGGTTCGCAGACGGGCTGCGGCGCTGGCTGGCGGGCCGGGGCGCAGGGCCGCCTCCCGCGATGCCGGGTGGCGACCGCGGTGGGCTGGGGGCAGGGCCGGCCCAGGCGGCGGCGGGGGGCGGCGCCGGGGGGCGGGCGCCGCGGGCGGTTTGGAACCACCTGCCGGGCGATGATCTGGCGAACGGCTTGGTCAACGTGGTGCTGGCAACACTTCAGGCGGGCCGCCAAGCCCTCGTGGTGGCCCCGTCGGAGCGGGTGGTCGACCGCATCGCGGCGGTTCTGGCGCCCCATGCCCGCCTGGCCCGCCTGGTGGCCGGGGACGGGCCGCAGGCGCGGCTGGAGGCGTACTGGGCGGCGGCATCGGGCAGCGTGGATGTGCTGGTCGGAACGCGGTCCGCGGCCTACGCGCCGCTGCGCCGCCCCGGTCTGCTGGTGCTGGTGGGGGATGGCGACTCGGCCCTGGACGAGCCGCACGCCCCCTACGCCGGGGCGCGGGCGGTCATGACGGTGCGGGCGGGGCAGGAGGGCGCCGCCCTGCTGCTGGCCGGCCTGACCCGCACGGTCGAGGCGCAAGGGCTGGTCGAGGCGGGCTGGCTGGGCTCCGTGGCGCCCCAGCGGGCGGCGGTCAGGGCGGCCGCGCCGCTGGTCAGCGCCCCCACGCCGGAAGACCTGGCGCGCGAGGGGCCGACGGGCCGGACCCGCCTGCCCAGCGCTGCCTTTGGGCTGGTGCGCCAGGCGTTGGCGGCCGGCCCGGTGCTGGTCCAAGTCCCCAGCGCCGAGCACGAGGTCTACGGGCTGGCCCGCACCGCCGGCGAGTTGGCGCGGGCCTTCCC
>JAITIG010000179.1 GCA_031279575.1 Bifidobacteriaceae bacterium
AGATGGTAACACATATACCCCATCGGCGTGGAAGGAAAGCGGCCCGCCGTTTGACTACCTGCAAAGGGGCCCCCCGAGGGGGGAGTCTGGCCGGTGCCCGGTAGCGCCGCCTCGCTCCTACCCGACACCAACCGCGACGCCGGCTAGCTCACACCCATCTGCCCCAGCAAGTCATCCTCCGGTGGCTTGGCGGCCGCCTTGGCCTCCTCCGAGGAGGGCACGCCATCGAGCGCCTGCTGCGCCAGCTTGCGCTGGGTGTCCTGAAGCTCGTCCTTGATCACAACCTCCCCGGCCTCCAGGGCCTTGACGTTGCGCTCGCGCAAAAGGCGGCCGGCGGCATCGGCCGCGACAATCGCCTGGCACTGGCGCTTGACCGAATCGATCACCGTCCACACCGTCTCCTCGGTGATGACCGGCGCCTGGGAGGCCTCCGCCACCATGCCAACAGCGGTGGCCGTCTCCTCGAAGGACTGCCGGATCATCCGGTTGACGCCCTCCTGGACGGCCTGGCCCAACTCGGCGCCCTCGCGGGCCAGCGCCGCCTGCTGCCACAGAGCCAGCGAATGCCGGGCGGAGGGAATGCCCATGGTGCGGAAAGTCTGCAAGCGGCGGCGCAGCGAGAACTGCGTCAAAACCAAGTTGCGGGTGGCCGGGGCGTGGGCAAAGCCCATGAACAACTGCTGGCGCCAGTCCACAAACGTTTTGCCCAGCTCGGATGAGACGGCCGCCAGGTTGGCGTGGATCTCGCGCAGCTCGCCCACCGTGATCTGCTCGCCCTTCCAGGTCACCGAGGCGCTCTCCCCCTCCGGGCCGGAAGTGGCGGCGGTCAAAGCCTCATCGGCGGCCTTGAACTCCGCCCGGACCACCTCAGCCACCTCCTCCAGGGCCGCCAGCACCGCCACAACCTGGTCCATGTGCTCCAAGGTCTGCTTGTGCAGCGCCTGCCCCCGGCTGATGTTGTCGCCGAGCTTGTTCTCCATGTCCAGCAGCTTGCCCTCGGCCATGTCCAGCTTGACCACGATTGGCTTCGACTCCCGGGCCAGGGTGACAACGGTGTACTTGGTGGACTTGAACCACTTTTTCACCTTGGTCACGTTCTCTTCCATCTTCTTATTGCGGAAGCGCTTCTCAAAGCCGTCCATCTCCCGCAGCAAGTCGTTGACCAGTTGGTCCGCATCCGGCACGCGAATACCGCGCTGGGCGTCCAGCAACTGCACCGAAGCGGCGTTCATCTTGGCCAGCACCGGCTCGCCAAACTGGATGATGGCGTTCATATCGCCCACCATCTTGACCGCCAAAGCCGGCGCGCCAGCCTTCAACGCCTTCAACTGCTCCGGCGAGAGCAGGCTGCGGAACTGGAACTTGGCCTGGGTTGGGACCACCGCCTTGGCGTCGGTCGGGTCGACCTCGGACAAGGCCTTCTCCAGCGGGGTTTGCGGGACGGCGCTATCCGCTCCTTGCAGGAGCGCCCCCATGTCGACACCAGGAATCGCGGTGACAACCTCAGCTTCGTCGGTTTTCACGTCTGCCATTGGTACAGCCTTTCTTAGTTGTTGGTGTTGGCCGGTGGGGCGCCGCCTGCGGCGTCACCGTAAACATCGGACAATTTTGGGCTCTCCGCGCTGGCCACCAGCGAGTCGAGCGCCACTTGGAACTCCAGGTCGCGCGAGGCGTTGACTTGGCGGATGTTGTCAAGAACCTGCTGGCGCACAGCTTCCGCCGCCGCCCAGATCTCGCGCCCGCGGGCCTCGGGGTTGTCCCACAGGCGGGGGTTGTCGCGGATGTCCTTGAAATAGTCCACCTCAAGGGCCACCAGCAGCTTCTTCAAAGTGTCGGCGTAGGCGATCATGGCCATGCGGGTTTGCTGCTGGGTGCCCTTCGACTTCAAGCGCCGGAACAACTCCTGCACGTCACCCACCACAGCGTGGATCTCATGGCCCATGGGTTTGCCGTCGACCGCGTATTTCAGGTTGGCGCCGTAGATTTGCGCTAGTTCCAGCAACCGCTCCAACGATTCGCGCACCGAATCGGCGTGGTCGCCGGTGTTGAACAACTTGCCTTCAACCCTCTCGCGGCGCCGCGCCTGGCGCTGCCGCGGGGTCAACAGCCCGCCAATCAGCAGCACCAGCGCCACCAGCAGGCAAATCAGCAAGAAACCGCCCACCACCAAGGCCACCAAAAAGCCCACCGCCTTCATATTTCCCTCCGACCTAGTTTGCTTGTTTTGCGGCGAGGCGCTGGCCGTCTCGCCGTTGCCTGACAGCGCCTCCGCTATAGCCGGGGCCGCCTGGACGATGCCGTCGCCGCCGTCGGCTTGGCCCGCCCCGTTCAGCGCCTCCAAGATGGCCGCGGCCGAACTGTCCGCCGCCACCCCGAAACGGTCTTTCTGCTGCTTCTCAACCACGATCACGGTGGTGGTGGCGGCGCCGGCCAGTTGGCGCACCGCTTGGGCCAACTGGTTGGCGGAGAACACCTCGACCCGCTCCTTGGGCACCACCAGGACGCCCACCCCGGGGGGCAGGGCGGCCTCGACGGCCGCCGGGTCGTTGATGGTGGCCCCGTCAAGTTGGCAGACGGTTTGGTTTTGCAGGCAAGCCGCCGCCTGCTCATTGAACGCGTCCTCCGCCGCAGGAGCGGCGGCCAGGGCGGCGGCTCCGGGGGCGGCCGGGGCCGCGGCGGCCATGGGGGCGGCCGGGGCGGCGGGGGCGGCCGGGGCGGCCAAGACGACCGGGGCGGCCAACGAAGCGGGAGCGGCCACGGCGGCCGGGGCAGCTAAGGCGGCCGGCGCGGCCAGCGCGGCGGGGGCGGCCAGCGCGGCGGGGGCGGCCAGCGCGGCGGGGGCGGCCAGCGCGGCGGGGGCGGCCGGGGCAGCCAAGACGGCCGGGGCGGCCAGGGCGGCGGACGGCATCGTGCAAATGGTGGCGGCTAGCGCCCAGGCCGCCGCCACCGCCGCCAGGCGGGCTGCCAACCGGTTCACGCCACGCTCCTATCCGTTAGAAATTGTTCATGACCGACTTGAAGACCTCGGTGATCTTCGTGGCGTCGGTCGCGTCGAAAACTTGGCCGCCGGAGGCCTGCGCCAAGCGGGCCAGGGCGTCAACATCAGCCGCATCAGAATAGGCGATCGCAAAAATGCGCACCGGCGCGTCATTGCCGCCCTCGGCGTTATCTGAATTGATCTGCTGCAGCAAACTGTCAATCGAGCTCAGCGAATCGGTGTCCTCGCCATCGGAAAGGACCACGATGGCGTTGATGCGGCCCGGTTGGGCGCGCTCCACCATGTACTGGTAAGCGAACTCCAAGGTGTCATACAGCGGCGTGCCGCGGCGCGAGGAATGAGCCAAATCCGCGATATCATTGCGCAAGCTCTCCTTCCCGTCCCCCAGGGCGCCGAACTCCCGCACCGCGACCACATTCTCATGGGCTTGGCCGTCAAATTCGCCAACCAGGCCGGTGGTGAAAGCCCACACGCCGATCTCATCAGTGGGGCGGAAATTGTCAACCGTCGACTTGGCGCCCTCAATAGCCGCCTCCAGCCGGGTGCGGCCGTCGCCAATCAACTCATCCATGGAACCGGAGATGTCGATCACCTCCAACACGGCCGAGGGCTTGCGGATCTGCGTCCACTGCTCCAGGGCCGCCGTGACCACATCCTCCGCCGGCTTCTCCAAGGTCACCGCCGGCTTCGCGGTGTCAATGCCGACCGAGGCGTTCAGCACGCCAGACGGGTCCACGCTCGCGTCGACCGGGCGGAAACCATACTTCGGCAAAATCTCCTGAGCCGGCTTGGTGTGCAAGAAAGCCAAAAACGCGGCCGCCGCCGCAGTCTGCTCCGGGGTCACCCAATCGGCGCCCAACGCCACCGCCGGGTTGTCCGACCACAAAGAACCCTCCCGCGGGTAGACCGCCACCAAAATCTCCTTCGGCGGGGTCAAAATCTCACCCGGTTGAACGGTGTGAGAATCCGGGTTGCCGAGGTTGTAGTTGTAAAGGCTGGTCTCCTCCAAAGCGACTGCGGAAACATAATTCGCCTCGCCCCGGGCCAACGAGTCCGCCAAGTTCTGCAACACCTTGCCAGTGGTGTCGCCATAATGGATAGCGGCCGATTCGAAAACCTGGGAGAAATCCTTGGCGGCGGCGACGTCATCGGCCGTCAAATCCTTTGTTTTGCCGGCTGCGGCGTACGCTTGCATAAGAATTGTGGAAAGGCCCGTGGTGGAGGTGTTCGGGTTGGTCTTCGACAACTTGAACGCGCCCCACAGCGGTTTGCCGGCCGAGCCCCAACCGCCCGCGGCCACCAGGGCCTCGATGTCGCTGATGCCGATCTCCTGGTCCGGCCAACCGAGCGCGCGGGCCATCGCCTCCGGCATGGCCAGCACCACCGGGGTTTTGGCGAACGATTCGGCGCCATCGACCAAGCCGGCGCCGGCCAGGGAAGCCACCCGGTCGGTCCAGATGGTCGAGGCCGGGGACCACACCGCCGGCCACTGCGACTCATCGCCCAGCGGCCACACCTTGGGGCGGGCGGACAAAATCTCAGAAGCTTTGCCGGAGGAGACGTTGATCGGGTAAACGGTGGCGCATTGGGCCAGGCCCTGGCCCTCGGGGGAGTCTTTGAAAGCCTCGCCCAACTCGTCCATCAGGTTGACTTTTTCCGATGACGTGGCCACCACCAGCGGCGTGCAGCCGTCATCTTGGTAGGTGGGGTCGTCGACGTCCCAGCCCTCATACTCATCGCCGCTGTTGATTGGCAGGGCGCACCCGGCGAACAGGGCAAAGGCCGCCGCCGTGGCGACCGCGAACGCGCCAGCGCGCGGCACTCTGGGCCTCATGGAGCCTCCAATTGTCAGCAATTAGGGTCAGTCTAGTGGGCTGGCGCCCCGGATGGCTCGTTTTCAGCCGGCCCGCGGGACCGCCAGGGCACGCCCCCGCCCCGCCGCCCACTTGAACCCCCGCCCATCCGCCGCGCCCCCACCCGGGCGCTCCCCCCACCCGGTTCCGCCGCCGCCCTGACGCGCGAGCCACCCAGACCGCCCCCACCCGGTTCAGCCTGAACCCCGCCCCGCCAGGCCGCCCAGCGCCGATGCCGGGCGGCGCGGCATCGGCCGCCCGCGGGGCGCGCAACCCCACACTTCTCGCCGCCGGCGGGAGTTCTGTGGACTTGGCGCCGCCCGCCGGCGCCCCCCGAGTCTGGCCCAGCGCCCCCACCAGCGCAAACGCGGCCACCGCGGCGCGCCGCGCCGCTGC
>JAITIG010000181.1 GCA_031279575.1 Bifidobacteriaceae bacterium
CGATCAGGTTGGCGGCGGCGGGGGGATCCGGATCGGACCATCGCGCGCGCTTTGGCCGCCATGGTCCGATTCGGGGAGGGGCGCTGAAACCGACGATGGCGTCTGGGCTGGTCAGGGGGTCGGGGCGATCAGGCGGGGGGATGCGGGGGGACGCGGACCGGACCATCGCGCGCGGTTGGGCCGCGATGGTCCGATTTGGGGCGGTGCGCTGAAACCGACGATGGCATCGGCGCTGGTCAAGGGGTTGGGGCGATCAGGCGGGGGGCGGCGGGGGCGGCTAGGGCAGGCGCCAGTCGACCGGGGCGGCGCCTTGGGCGGCCAGCAGGGCGTTGGCGCGGGTGAAGGGGCGCGAGCCGAAGAAGCCGCGCTGGGCGGACATCGGCGAGGGGTGGGCGGACTCGACCCGCGGCACCGGGCCCAGGCGCGGCCCCAGCGAGGCCGCGTCCTTGCCCCACAAAACCGCCACCAGCGGCCCACCCCGCCCGGCCAGGGTGTCGATGGCGAGGTCCGTCACCACCTCCCAGCCCTTGCCCCGGTGGGAGGCGGGGGCGCCGGGGCGCACCGTCAGGACGCGGTTGAGCAGCATCACGCCCTGCCCGGCCCAAGGCGTCAGGTCGCCGCTGCTGGGAGGCGGGACGGCGGCATCGGCCGCCAACTCTTGGAAAATGTTGCGCAGGGAGCCGGGCAGCGGGCGCACCCCCGGCGCCACCGAGAAGCTCAAACCCACCGGGTGGCCCGGCGTGGGGTAAGGGTCCTGGCCCACAATCAGCACTTTGACCTGCGCCAACGGCTGCTGAAAGGCCCGCAGCACGTTCCGGCCGGCGGGCAGGTAGCCGCGGCCCGCCGCCACCTCGGCGCGCAGGAAGCAGCCCAGGCGGCGGATGTCCGGCTCAACCGGCGCCAAAGCGGCGGCCCAACCCGGGTCGATGATCTGCTCCAGAGGAGGCAAAGCGGTCATGGCCAAGACGTTACCCCGCGCCGGGCCCCGTGTGGCGCGGCCGGCAATAGGCGGGCGTGATCTACCATTGCTGCAACGGATTGGATTCGGGGGCAGCGACAAGGAGGCATCGGCATGGGGCAAGCCGAGCGCGCGGCGGGCGCCGCCGGGGCCGACCTGAGCCAACTGCAGATCCAACTGCTGATGTTTGAGCGCCAGTGGTGGCGTTACGAAGGCTCCAAGGACAAGGCCATCCGGGACCTGTTTGGGATCGACCCGACCCGCTATTACCATCTGCTCAGCGGCCTGCTGGACCAGCCGGCGGCGTTGGCCTTTGACCCGCGGTTGGTGGCGCGGTTGCGCCGCCAGCGCGATGAGCGCCTAGGCGCGAGGTCGTCTCGCCGCCTGGTTGCGCCTGCGGCAGGCCCCCCAGCGGATAGGCTTTGAGTCGTGGCTAAGAACGCTTACCCGTATCCTCCCGACGAGTTCGACCAAGTTGACCTTGAGGCGCGCCCAAAGGAAGTCCACGCCGCCAGGCGCGGCCCCTGGAGCCGGGTTTGGCCGTTCCTGCTGGTGATTGTTCTGATCCCAGCCATCACCTTCGCCGCGGTGTACTACTTTGGCGACCGGTTGAACAGCTCAACGGCGCCTACCTCGCCGCCTCCCACCAGCGCCAGCCCCGCCGACCAGCCGGCCGAGACGCCCACCCCCGCCGGCGAGGTGACGCCTGAGACCCCCGCGGAGGAGCCCACCCCCGAGCCGCCGGCCGCGGTGGTCGACAAGTCGATCAAGGTCACGGTCTACAACGCGGGCGAGACCCAGGGCGCGGCCGGCACCGCCGCCGAGACGCTCAAGACCGCCGGCTACGCCAACGCCGACAAAGCCTTCCCGCCCAACCCGGCCGACCCGGCCGCCAGCACCGTCTACTACTCGGTCGAGGACCAGGCGCTGACCGCCTCGGATGTCGCCAGCACCCTGGGCGTGGCGGCGACGGAGCTGGACGCCCAGGTGGCCGGCGGCAACATCGTGGTTGTGGTGAGATAACCGGGCCCCCCGGCTTGCACTCTGCGCCGGAGAGTGCTAACCATTGATTAGCACTCTCCCAGTGAGAGTGATAACGAACCCGGCGAGGCCTGGGGGCTTGGCGTGACGTGAACGCGAAGCTTCGGGGCCGTCCGTCGCGGGCGCCGGTTCGCATGGCAAGTCGAGCAAAGGAAACGAAAAACGAATGGCTAAGATCATTGCCTTCGATGAGGAAGCCCGTCGCGGCATGGAGCGCGGCCTGAACACCTTGGCGGACACAGTCAAGGTGACCCTTGGGCCGAAGGGCCGCAACGTGGTCCTGGAAAAGAAGTGGGGCGCTCCCACCATCACAAATGACGGCGTGTCAATCGCCAAAGAGATCGAACTCGAGGAGCCGTTCGAGAAGATCGGCGCCGAGATGGTCAAGGAAGTGGCCAAGAAGACCGATGACGTGGCTGGCGACGGCACCACCACGGCCACCGTGCTAGCCCAGGCGCTGGTGCGCGAGGGCCTGCGCAACGTGGCCGCCGGCGCCAACCCGATCGCGTTGAAGCGGGGCATCGACCAAGCCGTCGATGCCGTGGTCAAGACCCTGTTGGAGCAGTCCAAAGAGGTCGAGGGCAAAGACGAGGTGGCGGCCACGGCCTCTATCTCGGCCGGCGACCCGGCGATCGGCTCGCTCATCGCCGAGGCGATGGACAAGGTGGGCAACGAGGGCGTCATCACGGTTGAGGAGTCCAACACCTTTGGGCTTGAACTGGAGTTGACCGAGGGCATGCGCTTCGACAAGGGCTACCTCTCGATGTACTTCCAGACCGACCCGGAGCGCCAGGAGGCCGTGCTCGAGGACGTCTACATTCTGCTGGTCGAGTCCAAGATCAGCTCGGTCAAGGACCTGCTGCCGCTGCTGGAGAAGGTCTCCCAGGTGTCCAAGCCGCTGGCGATCGTGGCCGAGGATGTGGACGGCGAGGCGCTGGCGCTGCTGGTGGTCAACAAGGTGCGCGGCTCGCTCAAGTCCGTCGCCGTCAAGGCCCCCGGGTTTGGCGACCGCCGCAAGGCCATGCTGCAGGACATGGCGGTGCTGACCGGCGCCACCGTGATCTCTGAGACGGTTGGCCTGAAGTTGGAGAACGCCACCTTGGATCAGCTGGGCACGGCCCGCAAGGTGGTTGTGACCAAGGATGAGACGACCATCGTCGATGGCGGCGGCGACGCCGCTGAGATCGCCGGCCGGGTCTCCCAGATCCGGTCTGAGATCGAGTCCTCTGATTCCGACTACGACCGCGAGAAGCTGCAAGAGCGGCTGGCCAAGCTGGCTGGCGGCGTGGCCGTGATCAAGGCCGGCGCCGCCACCGAGGTGGAGCTCAAAGAGCGCAAGCACCGCATCGAAGACGCGGTGCGCAACGCCAAGGCGGCTGTCGAAGAAGGCATCGTGGCAGGTGGCGGCGTGGCGCTGCTGCAGGCCGGGAAGGCCGCCTTCGAGGGCTTGGAGCTGGCCGGGGACGAGGCCATTGGCGCCAATATTGTCAAGGTGGCCCTGTCCGCCCCGCTCAAGCAGATCGCGGAGAACGCGGGCTTCGAGGGCGGCGTGGTGGCCGAGCGCGTGGCTGGCCTGCCCGCCGGCCAGGGCCTCAACGCCGAGACCGGCGTCTACGAGGATCTGATGGCGGCTGGCATCTCCGACCCGGTCAAGGTGACCCGCTCGGCGTTGCAGAACGCGGCCTCCATCGCCGGGCTGTTCCTGACCACCGAGGCAGTGGTGGCGGACAAGCCGGAGAAGGCCGCGCCGGCCACCCCGGACGGCGGCATGGGCGGCATGGACTACTGATCCATTCGGCTCGCCGGGGCCAGCGATTTCCTTGTCGCTGGCCCCGGCTCTTTTTTGCCCTCTGGGCCGGGCAAACGCGGCCGCGGGTGCGCAAACCCGCGGCCTCGGGCGGAGCCTAGCTGCGCCGATTAGGTAAAAGCGCTAGTTTGTCTGCATGGATTCCGCTCCTAAGACCGTGCGGGTCGGCATCGTCGAAGACGAGGACTTGCTCAGGTCGATGCTGGTCGATTTGGCTTCGAGCCACCCTGAGCTTGTCTTGGTCGGCGCCGCCGCCGGCGCCGCCGACGCCAAAGCGAAGTTCCCGCCCGGTTCGATTGACCTGGTGCTGATGGATGTCGCTTTGGGCGATGGCAACGGGGTGGCCCTGGGCGTCTCGATGCAGCGCGCCAACCCGGATTTGGTGGTGGTGCTGTTGTCCAGCCACGACGTGATGGACTTGGTGGTCTCAATCAGCTCGAATGTGGCCCGGCCGTGGTCCTACCTCTCGAAGCGCTCATCGGTCACCAAGCAGGTGCTGTTCCGCTCGATCGAGGCGGCCGCCCGGGGCGAGGTGATTTTGGACCCGGAGCTGGCCGAGCGCTCGGCGCCGCGCGATGGTTCGCCTGTGAGCCAGCTTTCCAGCGCGCAGTTGCAGGTCTTGCGCCTGGTGGCGCAGGGCTTCTCCAACGCCACCGCCGCCGAGCTGCTGGGATTGTCGCGCCGCTCGGTTGAGAACCACCTCCAGACGATCTACCGCGTCCTGGGTATCACCTCGCACGATGCTTCGCCCAGGGTGGCGGCCGTGTTGCAGTTTTTGCAGCAGACGTCCAGAAGGTAGCGGGCGGTGGCAGCCAAGGCGCGCTGGCGCGCTCGCCCTGGGCCGGCTTGGCGGGACGGGGCGATGCGCTACCAGCCGGGCGAGCGCTGGGTCTATTTGAGTTTTGTGGTGCCTTTGATGCTGGTCATCTCGGTCAGCATGGCGCTGGAGTGGTCCACTGTGTGGAGTTGGGCCGCCACCCAGGGGCCGATGGAGCCGTTCAACCGGGCCAATCTGTTCGGGGTTTGGTCTTTCGCCTTGGTGCCCTCGCTGGTCGGGGCGGCCGCGGTGGTGCTGTTCTATCCCACCGACCAGCCGGCCGTGTGGCGGGCGACGGTCGCGGCGGTGTTCTCTTTTATGGCGGGCGCGCTGCGCTTTGGCGTGGTGTGGGCCATTTGGGGCACCGCTTTCCAGCTTGGGCCGGTGTGGCTGGAGCTGGTTTTGTCCTTTGCGGTGCCTTTTGGCTGTATTGCGGTGTCGATGTATTTGGCCCGGTCGCAGGTGCGCGCCGGGGCTGCCCAGAGGCGTTTGGCGGAACTGGAGTTCCGCGCCCGCCAGGACGCCTTGGAGCGGGAGAACGCGGAGCTCAAGGTGCGCCGCGAGCTGTCCTCGGTGCTTCACGACCACCTCCAGCAGCGCTTGGTCTACGCCGCCTCCCGCTTGCAGACGGAGGTTCTGCCGCTGGCGGTGGAGAACCACGACCAGTTGGCGACTGGCCTGTTGGGGGAGATCATCGCGGACATCGACCGCCTGCGGGAGAACGACGTGCGGCAGTTGTCCCACTCGCTGTTCCCGCTGGGCGCCGATTTGGGCTTGCACCAGGCGTTGGCTTTGGTGTTGGGCCGGGTGCCGGCCAGTATCCGGGTGGCTTTGGAGACCAGCCCGGAGGCGGCCGCGTTTGACACCATACTCGACCCGCAGTGGGATGTCGGCAGCAGGGCCGTGCTGACGGAGATCCTCGACGAGTCGATCACCAACGCCCTCAAACACGGCCGCGCCACCTCGATTTGGGTCAACCTTGGCCTTGAGCGCCTGGGCCGCGAGCAGGTGGTGGTGCTGACCATCACCAATGACGGGCTGCCGGTGCCGCCGGAGGCGCGCCTGTCGGGTTTGGCCAACCACCGCATCCGGGCCCAGCTGCGGGGCGGCGGCCTGGGCTTGGGGGTTGACGGCGAGGGCCGCACCCGCCTGGTCGCCTGGCTGCCGACTGTGCCCGCCCACAGCGCGCCGGCCCCGGGCGCCGAGGCGGCCCGGGACCCGGCCCAGGACCCGGCCCCAGACCCGGCCGAGCCGTCCCCGCCCGGCGCGCCAGCCCCCCGCCCAGAGACCGCCGATGCCGTCTGGCCGGCCGCCGCGCCGGGCAGCCCGGTCAGCGGGTGAACAGCGCCATGTTGCTCTGCTCGACCTCGGCGTAGCTTTGGCCGGCGGCCACCAGCGCCTGGCTGAGCGCCGCCAGGGCGTCCTCAACCACCCGCTGGGCGCCGCGCCACTGCTCCATGGCGCCGCCGAAGGCGCTGGCGGCCGCGCCCGTCCAAACGCTGGCCAGCTCGGCGCATTGGCCGTTGAGGGCGGCGATCTCGCCTTGGATGGCGGCGATGGAGCCGTTCGCGGCCCCGGCCACCACCCCCAGGGTCTCGGAATTGACTTGGAAAGTGCTCATTGGTCCTCCTTGGGTCACCGGCCGCGGGCTGCGGCCTGTCCCAAGAAGCTACGGGCTGGGTTGGACCCGCGGGCGTGAGAAAAAAACGGCCTGTGGATAACGCCCCGCCAGCCCCGGCCCGGCCGGCGCCGGGGTGAGGGGCGCGGCTTCGGCCAGCCCCGGCGGCGCGGCTGCGGCCACGGCTCCTCGGCCCGGCGGCGCGGCTGCGGCCGGCCCCGGCGGCGACCCGGCGGCGGCCCGCAGCGCGGCCAACTCGGGCAGGCAGCGGGCCAGTTCGGCTTCAACGTTGTTGCGCGCGATGTCCTCC
Source organism: Bifidobacteriaceae bacterium (assembly GCA_031279575.1). The sequence goes on from JAITIG010000181.1 coordinate 6,552, forward strand.
CAGCTGGCGGTGGCCGAGCACAAGAAGAGGCGGTCCTTGGCCAGCCAGCGGCGCAGCACCTGGATCCTGACCTCCAAGACGGTCTCGGCTGGGGCGTCGCCGCACTCATCGCGCACCTGGGCGGCGTATAGGCGGTAGGAGCGCGGGTCGGCCGCCAAGATGGCGCGCTCGGCATCGCACAGCACGGCCAGGTCGGGGTCTTTGACCTGGGGCGGGCGCGCCCCCAGCTGCGCCACCAAATCGCGCACCCGGGCGGCCTTGGCGCCCGCCAAGCCGAGATGGGTCAGTTGACCCAGGGCCAGCTCGGCCGAGCGGGCCTCGTCCTCGCCCCAGGTGTGGCGGCCCAATTCGAGGATGTCGGTGGAAAGCATGGCCCCGTGGTAGAAGGCGGCCAGGCGCACCAGGCAGGGGCAGGAGGCCTCCTGCGACAGCTCGTCGACTTTTTCCAGCACCGAGATCAAGTGGGCGGGGCCGTGGAAGACCCGGCCCGGGTTGGACCAGCGGTCCAGCAGCTTGGCCCCGATGCGGCCCACCTCGCCGGCCTCGGCCGGCGACCCGGCCTCGAACAGCGCCCGCGACCAGACGCCCAACAACCAGTCCGGGCAAGCGGTACCGCCCATGTGCCGGCCACCTCAAACTAGATCCGGCCCCTCAGGCGGCCCTGGTTCAGGCCGTCGGCAAAGCAGGCTCAACGGCGGGTAAAAGCATCCCCTGGGGCGGGCCAGGTTTTTGGCCCTGGGCCATGGTAGCCCCTTTGCCCGCCAAGCCCCTCAGCCCGGGTCTGGGCCGGCGCCCGGGGCGGTTGGCAGCAGCACGCGGAAAGTCGCCCCCCCGCCGGGCGTGTCCTCCACCGCCACCGAGCCGCCGTGCGCCCGCACCAGCCCCGCCACAATCGCCAAGCCCAGGCCGGCGCCGCCGGAATCCCTCGACCGGGAGCCGTCCACCCGGTAGAAGCGGTCGAACACTTTGGCCCGTTTGGCCTGGGGAATGCCAGGCCCGTGGTCCCGCACCTCGAGTTCGGCCCAGCCCGGCCGGGCGCCCCCGACGGCCAGTTCGATGGGCGTGCCCGCCGGCGTGTGCCGCACCGCGTTGGCCACCAGGTTGGTCACCACGCGGCGCAGCGCGGACTCGTCCCCCACCACGGTTGCGGCCCCGGCGCGCCGCTCCAAGCCGACCCGCCTGGTCGGGTCCAGGGCGGTGGCGTCCGCGATGGCGTCGCCGGCCAGCACCAGCAAGTCGACCGGCTCGCGGGCGACCGCCCGGGCCTCGTCCAAACGGGCCAGGGTCAGCAGGTCGGAGACCAGCAGCCCCATGCGGGCGGCCTCGTCCTCGATCCGTTTGACCGCCCCGGCCAGCGCTTCGCCATCGGGCAAACCGCCCATGCGGTAGAGCTCGGCGTAGCCTCTGATGGCGGCCAGCGGGGTGCGCAGCTCATGCGAGGCGTCGGAGACAAACGAGCGCATCCGCGCCTCGGAGGCGCTTTGGGCCGCGAAAGCCGCCTCGATTTGCGCCAGCATCGCGTTGAGCGACCCTGTCAGGTGCCCCACCTCGGTGCCGGGCGGGGCTGGCGGGATGCGGGTGGACAGATCGCCGGCCGCGATCCGGGCGGCCGCCCGCTCGACTGACTTGAGCGGCCGCAGCGACCGGCGCACCATGACATAGCCCAGCGAGGTGGCCAGGATGGTGGCCGCCAAAGCGGTCCAAACCACCATCAGGGCCATGGCGTGGGTGGTGGTGTTGACCGAGTCGAAGGGCAGCGCCAGCACCACCGCGCCGTTGCTGGGGCCGCTCAGGAGGGCGGCCACGGCGCGCCATTTGCCCCGCCCGCTGGCGGCCCCCACGGTGAACGCCCGCCCGTCCCGGCTCAGCGCGTCATCGGCCGTCATGCTGGGAATATCGGGCAAGGCGCGCTGCACCCCGCCGCCAGCGGTGAAGGCGCGCCCCAGCTCGCCCTCGGGCAGGTAGACCATTAGAACGTAATCGGACGGCCCCGACATGGCGGCGTCGAGCTGCTGCGGCACGGCCAGGGTGGCGATTGTGGCGGCCAGCTGGGCGTCTACCTCGTTGGTCAGTTTCAGCTTGAGCGCCACCGTGATGGCCGTCCCAGCCAGGGACAAGCCCAGCACCACCAGGGCCGCGATGATGGCGGAAAGCTTGAGGCTGAGCGGCCGGCCCTGCCCCAGCAGGCCGCGGGCCGGGTTCTTCACCGGGTGGTGCGCCCCCGGGCGCGGATCATGTAGCCCACCCCGCGCCGCGTTTGGATCAGCGGCTCGAGCTCTTGGCCGTCAGGGCGGACGTCGAGTTTGCGCCGCAGGTAGGAGATATAGGATTCGACGATGCCGCCTTCCCCGACCCAGCCGTAGTCCCACACATGGTCCAATATCTGGGCTTTTGACAAGACGCGGCCGGCGTTGGCCATCAGGTAGCGCAGCAGCTTGAACTCGGTGGGGGAAAGGTCGATGTCGACTCCGGCCCGGCGCACCTCGTGCGAGTCCTCGTCCAACTCGACATCGCCGACGCGCAGGATGGCGTCGTCGTCCTCGGCTCCGGCGTTGGTGCGCCTGAGCACCGCTTTGATGCGGGCCACGACCTCTTCCAGGCTGAACGGCTTGGTGACGTAGTCGTCGCCGCCCACTGTCAGGCCGTGGACTTTGTCGTAGGTGTTGTCGCGCGCGGTCAGGAACAGCACCGGGATGTGCTCGCCGCGCTCGCGCAGGCGGCGGGTGACGGTGAAGCCGTCCATGTCTGGCAGCATCACGTCCAGCACAATCAGGTCCGGCCGCTGCTCAACGGCGGCCGCCACGGCCTCGCCGCCGGTGGCGGCGGTGATGACCGAGAAGCCGGCGAACTTCAAGGAGGTGGCCAATAGGTCGCGGATGTTGGGCTCGTCATCGACGACGAGCAGTTTCGCTGGGGGAGATGGCATGGGCTAAGTCTGCCCCCCAAACCTGGGAGTGGCCTTGGAAAACCCCGTGAACCGCCAGACTAAAACGCTGGGCGGGAAGACTGGGCCCTGGCCGCCGGGCCCCTCCCGGGGCGGGTAGCCTGGGAGGAACAGTTTCAGTTTCAGCGTTCACAGGGAGGTTGCCGTGCCCACCGGCAAGATCAGGTTCTTCGACGAGGGCCGCGGCTTCGGTTTCATCACTGCGGAGGACGGGGCCGATGTGTTTCTGCACGTCTCGGCGCTGCCGCCGGGAATTGAGGCGCCCCGCCCCGGCTCCAGGGTCGAATACGACCTGGCCGAGGGCAAACGGGGCCCTTCGGCGATGCGCGTCCAGGTGCTGTCGACCCCGCCCTCGGTGGTCAAGGCGCACCGCAAGAAGCCGGAGGACATGGTGGTGATCATCGAGGACGTCATCAAGCTGCTTGACGAGACCTCCAACGCGCTGCGCCGCGGCCGCTACCCCGACCGCCGCTCGGCCGGCAAGGTGGCGCAGGTGCTCCGCGCCGTCGCGGCGGACATCGAAGCGTGAGCGCCGCGACCAAGGCCCCAGCCAAACCGGCCAAACGCTCCCGCCAGCCCAAACCGGACGCCTATTTGGGCGCGCCGGAGGCCCAGGCCAAGGCCCGCGCCGCCCTGGCTGAGATCTCGCCGCCCGGCGCGGTGGGCGATTTCCTGGGTTTGGCCATGGAGGCGGACCGGGTTGGCACCTTGCGCTTCGGCTGCCTGCTGCCCGGCTATGTCGGCTGGGTCTGGGCGGTGACCATGGCCCGCGTCCCGCGCGGCCGCCACGCCACCGTCTCGGAGACCGAGTTGCTGCCGGGCGCCGGGGCGCTGTTGTCGCCGGCCTGGGTGCCGTGGGCGGACCGGCTGCTCCCGGGCGATTTGGGGCCGGGCGACACCCTGCCGCGGATCGCCGATGACGTGCGGCTCGAGCCCGGCTACAGCGCCACCGGCGAGGCGGACGAGGACCAGTTGGCGATTTGGGAGCTGGGTCTTGGCCGCCCCCGGGTGCTCTCGCCCGAGGGCCGCGACGAGGCCGCCGTCCGCTGGTATGAGAGCCCCCGCGGCCCCACCGGCCCGGATGCGGTCAAAGCCGGCGCCAAGTGCTCTACCTGCGGTTTTGTGACGCAGTTGGCTGGGTCGCTGCGGACTTTGTTTGGGGTTTGCGCCAATCAGTGGTCGCCCCGGGATGGCTCGGTGGTGTCTTACGACCACGGTTGCGGCGCCCATTCGGAGACGGATGTGGCTCGGGCCGGGGCCCAGTGGCCGGCCAACCGCCCGGCGATTGACGATTTGTCGGTTGTGACGGTCGATTTGGGCCGCCGCCGGCCGCGCCCCGCCCCCGCTGCCCCCGCCGAGGCCGCCGCCGCGCCGCCCGATGCCGCCCCCGCGCCCGTCGATGCCGCAGCCGCGCCGCCCGAGGCCGCCGCCGTGCCCGTCGATGCCGCCGCCGCGTCGCCCGATGCCGCCGCCGCGCCGCCCGAGGTTGCCGCCGCGCCGCCCGAGGTTGCCGCCGCCCTTGACGCCATCGCCCTGCCGCCCGCGGCTGCCGGCCCGCTGGCCTGACCGGCGCGGAGGGGCCGGCTTCGAGTCAGGCGCGGGTGGAACGGTCGGGGCGGCGCGCCCGCCACGAGACCTTGGTGTAGACAATCCCGATCACCCCTAGCGCCGCACCGACGGCGCACACCACGATCCACACCCGGGCCCGGTAAACCCCCGTCAAATCCAAGGTCACCAGCGTCAGCAGCGCCATCAGCCAGGCGCTGGTGCCGAAGCTGAAAACCAACGGGTGGTTGATCACAACGGGCGGCGGCGTGGCGGGCTGGGAAGACATGCGGCCTAGCCTAACAAGCGCGCCCGGCCGCCCGGCGGGCCGAAGCGGGCCCAATGCGGTCAAACCCGGCCGCCGCGCCGCCGGCCGCTTCCGCATGCTGGACACGGTTTGGGTTGGAGGCGGGCGGGCTGGGAGAATTCCGCCCGTGCCTGCTACCACATCCTCCAAAGCGGCAGCCCCCCAGAAGGGCGCCATCGACCGGTTCTTCAAGATCAGCCAGCGCGGTTCCACCGTGGCGCGGGAAGTCCGCGGCGGCCTGGTCACCTTCTTCGCTATGAGCTACATCATTGTGCTCAACCCCCTGATCTTGTCGACTGTGCCCTCAGGCCAGGGGACCTTCATCGGCGGCGGGGCGGCCCCCAACATCGCCCCGGTGGCGGCCGGGACCGCGCTGGTGGCCGGGATCATGACCATCGCCATGGGCCTGGTGGCGAACTACCCCATGGCCGTGGCCGCGGGCCTCGGCATCAACTCGGTGATCGCCTTCTCGGTGGCGACCCTGCCCAACATGAGCTACGCCGACGCCATGGGCGTGGTGGTGCTCGAGGGCATCATCATTCTGATCCTGGTGCTGACCGGGTTCCGCACCGCCGTGTTCAGAGCCGTGCCCAGCCAATTGAAAGTCGCCATCTCGGTTGGGATCGGGTTGTTCATCGCCTTCATCGGGCTGTGGAACGCCCGCTTTGTGACCGCCCCGGCCTCCGGCGCCACGCCCGTCCAACTGGGCGCCAACGGCGCGCTGGGCGCCTGGCCCGTGCTGGTGTTCGTGGTGGGCCTGCTGCTCGCGGTCATCCTGATGGTGCGCAAAGTCAAAGGCGCCTTGCTGATCGCCATCGTCACGGCCACGGTGCTGGCGGTGGTCGTGGAGGCGGTGGCCCACCCAGGCGCGGCCAGCGCCGACAACCCGGGCGGCTGGAGCCTCAACATCCCAGCCTTGGAGGGCGGCTTCGCCCTGCCGGACTTCTCCATTCTGGGCCAGTTCTCCATTCTGGGCGCCATCCAGCACCTCGGCCCCATCACCCTGGTGCTGCTGGTGTTCTCCTTGATGCTGGCGGACTTCTTCGACACCATGGGCACCATGGTGGCGATCGGCGCCGAGGGCGACTTGCTGGACAAAGACGGCAACCCGCCCCGAACCAAGCAGATCCTGATTGTGGACTCGGTCTCCGCCATCGCCGGGGGGGCGGGCGGCGTCTCCTCCAACACGGCCTACATCGAATCGGCCGCCGGGGTTGGGGACGGCGCCCGGACCGGCTTCGCCAACCTGGTCACCGGGGTGTGCTTCCTGCTGGCCACATTCTTGAGCCCGCTGGTCGCCATGGTGCCCTACGAGGCCGCCACCCCCGCCCTGGTGGTGGTCGGGTTCTTGATGATGATGCAGGTCAGCGGCATCAGCTGGAAAGATTACGAGATCTCGATCCCGGCCTTCTTGACGATTGTCCTGATGCCGTTCGCCTACTCGATCACAGTTGGGATTGGCGCCGGATTTGTCTCCTACGCGGTTATCAAGCTGGCCAAAGGCAAGGCCAAGGAGGTCCACCCCTTGATGTGGGTGGCGGCGGTCCTGTTTGTGATCTACTTCGCTTTGGAGCCGATCAAGCAACTGATTGGCTGAGCCAGCCCTTAAGGTGGACGGGTGCCTCGCCTGCTCGCTGACATCACCCCGCTGCGGCTCTCCGCCAACTACCGGCGCTTGTGGGTGGGGCAGGCGCTGGCCAACACCGGGGCCATGCTCACCACCACAGCGGTCTCCCTGCAGGTCTACGACCTGACCGAATCCTCCTTCGCGGTTGGCCTGCTGGGCGGGTGCGGCCTGGCGCCGGTGATTCTGCTGGGGCTGTACGGCGGCGCGCTGGTGGACGCGCACGACCGCCGCAAAGTGGCCTTGGCGGCATCGGGCGTCATGTGGCTGGCGACCTTCGGCATTGTGGTGCAGGCCTACCTTGGGCTGGACTCGGTCTGGGCGCTCTACGGGCTGGTGGCGGCCCAGGCGGGGGCGACCTCGGTGGCCTCGCCGGCCCGGGCGGCGATCATCCCCCGGCTGGTGCCGCTGTCCCAGCTGCCGGCCGCGAACGCGCTCAACACCATGACCTTCTCCTTCGCCACGCTGTGCGGGCCGCTGGCCGGCGCGGTGCTGGTGGCCTCGGTTGGCTACGGCCCCACCTACCTGATCGACGCGGTCACCTTCACCGCCGCGCTCTACGCCCTGCTGCGTTTGCCGCCGATGCCGCCGCTGCCGCCCCCGGGGCCGCTGGACGGCCAGCGCCTGACTGGTTGGCGCTCGGTGGCGGCGGGCTTGCACTTCTTGGCCACCCGGCGCAATGTGCTGATGACGTTCCTGACGGACATGTGCGCCATGGTGCTGGCCTTCCCGCGGGCGGCTTTCCCGGCCATCGCCGCGGTGATCCTGGGCGGCGGCAAGACAACTGTGGGCGTGCTCTCGGCTTGCCTGGCCTTCGGCACCATCGCCGCGATGGTGCTGTCAGGGCCGGTGGGGCGGGTGCGCCGCCAGGGTTTGGGCGTGGTGGCGGCGGTCGCGGTGTGGGGGCTGGCGGTGGCGTTGACCGGTTTGGCGCTGGTGCTGGCTGGGCGCACCAGCCCCGGGCAGGTGATTTGGTGGGCGCTGGTCGGGGCTGGCGCCGGGTTGGCGGTGGCGGGGGCGGCCGATGCCGTCTCGGCGGTTTTCCGCGGCACCATCCTCCAGGCCGCCACCCCCGACCACCTGCGAGGACGGCTCCAAGGCGTGTTTGTTGTGGTGGTCACCGGCGGTCCTAGGACAGGCGACATGGTGATGGGGGCCGGGTCGCACTGGCTGGGCGAGGGCTGGGCGGTTTTGGCGGGCGGGTTGGCCTGCGCCCTGGCTGTGGGGCTCTTGGCCAGGTGGCACCCGCCCTTCTTGAAATACGACGCCCTCCACCCCGTGCCTTGACCGGCCGCCGGCCAGGCGTGGCCCACAGGGCGGGATCCGCGGCCGGGGGGCGGCGGCAAGCCCGCCGGGCGGCTACCCTTGAGGGGTGCCGCGCAATTCGCGCGAGCGGGTTGGCGCCCGGCGGCAGTCAGGCCGGGCGGTGGGCCGCCAAGGCGGCGCGGGGCTGGTCCCCGCTTTGCCCGGCCGGGGTTGGCGCCCGGCCGCGTGGGAATTGGGCAGCGCGTGTCCAGTGAGGCAGACCGATTCGGGCGCAATGGCGGAACCAGCCCGAGGGGAGGGGCTCGACGCAATTGACGGACCTGATTGACACCACCGAGATGTATCTGCGGACCATCTACGAGTTGGGCGAAGAGGGCCTGACCCCTTTGCGCGCCCGCATCGCGGAGCGCATTGGGCATTCGGGGCCAACTGTCTCCCAGACTGTCGCCCGCATGGAGCGCGACGGCTTGGTTGTGGTCGAGGAGGACCGCCACCTGCGCCTGACTGCCGAGGGCCAAGCCAAGGCGATGCGCGTGATGCGCAAACACCGGCTGGCGGAGCGTTTGCTGACGGACGTCATCGGCCTGGAGTGGCCGCAGGTGCATGATGAGGCCTGCCGCTGGGAGCATGTCATGAGCGAGGATGTGGAGCGGCGCATCATGGAGTTGATGGGCCACCCGGACACCTCGCCTTACGGCAACCCGATCCCAGGGCTTGACGAGTTGGGGGACACCCGCCACATCCCCGCCTTCCTAGACGGGGTGATTCGCCTGCCCGATGCCGTCGCCGAGGGGGCGATACCGCCCTACCTTGTGGTTCGGCTGGGCGAGAACCTGCAATCCGGCATCGCCACGATGGAGCGTTTGCAGGCGGCTGGCGTGCTGCCGGGGGCGCTGGTGGGCGCGGAGCAGCTGGATTCCGGCGCCATCCGCGTCGGGGCCGAGGGCGCCACGCCGGTCGATTTGCCGCGCAAGGTGGTTCGGCACGTCTTTATCCGGGGTTGAGCGGCGGGCCGCCTGGGATTGGGTCAGCGGTAGTTGGCGAACTGCAGGGCGGCGTCGAAGTCCTGTTCTTTGACCAGGGCGATGACGGCTTGGAGGTCGTCTCGGGACTTCGATGAGACGCGCAGCTCGTCGCCTTGGATTTGGGTGCGGACGCCTTTGGGGCCCTGGTCGCGGATGGCTTTGGCGATCTTCTTGGCCAGCTCCTGGGTCAGGCCCTCGCGCAGCGTGGCCACAATCCGGACCTCTTTGGCCGCCTGTTTGGGTTCGCCCGCCTCGATCGCTTTGAGGGACACGCCGCGGCGGACCAGTTTGGATTGGAACACGTCCAGCACCGCCTTGACGCGGTCTTCGGCGTTGGCGGACATGATGATCTGGTCTTGCCCGCTCCAGGCGATGGAGGCGCCGGCGCCTTTGAAGTCGTAGCGCTGGTGGATCTCTTTGGCGGCCTGGTTGAGGGCGTTGTCGACCTCTTGCCGGTCGATCTTGGAGACGATGTCGAAGGAAGAGTCTTGAGCCATGGGCCCCATTGTCTCAGCCCCGGCTTGTGAAAATCTTCCCGCCGCCGTCTTGACCCACCGCGCGGTTGCGGGTATGGTCGTGAAACGCGCTAAGGGTTGCCTTGCCTAATAGGTAGTGCGGCGGGGGCCGTTGGCGCCGGCGGGCGCCGGGAGGCGCCTGGCGCATGCGGGTTGGCTCACCCCGGCCCACCCACAACTCGAAGCAACACGGCTAGCGGACCCCGGCCACGGGGGAAGTGAACCGGGGTGAACTCAGTGCAAAAACGGCTCACCCCGGCCGCCGGACGGCCTCGAGTTGAACGCGCCTCGCAAACGCGGGGCGTGCAACCAACCAATCGGGTAAGGCCGCGCGGCTGAACCCCATTCTACCGAAAGGGGAATTCAATGAGTTCAACTTCAACCGACCGCAGAACCGCTAAGCGTGCTCTTGCTCTGCTTGGCGCTGCGGCTCTCACGCTCGTCGCGGGAAGCAGCGCGCTGGCTGCGACCCAATCCAACACCACGTCGAACAGCGGTGCCACGATCACCGTCAATCCGGTTTCCGGTGTCGTCTCGGATGGGCCTGGCTCGCCGGCCACCTACCTCGAGGGCATCGCGGACGGTACGGTCCTGGTCGACGGCAGCGGCTTCGTGACCACGCCCGGGAGCGTCATCGCGCCGGACGGAGTCGGCATTTACCTCGTCTACGGGCCGAAGCGATCCGACTACTACACGAACGGAGATCCCTACTATGACGCGGTCTGGCTGAACAGCGACGGCGTGTACGGGTCACCCGACTTCGATGGGGAGGTGTTCGCGGACGTCGAGATCGACATCGCGGAAACCTACGAAACCGCAGGCGGCGAGACGATCGATTGCAGCGACGAGCCCTGCTACATCCAGACCTTCACCGCAAACGGCCGAGACGCCGACGACACCGACCCCCGCGCGAACGATGTCGCAATCGAGGTCAAGTGGTGAGCTGACCAGCTGACCATCAACGGCCTTGGCCCGGTAGCCCTTCGGTTCCCGGGCCAAGGCTTGTGCCCATAGACCCCCATCCCCAGCGCCATCCGTGCGCGCCTCATCATGGCTCCTGGACCCGAATCCTGGGCGCTGCTCCCGAAAGGCAATACCCGATGCTCCTTCCTCGCCACCCTCGCAACTGGGCTCTCGCGCCCGTCGCAGCCATCATCGCAACCCTGTCCCTCACCCCGCAAACGTCGGTCGCCGCAGCCGCGGCCGAAACCGCAGGGCAGGTGACCGGAGGCTCGGTCACCTGGGGCGTCAAGGAATCCCTCCGACGATACGTGCCAAGCGGCGGTGAGGCCGAGGATGGTGCGACGAAGCTGGCGTCCGGCGAGTTTGAGTTGCCGATCTCATCGGGGACTTACGATCCCTCGTCGCGAGATCTGCGCCTCGAGCTGGAGGGAACGATCGTCTTCGACTACGCAGCGCACACCTTCAAGTTCACTTTCCGAGATCTCAGCCTTGAGATCAGCCCATCCTCAAGCACGCTCTCGGCAGAGGTCACGACGACCTTCTACGACCAGGTCAGCGGCGCTGAAGCAAGCAGCAGCACAGCGAGCGCAGATCTCGTCACGCTCGACACCCGGCGCGGTACGCGCACGGTCACACCCGGTGTGTACCGGTGGATTGATCTGCCGACGGCATTGACCGCGCAGGGCGCTGATCTGTTCGAGGCCACGATCAACGGTGTCGTGAACCGGTTCTACGCTGAGGGGGAGCCCTTCGATGCACTGACGATCAACGCGACGGGCGATGAATGGCCCGAGGAGGCTTATATCGACCCCACGTGGACGGCACCCGGGAAAGAAGTTCTCGTAGCCTCGGACTCGCTGGACGGATACTTCTTCACCGGCGGGCTCGGCGCCGTCCACGACACTAAGCGAGGGAAGGTGTTCGCCGCCGCAGTGGAGGAGGACGGCACCTACTCGATCGCAATCCTGAACGCGGACACGCTCGTCGAAGAGCAGCGGCTTGCGATCGTCGGGTATCCGAACGGGATGGCAGTGGACGAGAACACCGGGAAACTGGTCGTCCGCACCGCGACCTCGACCCACCCAGACTTCCGCGTGTACGAGGGAGTCACCTACACCGGCGCCCTGAACGTCGTGGCTCCGGACGGCAACGGCGGCTACCGCGCGAGCTGGACGCTCCAAAGCATCCCGGCTCACGCCAGTTTCCAGCCGTTCTTCGACGGCGACGGGAGATTCGTCTCAGCAAGCAACTCATCAATCAGTGGGTCTCGGGGGCTCTTGTTCTACGATCTCGACGCCATCGACACTCCGACCGATACGCCGGCGGCGCCTGCCGCTGCCGACGACTTCATCGCGTTTGGCTCCACTGCGATCACCTACTCAGGCGTCTACGACCAACAGTCGGGCCTCATCCACGTGGTGGCGAGTTCCGCCGCCAATGGCATCTTCACTGTGGATCCCACCGGTGAGAGCGGTCCCGTCAAGACACCGTTGCAGAATGGTGGAGGCGTGCGGGCCCGGTTGATCCTGGACGGTGACAAGCTCTACGCCTCGCGCACAACAGGCATTGAGGTTCTCCGCCTCGGAGAAGACGGCATGCCCCAAGCGGAAACAACCGTCGCCCTCTCGGGGGCGCCGTGGTCGATGGTGCTTGACTCTGCGACCGGCCTGCTCTGGGTCGAATCAGCCTTCACGGGAAGAATTCGCGCCCTCGACACTAACGACGGCTACACGCAGGTGGCGTCCGCCGACAACCTCGTCACGGAGTCTGGTCTGAGTATCTCCTCCCTCAACCTAGTGACCCGCCCCGGAGACGTTCCACTGGTCGCCCTGTACGCGGGTGGAAGCGCCGTGATCCCCGTCTCTCTCAGCGAACTGCTGATTATCTCCCGCTATACGACCCCAGCTGTGACTACCCAGCCGAACGACGCTGAGGTGGCGCTGGAGGGCGCGTCATATGGCGCTGATGGCTCGCTGAGCGGGGCGGATCCTCAAGCCGTAGAGTTCACGGCCGCAGCGTCGGGCGAGCCAGCCGTTGAGATCCAGTGGCAGGTGCAGACGGCCTACGGTTGGGAGGACCTTGTCGACGATGATGTCTTCAGCGGAGTTACGGCGAATACCCTCACCGTGAGTGCCTCCGCCGCATCGGACGGCACCAGTTTCCGCGCGGTCTTCCGAAACACCGTCACGGACTACACCGGCACCGAGGTGCAGATCGGACAGATCGCCACTGACGCTGCGAGCTTGACAGTCACTATCGTCGAGCCAGAAGATGATGAGCCAGCCGATGGCGGCGTGATCCACCCAGACGGCGCGATTACCGGGTCGCCGAACTCCACGGGTGCGTCGACGAAGGTCACGCCTGGGATCCACTTGGCGGCGGACAGC
>JAITIG010000183.1 GCA_031279575.1 Bifidobacteriaceae bacterium
ACCCAACTCCAAAATCTGCGACGACCGCGAAACCTACGACAACGCCAAAGCCCACCTCGAAGACCTGCTCGACATTTCCCCCAACCGGAGGCGCTATTGCGGAGCAATGCCAGAAAGCACAGCACCGTGGTTCGAATCCGGGCCGTGGGCCGACAGCGCAAGGTGATGGCGTAGCTCGGGGACCGCGCTCCCCGAGCGTTAAGCGCCTACGACGTGTGTTGACGAGCGAAGCGTAGGAAACGCACACAAATGTGCAGTACCCCCAACCGGATTCGAACCGGTGCCGCCGCCGTGAAAGGGCGGTGTCCTAGGCCACTAGACGATGGGGGCCGGACCACCGGCCATGGTACGGGACGGGGACCACCAGCGCCAATCCGGTTGGCGCGGCATCGGCGAATTTGGCCGATGCCGTCTGGTCGCCCCAGCGTCCCGTCTCGCGCTGGCGAGGGGGCGGGCGGCCGGGGCGCTTGCGAGGGGGCGGGCGGCCGGGGCGCCGGCGCGGGCCGCCGGCAGATGGCAGAATGGCCCGATGCCGCACGATCACAATCATGGTCTGGCCGGGGCGCCGGGAAGCGGCGCCCCGGAGGGGCGCGCGCGCAACAAGAGACGCTTGGCATGGGCGCTGGCGCTGGCTGGCTCTGTGCTGGCGGTGGAGGTCGTGGGGGCGATTTGGACGGGTTCGCTGGCCTTGCTGGCGGACGCCGGGCATATGGCGGCGGATTCGATTGGGTTGGTGTTCGCGCTGGTGGCGGCGGCGCTGGCGGACAGCGCCCCGACGCCGAGGCGCACCTACGGCTTGAAAAGGGTCGAGGTTTTGGCGGCGCTGTCGAACGCGCTGATGGTGGTTGGGATCGCGGTCGGGGTGGCGGTGGAGGCCGTGCGCCGGTTGTTCCAACCGGCGCCGGTGGAGGCTGGGCCGGTGATGGCGCTGGCCGCCATTGGGCTGGTGGCCAATGTCATCGCCCTGGTGATTCTGCGCGGGGGCGCCAAGCAGTCGATCAACGTGCGGGGAGCTTACCTGGAAGTGGTGGGCGATTCGCTCGGCTCGGTGGCGGTGGTGGCCTCGGGCGCGGTCATCGCTTGGACCGGATGGTTGCGGGCTGACGCGGTCGCCTCGCTGGTGATTGCGGCGTTGATCCTGCCGCGCGCCTACGCGCTGCTGCGCGACGTGCTGCGGGTGCTGCTGGAGGCTACGCCGAAGGACATGGACCTGGGGGAGTTGCGCCGCCACTTGGAGGAACTGCCGGGCGTGGTGTCTGTTCACGATCTCCACGCTTGGACCATCACTTCGGGGCTGGCGTCGCTGACGGCGCATGTCGTGGTGGTCCCAGAGCGCTTCAACCCGGAGGCGTATCACGAGTTGTTGGATCAGATGGCGGACTGCTTGGCCGGGCATTTCGACCTGACCCATTCGACTTTCCAGATCGAGCCGGCGGAGCACTCCGAGCCGGCCGGCCTGCACCCCTGACCCGGCGACGGCGCCGAGAACGCGGCGCCGAGCCGCCGGGACGGGCGCCCCAAGAGTGACGCCTTAAGCTTGAGCCTATGGCGATTTGCGTGACCGGCGGGGCCGGGTACATCGGAGCCCATGTTGTGCGCCTGCTGGCGCGGGCCGGGCATGAGGTGGTTGTGATCGATGATCTGTCTTATGGCGACGCCACCCGCGTCGGCGCGGCCGAGCTGGTCCAACTCGACCTGGCCGACACGGCCGAGCTGCCCCGGTTGCAGGCCGCGCTGGACGGTTGTCAAGCGGTGGTGCACATCGCCGGGCGCAAACAGGTGGGCGAGTCGGTCGAGCGCCCGGCCTGGTATTACCAACAGAACGTTGGCGGGATGGCTAACTTGCTGTTGGCGATGCAGGCGCAAGCTGTTGACCGACTGGTGTTCTCGTCATCGGCGGCGGTTTACGGCCAACCGAGCGTCGACCGCGTGCGCGAAGACGTCAACCTCCAACCGATCAACCCGTACGGCGAGTCGAAGCTGGTGGGCGAGTGGCTGGTGCGGGACGCCGCCCGCGCCTGGGGCCTGCGCGGCGTCAATTTGCGCTACTTCAACGTCGCCGGGGCTGGCTGGGAGGATTTGGGTGACCCGGCGGTGCTCAACCTCATCCCCATGGTGTTGCAAAAACTGTACGACAGCCGCCGGCCGGCGATCTTCGGGGATGACTATCCCACGCCTGACGGCACCTGCGTGCGCGACTACATCCACGTGGTCGACATCGCCACGGCTCACATGATCGCCTTGGATTACCTTGACCGCGAGGCGCGCCCGTTCGACGCCTTCAACATCGGCACCGGCGCCGGCACGTCGGTGCGCCAGGTCATCGAGATGATCGGCGAGGTCTCCGGCCTGGACACCGCCCCGGTGGTGGCGCCGCGCCGCGCCGGCGACCCGCCGGTGCTGATCGGGGACGTCGACCGGATCGAGCAGACTTTCGAGTGGAAGGCGCAGCACGACCTCCGCTCGATCGTCGACTCGTCGTGGCGCGCCTGGCAGGCGGGCCCGAAGCGCATCGCCTAGCCCCGCCGGGGGTTGGCCGTCGTTGCCCGATGCCGTGCGGGCGCCTCACGTTCAGCGGTCGCGTTGGGCGCTGGCCGCGTTGGGCGGCCGACCGGGTTGGGCGGTGGCAGGGTTGGGCGCCGGCAGGGTTGGGCGGCCGGCCGGGTTGGGCGGCCGGCCGGGTTGGGCGGGGCCGGTTGAACAGGGCCCCGAATCTTCGCTGGCAGTCTTGGACGTGGGTCGCCATTGACCCACGCGCCCTCTACAGTAACCGGCTTCGCAAGCCGGGCGCGGCCACGGCGCCAGGCCCCGCAAGGATCACGCCATGTCCGATCCGCCGGGCGCTTCGGGCTACGGGTCGGGGCGCAGCTTCCGGCTACAGTGTTGGCGGCGCCGGGAATGGCCCGGCGCGATTAGTCCGAGGCGCTGACCTGGGGGGAGCGATGGTTGAAGCGGTGATCGGGCGCTTGACGCGCCGGGCGGTGACCCTGGTGTCGTTCGTGGCGCTGGTCATGATCGCGGCGGTGGCGCTCTTGGGCGGCAGTTGGTCGCAATTCGGCTGGTGGTGGTTGGCGGTCACCGCCGCCGCGCTGGCGGCCGTGGCGGTGTGGCGGCTGGTGGGAGGCTGGGCGCTGCGCGCGTGGCGGCGGCTGGGGGCGCCGAAGTGGGTTTTGCCGGTGGCCCTGTTCGCCGGATTCTTGGCGGTCAAGCTGGTTTTCGCGTTTTGCTGGCAGACGCAGCAGCGTTCCGATTTCCTGATCATGTATCAGGCCGCCGAGGCCATCAACCAGGGCGATTTCAGCTTCAACCAGTCCGCCTACTGGCAGTTCTTCTCTTATCAGACGCCGTTCGCCATCTACGAGGCTTTCATGTTGAAGCTGTTCGGCGGCGCGCTGGCGCCGCTGTTGGCTGTCGGCGCGCTGGCGATGGCGGGCACCAACTTCTTGGTCTACGTCTTCGCCAGGCGGATGAGCGGATCGGCGGTGGCCGGGGTCTTCGCCGGTCTGATGTATCTGGCCTACACCGGGCCGTATCTGCTGGCGAACGTCCTGACGAATGACCATCTGTCGACTTTCTTCCTGTACCTGGGGGCGTATCTGGTGCTGCTCGCGCCCGGGCGCCTGCCGCGCCCGGGCGGTTGGGCGCTGGTGGCCGCCGGCGGTGTGGCCCTCCAACTCGGGAACCTGGCCCGCCCGGCCGGGGTGGTGGTGTGCGTCGGGCTGATGGCGGCCCTGATCGCGGCGCCGCTGATGGGCCTGCGGCGGCGTGACCGGACCCGCCCGGCGGCGCCGCCGGCCGGGGCACCGCCCACGCCCGCGCTGGAATCCGCGCCCGGCCCGACCTGGCGCCCATTGGCGTTCGCGCTGGCCGCGGGGGTGGCGGCGCTGACGATCTACGGGCTGGCCGGGGCGGCGGCCGATTCGGCCGTCAAAGCCAGCGGCGTCAACCCGGGCGGGGTCGGCAACCACCTGCCGGAATGGAAGTTGGTGATGGGCCTGGCGGGAGCGGCCGGGGCCGGAGAGGTCGGCATCCATGAGGCGACCCCGAAGCCGGACGCGCGCGCCACGGCCCAACGAATCGTGGACGGCGCCCTCAGCAATTTGCCGCAACACTGGCCGGGGGTGCTCAGCCGCCAGACAAGGGTCCTGTGGGCGCAGAACGACACCGCCGTTTTCCAGTTCTGGCCGCAGGTTCAAGGGATCGGCCTGTACGAGGTCCCGGATTCCGACCGCCTGACGACGGCGCACTATTCGGTGGTGCTGGAGCGCGGGGGTTTCTTGCCGGCGGTGGTGGCGGCCGCCTGGGGCGTGCTGCTCATCAACCGCCGGCGCCAGTGGGGACGCCTGGCCGCCTTCCTCGGCCTGTTCATCGCCGCCTACGCGCTGGTTCACCTGGCCATCGAGGTCCAGCCCCGCTACCGCTATCTGGCCATGCCCGCGATCTTCGCGTTGGGCGGCCCGGCCTGGGCCTGGGCGACCCGTTGGCGCCGCTCAGGCAGCTAATTCGAAACCCGCGCCCGATGCCGTCTGGCCAGTTCACGCCGCCGGCCGCAGTTGCCGACGCCCCGGCCGCCAACCGGCTGCCGCGCTCCCTGGCGTGGGCGCGGCATCGGCGCTGGGCTGCTGGGTCCCCGGCCGCCAACCGGCCGCCGCGCTCCCTGGCGTGGGCGTGGCATCGGCGACCGGCCTGCCTCCGGGGTCCTGGTCCGGCGGCGGGTCAGGCGTCCGGGTTGAGCAGCGCGGCCAGGGTTTCGTGGCGGGTCTGCCAATCCCAATCGCGGCGCACCCACTCGCGCCCGGCGCCGCCCATGGCGCGGGCGCGGGCCGGATCGTCGAGCAGCTCTATGATTCTGGCGGCGGCGGGCTCGGGGCTGCGGCCGTCGACAACGAAACCGGTCCGCCCGGGCAGCACCGCCTCGGGGGCGCCGCCCGAGTCGCCCGCCACCACGGGCACCCCGGCCGCGCCCGCCTCCAGGTAGACAATCCCAAGGCCCTCGACCTCCAAGCCGGCCAGACGGGTGCGGCAGGGCATGGCGAAGACGTCCGCGCGGGCGTAGAGGTCGATCAGCGGCTGGCCCACCACCTGCCCTTTCAGCTCGATCGAGGCGGCTGCTGGGCTGGCGGCGGCCATCCGGCGCAGGACGGGCTCATAGGGTCCGCTGCCGGCTATGACCAGGCGCGCGTCGGGGTGCGCGGCCACCACCCGCGGCCAACCCCGGATCAACTGGTCCTGGCCTTTGCGCGGCACCAAGCGGGAGACGGACAGCACCACCGGGGCGGCGGCCGGCTGCTGGGCCGCGCCCGCGGCGCCGTGGCCGGCTGGGGGTTGGGCGAAGGCGGCGGGAGTCACCCCCGGGGTCAGGCGCACCAGCCGGGCGCGCCCGGCTGGGCTGAGCGCCGGGGCGATGCGCCCGCGGGTGTAATCGGCGATGTACGTGAGATGGTCAACGCTGTCGCCGATGCGCGCCAGCGCCACGCGGCTCGGCGGCGTCAGCGCCCACCAAACCTCGTGGCCATGCGTGGTGGCCACGATTCGCTTCAGGTCGAGGCTTCGGCGCAGGTCGCGCGCCATCAGCGCCAAGGGGGCGGCCGCCCCGAACCAAATCGAGTCGGCTCCGATGTGCCGCGCCAGTTTGATGGCGAACCTGGTCACGCGGGGCGTCGGCAGCAGGATGCGGTCGGGGTGGCGGATCACCCTGTAGGGCCGGGCCGCGTCGGCCCGGGCCAATTCCTCCCGCGTCAGGCGCCCGCGTGATGATGCCAGCACCGTCACCCGCTCCGGCGGGAACCGCCCGACCAGTTCCTCCACGAACCGTTCGATCCCGCCCACATGCGGCGGGAAATCATTGGTGATGACGAGCGTGTGCACGCCGTCCAACTCTACCCAGGGTCAAGACCCCGGGTCCGCCCCCGGCGGACGCCGCCCCGAAGCGCCGCCCGCAGTGCCGCCCGGCTTCAGCCAGCATGCGGGCTGATCAATAACCTGGCACAATGGTGGAGCGCGTGCGGGCCTCTAGCTCAGTTGGCAGAGCATCGGACTTTTAATCCGCTGGTCGTGGGTTCGAGTCCCACGGGGCCCACAAAGCAGTCCTCACCCGATCACCGGCGCTTACGCAGGTCAACGGCCATTCCGGTCCCCATCAGCCCCGGGCGGCGGAGAGTTTTCACACCCATATGAGAGTCATATCGGCCTGATAATAGGGTGCAACATAGGGTGTAAACTGTGGGCGTGGGCGGACGGGACGACACCAAGCCGCGCCGGCGCAAGGGCGCCGGGTCGCTCTACCGGCGCGCCGACACCGGCGCGTGGGTCGCCCGCGTCGAAGGGCCGCCCGAGATCGGCGGGCGGCGCCGGCGGAAGGCCGTCCCACGCCGCACCAAACCCGAGGCGCGCATAGAATTGCGCAAACTCCTGATCGCGCTCGACGCCGACCAGGAGCGGACCCTCGCCCCGGAACGGACCCTGGCCGACTGGGCGCGGGAGTG
>JAITIG010000188.1 GCA_031279575.1 Bifidobacteriaceae bacterium
GATCGGCGGGCTCGGTGGTGTCTGGCGGTTCGGCGGCCGCGGCGGCTTCCGGCGGATCGGCGGGCTCGGTGGTGTCCAGCGGTTCGGTGGCCGCGGCGGCATCGGGCGGTTCGGCGGGCTCGGTGGTGTCTGGCGGTTCGGCGGCCGTGGCGGCGTCCGGCGGTTCGGTGGCTGCGGCGGCATCGGGCGGGTCGGCGGGCTCGGCGGTGTCCAGCGGTTCGGTGGCCGCGGCGGCGTCCGGCGGTTCGGCGGGCTCGGTGGCGCCGGGTGGCTCAGCGGCCTCAGGGGCGCCGGCCGCGGGGTCGGCGGGGCCAGGCGCCTCGGCGGGGGCCGGCTCGGGCGGCTGGCCGGCATCGTCCGGCGGCGGGGGCGCGCCGCCTGGCTGGTCGGGGGCGGCCCCCAAGTCGTTGTCGCGGTCGCTGGGCAATAGCGTCTCCTCAATCACCTCAAACCCAAGGCTTAGAAACTCGACTCTAGCCCACGGCGCCGCAGTTCGCCCCGGCCCGCGGGTATGAGCGCCACCGCCGCCCGGCGCCTGCCGGCAATACCACTGTGAAGCGGATGTCGCACCAGGTTTGAACTGTTCCACTTGCTGTGCCCTGGGTGGGACTCGAACCCACACCGTGCCGGGTTTGAGCCGACTGCCTCTGCCAATTGGGCCACCAGGGCTTGGTTCGCCCACTAGGCTACATGCTGTGAGTGATGACAAGGCAAACGACAAGACCCGCCGCGTGGTGGTGGCCGAGGACGACGCGCTGATCAGGCTGGACGCGGTCGAGATCCTGCGCGAGGCGGGCTTCGAGGTGGTGGGGGAGGCCGCCAACGGCGAAGAGGCCGTCAAACTGGCGCAGGACCTGCGCCCGGACGTGGTGGTGATGGATATCAAGATGCCGCAGATGGACGGCTTGACAGCGGCGGACAAGATCACCAAGGACCGGCTCGCGCCGGTGGTGATGCTGACGGCGTTCTCCCAGCGCGAGTTGGTGGAGCGGGCCAAAGAGGCCGGCGCGATGGCCTTCGTGGTCAAGCCGTTTTCCGCCTCCGACCTGCTGCCCGCCATCGAATTGGCGATCGCCCGGCACGATGAGATCGTGGGCCTGGAAGACGAGGTCGCCGAGATGGAAGAGCGCCTGGAGACCCGCAAGCGGGTCGAGCGCGCCAAGGGGCTGTTGATAAAGAATATGGAGCTGAGCGAGCCGGAGGCCTTCCGCTGGATCCAAAAGACCTCCATGAACCGCCGCCTGACCATGCGCGAGGTGGCGGACGCTGTGATTGCCCAGATGGGCGCGCCGGCCAGCTGAGGCAGGCCCTGCCGGCGGGCCGCGTAGCCTAGAGCGATGAGTTCCAAGCTGCTGTTGATCGACGGCCACTCCGTCGCCTACCGGGCTTTTTACGCCATGCGGGAGGCCAACTTCACCACCACCACCGGCGAGCCGGTGGGCGCCGTCTACGGTTTTGTGAACATGCTGCTGGGCCCCTTGAAGCAGCTCCGGCCAACCCATGTGGCGGCCGCCTTCGACGTCTCGCGCCATTCTTTTAGGACCGACCTCTACCCGGCCTACAAGGCTTCCAGGGCCCAGACCCCGGAGGAGTTCAAGGGCCAGGTGCCGCTCATCCAGGAGGTCTTGGCGGCCCTTGGGATCCGGTGCTTCGAGCAGCCGGAGGTGGAGGCCGATGACGTGCTGGCGACTTTGGCGGACCGCGCCGCCGCCCAGGGGATGGAAGTTTTCATCATGTCCGGGGACCGCGACACCTTCCAGCTGGTGCGGCCCGGGGTGACGGTGCTCTACCCGCAGGCCCGCGGCGGCGAGACGGCGGAGATCACCCCGGACGAGGTGGTGGCCCGCTACGGGGTGGCCCCGGCCCAGTACCCGGATCTGGCGGCGCTGGTGGGCGAGCAGTCCGACAACCTGCCGGGCGTGCCCAAGGTGGGCAAGGTGACGGCCGCCAAGTGGATCAGGCAGTACGGCAGCCTGGGCGAGTTGGCCGCCCACGCCGGCCAGGTCAAAGGCGTGGCGGGCCAGAATCTGCGCGACCACCTGCCCCAGGTGCTGCTCAACCGCCAGCTGGGGGAATTGCGCCGGGATGTGCCGCTGGCGGCCGAGCCGCAGGCGCTGCGCTTGGGGGCGATCAACCGCCAGGAGCTTGACCTGCTGTTCGCCTCGCTGCAGTTTGGGCGGATCAAGGAGCGCGTCTTGGAGTCCGGGGTGTGGGACGCCTCGGCCACGCGCCTGCCGCCCGCCACCCGGCCCCAGGGGCTGCGTCCGGTGGCCTTGGAGGCGGGCGGCCTGGCCGCCTTCTTGGCCGGCCGGCAAGGCCAAACGGCCGGCCTGGCGGTGCTGGGCAGGCTGAGGCCGGGCGCGGGCGAAGCCTGGGATCTGGCGATCGCCTTCGCCGACGGCCGGGCCACCGGCCTCGACTTGGCCAACTTGGGCGAGGCGGACACGGCCGCCCTGGCCGCCTGGCTGGCAGACCCGCTGGCCCTCAAGGCGGTCCACGGCGCCAAGACGGCCATCCAGGAGCTGGGCGGGTCCGGTTTCGAGTTGGCCGGGGTGGCCTTTGACACCGAGTTGGCGGCCTACTTGATCTGGCCGGACCAGCGCGGCTACGACCTGGCGGATTTGACCGAGCGGCTGCTGGGGCAGCGTTTGGCTGAGACCGCCCCAGGCGGCCAGGGCACCTTGGATCTGGGTTTGGGCGGGCCGGAGCCGGACCCGCGGGCGCCGGCCCGCGCCGCCGCGGTGGCCCAGCTGGCCGGCCCGATGGGCCGCGAATTGGCGGACCGGCAGGCGACCGCCCTGCTGGTGGAGTTGGAGCAGCCGCTGACGGCGGTGCTGGCGGGCATGGAGCGGGTCGGCGTCAAGGTGGACCTGGACCGCCTGGAGCAGCTCAGAGACGAGCTGCACCACCGCGTCGAGGCCGCCGAGGCGGCCGCCCTGAAGGCCGTAGGCGGCCTCCAAATCAACCTGGGCAGCCCCAAAGCCCTCCAAGAGCTGCTGTTCGGCGTGTTGGACATGCCCAAGACCCGCCGCACCAAAACCGGCTACACCACCGACGCCCAGGCTTTGGCGGAGCTTTTCCGGCAAACCGGCCACCCGTTCTTGGAGCATCTGCTGGCCCACCGCGACGCCATCAAACTGCGCCAGATGATCGACTCGCTGCTCGGCTCGGTCCAAGACGACGGCCGCATCCACACCACCTTTGGCCAGACGGTGGCCGCCACCGGCCGGCTGTCCTCTTCCGAGCCGAACTTGCAGAACATTCCGGCCCGCACCCAGATTGGCCGCCAGGTGCGGCACTGCTTTGTGGTGGGGGAGGGCTGCGGCGAGTTGATGACCGCCGATTACTCCCAAATCGAGATGCGCATCATGGCGCACCTGTCCGGCGACCAGGCGCTGATCGACGCCTTCAACCAGGGCGAGGATCTGCACCGGTTTGTGGCCGCCCGGGTGTTTGGGCTGGAGCCGGCCCAGATCACCGCCGACCAGCGCAACAACATCAAGGCCATGTCCTACGGCTTGGCCTACGGGCTGAGCGCTTACGGCCTGGCCGGGCAACTCGGCATCGGGCAAACTGAGGCGGAGGCGCTGCGGCGCGACTACTTCGCGCGCTTCGGCGGCATCAAACGCTACCTTGACGGCGTGGTGGACCAGGCGCGGCGGGACGGCTACACGCAGACTATTTTGGGCCGGCGGCGCTATTTGCCGGATCTGGGCTCGCAGAACCGGCAGCGCCGCGAGATGGCGGAGCGGATGGCGCTGAACGCCCCGATCCAGGGCTCCGCGGCGGACATCATCAAGGTGGCGATGCTGCGCGTCGAGGCCTCGCTGCGCCGCCAGGGCCTGGCCTCGCGGATGATTCTGCAAGTCCACGACGAGCTGATAGTAGAGGTGGCCGAGGCCGAGTCGCAGGCCGTCGAGGCCACCTTGCGCGCCGAGATGGCCGGCGCCGCCAGCCTCAAGGTGCCGTTGACGGTCTCGGTTGGCGCGGGCGCCTCTTGGCGCGAGGCGGCCCACTAGACTTCTCCGAGTGCCTTCCCCCCAACTGCCCAAGAGCCGCGCCGGGCTGATCGTCCTGCTCGGGTCGATGGCCTCGCTGGGGGCGGTGGCCGGCGACATCTACCTGCCCTCGATGCCGGAGATCGCGGCCGACCTGGGCGCCTCGAGGGCCTGGGTGCAAAACACGGTCGTGGCCACCTTGGCCGGCGGGGCGCTGGGCCAGGCGGTGATCGGGCCGCTGTCGGACCGCTACGGGCGGCGCGGGCCGGTGCTGGTTGGGATCGCCCTGCATGTGGCGGCCTCGATTGGGATTGTCTTCACGCCCTCGATCACGGTGCTGCTGGCCCTCAGGGTGCTCCAAGGCGTGGGCAACGCCGCGGCCCAAACCGTTTCGATGGCGATAGTGCGCGACCTGCACACCGGCTCCAAAGCCGCCAAGCTGCTGTCCCAATTGATGCTGGTGATCGGCGTGGCGCCGCTGCTGGCCCCAACTTTGGGCGCGGCCCTGGCCGGGCTCGGCAGCTGGCGCTACACCTTTGTCTTCCTGGCCGCCTTCGGTGTTGGTCTGGGCGCGTTTGTGCTGTTCCGGGCGCCGGACACGCGCCCGGCCGCGGTGCGGGCGGCGGCCATCGGCTTGGGCGCGGCCTTCAAGGCCTACTGGACGCTGCTGCGCGACCACCGGTTCATGGGCTACGCCTTGATCCCGGGGTTGGCCATGTCCGCCATGATGGCCTGGGTGATCTCCTCGCCGTTCTTGGTCCGGGTCCGCTACGGGCAGTCCTCGGGGGTGTTCGCGCTGGTGTTCGCCTTGTGCGGGGTGTTCATGGTGGCGGGCGCCCAGGCCAACGCGGCCGCCGTCTACCGTTTCAGCCCCAAGCGCCTGCTGATGGCGGTGCTGCCGGTCGAGTTGGCCTTCGCCGCGGCCGGGTTCGCTGTGAGCTTTTGGGACGGGGCCGGCCTGTGGCTGATGGTGCCGGGGGTGGCGGCCATGCTGTTCGCCGGCGGCTTTGTGCCGGGCAACGCCGCCGCCTTGGCTTTGACCCGCCACGGCGAGGCGGCCGGGGCGGCCGCGGCCCTGATGGGCTGCATCCAATCGGCCTGCTCGGCCGGGGTGATGGCCCTGCTGTCCTGGGTGGGGGACACCCAGCGCGACATGACAGCGGTCCAGTCGGGCGTTTTGGCCTTGGCTTTGGGAATTGTGCTGGCGGGGCGCCTGGCGGCCCGCCGGCGGTCGCGGGGTTAGGCTGGAAAGCTGCGGCGGGCCGGGGCGCTGGTTCGCGCGGGCGGGGTTTTGCGGCTAGCATCGATGGGGTTTTGGATACAACAATGTTGCGGATTGAGCGGGAGGGGGAAGCCGGATGAGTCGCCAGCGGGCGGACCACCAGACCGCCGATGCCGACGGCGCCACCCGGGCGCAGATCCTGCGCCTGGTGGTGGTCGACGGCCCCATCTCAGCTGTCGAGATCGCGGCCGAGCTGGCCCTGGCGCCGGCCGGCATCCGCCGCCACCTCGGCGAGCTTGAGGCGGACGGCCTGATCGGGGAGCACCAGGGGCCCGCCCACCTGGGCCAAACCCGGGGCCGGGGCCGGCCCGCGCGCTACTTTGTGGCCACCCCCGCCGCCCACCTGGCCCTGGAGCAGGACCACCACGCGCTGGCGGTCGAGGCGATCGAGTTCCTGGCCCGCACGGCCGGCCCGGAGGCGGTGGACGGGTTCGCCGGCCAGCGCGCCCAGCGTTTGGAGGAGCGCTACGCCGCCGCCATCGACGGCGCCGGCGCCAACCTGGAGGACCGCATCCGGGCCTTGGCCCAGGCCATGAACCAAGACGGCTACGCCGCCTCGGTCAGGCCCGGCCCGCGCGGCATGACGCTCCAGCTGTGCCAGGGCCACTGCCCCGTCCACCAGGTGGCGCGGGCCTTCCCCGAGCTGTGCGAGGCGGAGACGCGCGCCATCGGGCGCCTGCTCGGAGTCCACGTCCAACGGTTGGCGACCTTGGCCGGCGGCGAGCACGTCTGCACAACCTGCGTGCCGCTGGCGCTCGAGCTGTCCCAGGGGTTGGGCGGATGAGCCCGCCCGCCCCCGGCGCCGGCCAGCTCAGCCAAGACGAGGCCATCGCCTCGATCGGCCAATACCAATACGGCTGGCATGACTCCGACGCCGCCGGCCAAGCCGCCAAACGCGGCCTGACCAGGCAAGTTGTGGAGCAGATCTCGGCCATCAAGAACGAGCCGGGCTGGATGGCCGGCTTCCGCCTAAAAGCCCTGGAGCTGTTCGGCAAAAAACCGCTGCCATTGTGGGGGGCGGAGCTGGGCCAGATCGACTTCGAGACCATCAAGTACTACGTCCGCCCGGTCGACCGCCCGGCCACCAGCTGGGAGGCGCTGCCGGAGGACATCAAGCGGACCTACGACCGGTTGGGCATCCCCGAGGCGGAAAAACAGCGCCTGGTGGCCGGAGTGGCCGCCCAATACGAGTCGGAGGTGGTCTACCACCAGATCCGGGAGGACCTGGAAGCCCAGGGCGTTGTCTTCCTCGACACCGACACCGGCCTGAAAGACCACCCGGAGCTGTTCAAGGAGCACTTCGGGACCATCGTGGCGCCCGGCGACAACAAATTCGCGGCCCTCAACAGCGCGGTCTGGTCCGGCGGCTCGTTCATCTACGTGCCGCCCGGCGTCCGGGTCGAGATCCCGCTGCAGGCCTACTTCCGCATCAACACCGAGAACATGGGGCAGTTCGAGCGCACTTTGATCATCGCCGACGAGGGCTCCCAGGTGCATTATGTGGAGGGCTGCACCGCCCCCATCTACCAGACCGACTCGCTGCACGCCGCCGTGGTGGAGATCTTGGTGCGGCGCGGCGCCAGGGTGCGCTACACCACGATCCAGAACTGGTCCACCAACGTTTACAACCTGGTCACCAAACGCACCCGGGTCGAGGCGGGCGGCGTCATGGAGTGGGTCGACGGCAACATCGGCTCCAAAGTGTCGATGAAGTACCCGGCCTGCGTCCTGGCCGGCCCCGGGGCCCGGGGCGAGACCTTGTCCATCGCCTTCGCCGGCGAGGGCCAGCACCAGGACACCGGCGCCAAGATGATCCACGACGCCCCGGACACCTCCAGCTCGATTGTCTCCAAGTCGATCTCCCGGGGCGGCGGCCGGACCTCCTACCGCGGCCTGGTCCACATCCGGCCGGGCGCCGAGCGGGCCAAGTCAAACGTCATCTGCGACGCCCTGCTGGTGGACGATGTCTCCCGCACCGACACCTACCCCTATGTCGACGTGCGCGAGGACGATGTCACCATGGGCCACGAGGCGACCGTCTCAAAGGTCTCGGCCGACCAGCTTTTCTACCTCATGTCGCGGGGCATGGCGGAAACTGAGGCCATGGCCATGATTGTGCGCGGGTTTGTCGAGCCGATCGCCCGCGAGCTGCCGATGGAGTACGCCCTAGAGCTCAACCGGCTGATCGAGCTGCAGATGGAAGGGTCGGTGGGCTG
>JAITIG010000066.1 GCA_031279575.1 Bifidobacteriaceae bacterium
CGGTGATGGCGCTGCTGGTGCTGGTGGTGATGTGGGTTGGGCGGCGCCGGGGGTCGCCCGCCCGGCGGCGGGGGCCGGGGCCGGGGCGGGGACGGCCCCGGTGGGAGGGTTCACACCGGTCGAGTGCGCGTCCGCGCGGGCGGTGGCCCAGGCGGCCGGGTCGCTCGGCGGGGTCTCGGAGGCGGTGGCCGCGATGCACGCCCTGAAGACACGGCTGGCCGAGCTGGTGAGCGAGCAGACCAACGCGGGCCGGGCCGGCCCGGAAGTGCTGGACCAGATCATAGGGCTGGTCAACACGGCCAACACCGTCCAAGCGGCGATCCTGGAACTGCTGGGCAGCGCGGAGCGGTCCGGGGTTTGCCTGGGCGCGACCGGGGCCGGGCTCGGCACCTGGTTGGGGTTGAAGGCGAACCTGACCCGGGCGCAGGCCTCCCGGATGGTGTTGGAGGCGCGCCGGGCCGCCCGGTTCGGGCGGGCCAGGGCGGCGGCGTTGTCCGGCGCGGTCAACCAGCACCAGGCGGAGGCGATCACCGGGGTCCTGCGGGCCCTGCCCCACGACCTCGGCCAGGAACAATCCGAGCGGGCCGAGGGGCTGCTGGTGGAACTCGCCGGGCGGGCCGCCTCCGACGCGCTGGCCAGGGCCGGCGAGCACGTGCTGGAACAAGCCGCCCCCGCCGCCGCCCAGGCCGCCGCGGAGGACAAAGCCGAGCGGCAACTGCTGCGGGCCCAGTCGAAGCGCTTCTTCACCGTCCGGGACAACTTCGACGGGACCGCCACCCTCAAAGGCCTGCTGGCGTCCGCGGAGGCGGAAAGAGTCAGGGCCGTGGTCGACAAGATCGCCGACAAAGCCCGCCGCCAACAAGCCGGCTCCCCCGCCGGCCGCGTCCCGGAACGCCGCCAGGCCAGGGCCGACGCCCTCGTCGAGGTCTGCGCCCACGCCCAAGGATGCCCGAACGCCGCCCCCCTGGGCGGGGCCGGCGCCAGGGTCGTGGTCGTGGTCAAAGCCGAAGACCTCCCCGGCGGCGGGAGAGGCGCCCGGCTCCTCGGCTCCGGGCAACGCCTGGCCGACGCCGCGTTCGCGGCGTTGGCGTGCGACAGCGACGTCATGCGGGCCGTCGTCCGCGCCAAAGGGCAGATCCTCGACGTCGGCAGGGCCACAAGGACGATCCCCAAAGGGCTGCGCGCCGCGTTGGCGGTCCGCGACCGCGGATGCTCCTTCCCGGGGTGCGACCGGCCCGCCGAGGTCTGCGACGCCCACCACATCCGGCCCTGGCGATCAGGGGGAACAACTAACCTGTCAAACACATGTTTGCTTTGCCCAACGCATCACCGGATGGTCGAGCCGCCCCGGGCCGGGCCGCCCGTCTGGGCGGTCAGACTCGCAGACGACGGGCGCCCCGAATTCGTGCCCCCGCCGTGGTTCGACCCGGACCAAAAACCACTCACCCACCACCGCCACCACACCAAGCCCGGACCCCGGCCCGACGGGTGAACCCGGCCGGCCCAGCGCGGCGGGCGAAAGGGCCGGGGCACGGGGCACGGCATCGGCCCCCCGGGCGGCAGACGACCTCGCCCGATGCCGTCCGGGCGCCCCGGGTTGGCGGCACCGGCGGGGCAGGCGGCGGTGGCGCGCGGCGGACGGGCGGACCCCCGGGGCCGAACCCCGGAGCGGGCGCCGGGTTGGCGGCATCGGCGGGGCAGGCGGGCGGACGGGCCGAACCCCGGGCCGAACCCCGGAGCCGGCGCCGGCCGGCCCGGCGGCGGGTGGGCCGACATGCCGGGGCGTCATCCACAGGCCGATCGTTTCTGGGCTCGGGAGCGGGCCGGGGTCGGCTAAGACTGAGACATGGTGACGATGGCGCGGATCGCGCTCATGGCGGCGCTGTTGGGGTCGTTGCTGGCCTTCGAGTTGGGCGGGGCGGCGGGCGGCGGGGACCTGGCCGGCGCCGATGACGCTGCGGCGGTTCGGTTCGACTGGCCTCTGGCACCGCCGGTCGAGATAGTGCGGGCATTCGACCTGCCGGCGCAGCCCTGGCTGGCAGGCCACCGCGGTGTCGACCTGCGCGCGCCGGCCGGCGCGGCGGTGCTGGCGCCAGCCGCGGGAGCGGTCAGTTTCAACGGTTGGATCGTTGACAGGCATGTCTTGGTGATCCGCCACGGCGAGTTGGCCTCGACGTTGGAGCCGGTGCTCAGCGATTTGGCGGTCGGCGCGGTGGTGGCGCGCGGAGAGGCGGTCGGCGCGGTGGCCGCGGGCGAGGCCTGGCATTGCCAGGACTGCCTCCACTGGGGGGTGCGCCGCCAAGAGCAGTACCTCGACCCGACGCTCCTGGTCAATCCGCAGCCTCGGGCCGTCCTCTGGCGCTGAGGCGCCTAATCCGCCGAGCCGGAACGGGGATGGGCCTGGGCGTAGGAGGACCAAAGGCGTTCCGATGAGACGTGGGTGTAGCGCTGGGTGGTGGCGAGCGACGAGTGCCCCAGAATCTCCTGCACCGAGCGCAGGTCGGCGCCGCCCTCGAGCAGGTGGGTGGCCGCCGAATGGCGCAAACCGTGCGGGGCGACATCGGTCACGCCGGCCAGCCAACTCAGGCGATGGACCACGTCGCGGGCTTGGCGCGCGCCCAACCGGCCCCCGCGCCGACCCAGGAACAGCGCCGACGTCTCCGCCGGCTCCATCCCCAACTCCGCCAACATGGCCGGCCGCCCCTGGTCGATCCACGTCGCCAAGGCTTTGGCGGCGGGCAGCCCGAACGGCGCCATCCGCTCCTTGGCGCCCTTGCCGAAGACCCGCGCCAGGCGTTGACCAAGGTCAATCGCGCCCAAGTCGAGCGCGACCGCCTCAGACACACGCATGCCGGTGCCGTAGATCAACTCCACCAGGGCATGATCGCGTTGTCCCACCGGCCCCGACCGCAGGGCGTTGGCCATGGCCTGTTCCATCATGGTCAGGGCTTCGCCCCGGCTCAGCACCCGCGGCAGCCGCCGCTGCGCGACCGGGGTTTGCAGGCGCGCCGCGGGATCGGTTGACACCAAACCCTGACGCAGCGCCCAGCGCATGAAGCGTTTGACGGAGGCTCCCCGGCGGGCCAGCGAAGCCCGGGCCTCGCCCCGATCCATGTGGTCCGCCAGCCATTCGCGCAGGTCGTCGAGGGTCAAGGCCGACAGTTCGGCGGCCGACCCCACCGCCAGCCGTTTCAGCAGGTCGCGGGCGTCGCGGCGGTAGGCCGCGACGGTGTTCTCAGCCAGGTTCTCACTCCTGACGGCGGCGCAGAACTCGTCCAGCACCTCGGTCTGCCAGTCTTGGCCGGTCACAGCTACCAGTATGGCCGCCCGCGCCCCCGCC
>JAITIG010000117.1 GCA_031279575.1 Bifidobacteriaceae bacterium
ATTCGTTTTCCTTCGCGCTGATTGTCTATGTCAGCGCCTGGCTCAAAGTGTTCCACCCGGCCGCCTTCTACGCCGCTATTTTGGCCTCCCAGCCGATGGGGTTTTACTCGCCGCAGTCCTTGGTGGCGGACGCCCGCCGCCACGGGCTCGCGGTCAAAGGCCCTGACGTGCAGGTTTCCGGCGCCCAGGCGCAGGTGGAGCGGACCGGCCGGGGGGAGCAGCCGTACTCGGCGCTGCTGCGCGGCGATGCCGAACTGGGCGTGCGGCTGGGTTTGGCCGCGGTCAGGGGGATAGGGCGGGGCCCCGCGGAGCGGATCGCGGCCGAGCGCGCCAAGGGCCCCTTCGCCTCGCTGCCGGATTTGGCGCGGCGCTGCGAGCTGGCGCCGAGCCAGTTGGAGTCCTTGGCCACCGCCGGCGCGTTGGCGGCCCTGGAGCCGGAGCGCCGCCGGGCGCTGTGGGCGGCCGGCGCGGTGGGCGGCCCGGGCGAGTTGCCCGGCACCACGCCCGGCTTGCGGGCCCCGGCCCTGCCCGGCATGTCGCAGGAGGAGTTGGCCCGGGCCGATGTCTGGGCCACCGGCGTGGCCTTGGGGGAGTACCCCACGGCTCATCTGCGCGACCAGTTGGACGCGGCCGGCGTGATCCCAAACAACCAGGTCATAGACCAGCCAGACGGCGCCTGGATCAAGGTGGCCGGCGTTGTGACCCACCGCCAGCGCCCGGGCACGGCGGGCGGGGTGACCTTCCTCGGCTTGGAGGACGAGACCGGCCTGCTCAACATCATCTGCGCCAAGGATGTTTGGAACCGCTACCGCAAGTGGGGCCGCACCGCCTCCGCCTTGGTGGTCTCGGGCCGCCTTGAGAGCCGCGACGGCACGGTGGGCGTCAAAGCCGGCCACCTCCACCCCCTCTACCTGCGCGTCCCGTCCCGCTCGCGCGACTTCCACTGACCGCGCGCCCCGGCGCTATTGTTTGTGGCGGTGGTGGGGTTGCCTTGAACGATGCCGTGCCGCAACAGGCCGCCGCCGGCCGCGCCGGGGGTGGCTGGCGCCCCGGCTGGGCTCGCCCCGGCTGGGCTCGCCCCGGTTGGGCTCGCTGCGGCTGGGCTCGCCCCGGCTGGGCTCGCCCCGGCGGGGCTCGCCCCGGCTGGGCTCGCCCCGGGTGGCGCGCCCGGCCCAGGCGAACCGCATCGGGGCCGGGGCCGCGGGCGGGCGGCGGGCGAGGTGGCAGCCGAGGTAGGCGGACGGCATCGGGCAGCGGATTTTGAGGCGGGAGGCGGCGAATGGCCAGATGGGGGCGGCGCGGCAGGGGCGCGACGGCGCAGCCCGGCCCGGCCGAGTCCCGGGCGCTGGAGCCGGTCCGGCCCGAACCCGCGCCACCCGCGCCACCCGCGCCGGCCCAGCCGCCGCCCCGGGGGCCGCGCCCGGAGGCGGGGTTGCCCAAGCCGGGGCGGTTCCGGCGCTTCGCCGACGCCCACCCCGTCTGGATGGATGTGGCCGCGGCCGGCCTGTTCTTCGCCCTGAGCGCGATGGCTTGGGTCGGCTCGGTCGATGGCGAGGCGGGCGGCGAGCCGGGCGGCGGATGGCTGGCGCCGCCGCTGGCCGATGCTTCCCCGGAGGTGACCGGCTGGGTTTACGCCGCCTACTGGGCGCTGGCCGTGGCCGCGCTGGTCGCCTGGCGCCGGCGCCACCCGGTCTGGTTGCTGGCGGCGGCGCTGGCGGTGGACTCGGCCATGTGGGCGGTGCTAGGGCGCCCCGACCAGTGGGTGGTGTTCTTCGCGCTGTTCGCCTTGGCCCAGCGGGCCAGCGCCCGGGCGGCCTGGATCGGGCTGGCGGCGACCTGCGCGGACCTGGTGGCGATGGCCTACCTGGCGGGCGACAACACCGGCGACGGCGTCAACGAGCTGGTGGTGATCGCCATCTACACGGCCCTGGTCAGCATCTTTGTGCATCTGGGCAACCGCCGGCGCTACGTCGCCGCCCTGGTTGAAAGCGCCGAGCACCTGGCTTTGGAGCGCGACCAGCGGGCCCAGATCGCGGTGGCGAACGAGCGCGCCCGCATCGCCCGCGAGATGCACGATGTCGTGGCGCACTCGGTGGCGGTGATGGTGACGCTGGCGGACGGCGCCCAGGCCGCCATCGGCCGCCAACCCGAGCGCGCCCGCGAGGCCATGGCGCTGGTCTCCCAGACCGGGCGCCAAACGGTGGCGGACATGCGCCGCCTGCTGGCGGTGCTGCGCACCGAGACGGACCGGGCGCCCCAGCCGGGCGCGGCCGATTTGGTGCCGCTGGTCGAGTCGTTCAAAGCCTCGGGTTTGCCCGCGACTTTGGAATTGGCCGCCTCGATCCCTGACGACCCGGCCCTGGGGTTGACGATCTACCGGATTGTGCAGGAGTCTTTGACCAATGTTTTGCGCCATGGCGGCGCCCCGGCCTGGGCCCGGGTGAGCATCACCCAACCGCAGGCGGACACCTGCCGGGTGGCGGTTGTCTCCGGCCCGCCAACGGTTGACGCCGAGCAGGCGGGCGGCAAGTGGGAGGGGTCGGGGCAGGGGCTGGTTGGGATGGCCCAGCGGGTCGAGGTGTTTGGCGGCTCGCTTGAAGCCGGGCCCACCCCGCAAGGCGGTTGGAGTGTGGTGGCCACGGTCAAGGAGGAGCGTTGAGATGGATGCGATCAAGGTTCTGCTGGTCGACGACCAAGCTTTGATGCGGATGGGTTTCGCCATGGTGCTCGGCTCGCAGGACGGCATCGAGGTGGTGGGCGAGGCGGCCGATGGCGCCGCCGCCCTCAAGCAGGTCGCCGCCCTGGCGCCGGATGTGGTCCTGATGGATGTGCGCATGCCGGCCATGGACGGGATCGAGGCCACCCGCCGCATCACCGAGACCTACCCCCGGACCAGGGTCATCTTGCTCACAACCTTCGACTTGGACCAGTACGCCTTCGCCGGGCTGAAGGCCGGGGCCAGCGGTTTTCTGCTCAAGGACGTCCGCCCGGCCGAGCTGGTGGCGGCGGTGCGCACGGTGGCGGACGGCGACGCGGCCGTCTCGCCCCGGGTGACGCGGCGGATGCTGGAGATGTTCGCCCCGCGCCTGCCCGATGCCCCGGGCGAGCCGGGCGAGCCGGGCGGCGACCCTTTGGCGGCGCTGACGGCCCAGGAGATGGCCACCTTGACGCCGAAGGAGCGCGAGGTATTCGACCAGGTGGCCCTGGGGCTGAGCAACGCTGAGATCGCCGCCAAGCTGTTTGTCTCCGAGACGACGGTCAAAACCCACGTTGGCGCGGTGCTGAAGAAGCTTGGCCTGCGCGACCGCGTCCACGTGGTGGTCTACGCCTACGAGACCGGCCTGCTCCAACCGGGCGACGGCAACCTCTAACCGCGTCGCCGCCCTGAAGGCCGGCCTCTCGCGTCCGCCCGCGCTCGGTCTGCTCAGCGCTCGGGTGCGGTCCGCTTTGCCGGGGCGGCGGGAGACGCCCTCCGCTCAATTGCCCAGCGCCGGCCCGCGCGCGGCTTTCGGTGTCCGAGGGGCGTGGGAGACTGTTCGGCGTGTCAGAACCAGCAGGCGGCAGGTACGCGCCGTTCGCCTACGCCACGGCGCCCAAGGCGGCGCTCTACCGCGGCGTGATGCGGGTGTTTGTGGCGGAGAAGGAGCGCTTCGCGGTCCACCTCAGGCCGGAGGAGGTGGCCCGCCTGCTGGCCGCCCAAGGCGCCGAGCCGCCGGCGGAGGAGGAGCTGGCCGGCGCCCTCGACATGCTGGCCCG
>JAITIG010000138.1 GCA_031279575.1 Bifidobacteriaceae bacterium
AGACTCGTCCAAGTCCCCGCTCGCCTGGCCCGCTCAGCGCGGCGACCGGGCATGCGCCCGCCCCGCCGCTGGCCGTGGGAGCGGGCCTGCCTCGCCCCGCGCGCGGGCGGCCGGGCGGCGGCGTGCACTAAGTCGACAATTGCGAAGCCGGCGCCCGCAATTGTCGACTTGGTGCAACCCCACCCCCAACCCCCGATCCGCCTCCGGGGCTGTGACCTGCGCAAACGCAGCCGGGGTCACAGGCGGCCCGGGCAGCGGCGTGCACTAGGTCGACAATTGCGACGCCGCCGCCCGCAATTGTCGGCTTGGGCTGAATCCAGACGCTGACCGGCGACACAGGCGGGCGATTCGCTGGGTCCATGACCGCGGGCGCGGCAGCCGCGCCCAGCTTCTCGGCGCCGCTGATAGCCCAGGGGAAGGCGCGGGTGTTCAGCAACAGCGTGGCGCTCACTCGCGCAGCCCCAACTCAACAGGCGGCAGCGGCTCATCGAAGTCATCTGGCAAAAGGGGCGCCTTGGGGAAACCGAGTTGCCGCCGCGGCGCGGGGCCGACAGGCGCCAGGCGGGCGTCCGGCCGGCCGCGCCGTGTGATCACAACATCTTGGCCTGCGCGGGCTGCGGCCAACAGTTCCGACAGCCGCGCCTTGGCCTCTCGCGCCCCAACCTTGGTGATCCCGAGCCAGCGCTGGCCAACCGGTCCAGGTCAACATAGTCCAGGTCCCCGGCGGGATGGGCCTGCGCGCAACGAGCGGGCGGCACCCAGGCGCATCGCTGGCAGGGTTGGCGCGGCGGCGGGGCCGAACGGTTAGGGTTGAGTGGTGGCACAGGGAATCAATTTCGACCTGGCTGCCAAGACCGGCGGCTTGGCGGCCCGGCCTGGCCCCGACATCACGCCCGCAGAAGGCATCCATTTGGTCGCTGACCTGCACAATCAGGCTGGCAAAGCACTGGGCTACGTGGTTGAGATAACCGGCCTGGCGGAGGCCGCCACGCGGGCGGCCGCAGTGCCTATCGCGGTGACAGACCGCCGGGGCTACATCAACGGGCTGATTGAAATGGCCCGCGGCCTGGTGGCGGACAGTTGGCGGGATGACGATATCAGTTGGGTCGGCGGCCAAATCGCGGGCGCCCAGCTAGGCGCCTTCGCAGCCGTCCTGGCCCAGCGCGTGCCAGGCCAATACGACCCGTTCCACCAGGCCCCGGGGGCCGCCGCGCCGGGCAGGGTGCTGCTGGTCGCCCCCAATATTCTCCGCTTCGAGCGCGAATTGGACGCCGATCCGCGCGATTTCCACCTCTGGGTGGCGTTGCACGAGTTGGCCCACGCTGTCCAGTTCGCGGCCGCGCCCTGGCTGACAGATTGGATGCGGGCGCGCTTCGAGGAGATCATGGACCTCGACACCGACCAAGGTCGCGGCGCCCGCCTGATCGCCGCCGCCCACCGCCTGCCGGACCTGTTCGCGGACGACATCGCCGCCGGCGCCGACGCCACCGGCCTGCTCTCGCCCGCCCAGGCCCAGGTCCTCGCCCGCGTCACCGGCGCGATGTCGCTGTTGGAGGGCCACGCCGACGTCATCATGGACGCCGTCGGCCCAAAGGTCGTCAAGACCATCGCCCAGCTGCGCCCCCGCTTCGACGCCCGCCGCCTGGGCCGCGGCCGCCTCGAGCGCGCGCTGCGCCGCCTGGCCGGCCTGGAGGCGAAAACCGCGCAGTACGTCCAGGGCTCGGCTTTCGTCCGCGGCGTCCTGGCCCAGGTTGGTCACGAAGGCCTCAACCAGGCCTTCAGCGGCCCAGACGCCCTGCCGACCGCCGCCGAGATGGAGGAACCGAGCGCGTGGATCGCCCGCGCCCTCTAGCGCCCGCCCCAGGCGCCGCCCAGTTCCCAGCCGACAAGTTTTCCGCGCCTCCGACGCCCGATGCCGTCCACCCACCACAACAGCAAACCGCCCAGTTGGCGGTCGAGGCCTCGGGGCAGCCGTCTGAACTCCGGGCGGTGGGGCGTTCGCCCCGGTCGGAGGGTCGTTTGAGTCCGGCGGTGGCGAGTGGGCGGGCGGCGGTGCGGCCGCTCTTGGCGGCGGTTGGGCGCGCCCACATCAGCGGCGCCGCGGCCGGGCGCGCCCACATCAGCGGCGCCGCAGGCGACCCGGGCTCGCCGCCGCTGGTCCTGGTGGCCTGCTCGGGCGGCACGGACTCGCTGGCCTTGGCCTCCGTGACCGCCTTTGAGGCGGCCCGGGCCGGGGTGCGGGCGGGCGCGGTGGTGGTGGACCACGGCTTGCAGGCGGGCTCGGACCAGGTGGCGCGGCGGGCGGCCGCGCAGTGCGCTGCCTTGGGCCTCGACCCAGTCCTAGTGGAGAGAGTCCACCTGCCCGCCTGCTGCCCAGATGGCGTCGAGGCGGCCGCCCGCGAGGCCCGCTACGCCGCCCTGGCGAGAGCGGCTGCCGCCACCGGTGCGGCCGCCGTCTACCTGGCCCACACCCTTGACGACCAGGCTGAGACGGTGCTGTTGGCGTTGGCGCGCGGCGCCGGCGCGACCGCTTTGGCTGGCATGGCGCCCGCCCGGGGCCTCTTTCGGCGGCCGTTCTTGGGCTTGACCAGGGCGCAGACCGAGGCGATCATCCAGGCCGAGGGTTTGGCGGCATGGCACGATCCGGCCAATCAGCCCGGCGGGCCGCACCCCTCGCGCCGCTCCGAGGTGCGCGCCCAGGTCATGCCGGCGCTGATTGAGACGCTCGGGCCAGGCGTCCCCGGCGCCCTGGCCAGAACCGCCGACCGCCTGCGCCAAGACGCCGAGTATCTGGACGCCCAAGCCGCCGACCTGCTAGCCCGCGCCACGGCGAAGGCCAGCCCGGCCGCCACGGCCACCGACCACCCCGGCGCCCGGAATCAGGGCGGGGGGGAGGCGGGGGAGAGCCCGGCCGCCAGGCCCGAGGCAAGCCAGCCAGGCGCGGCGGCCACGGCCACCGACCACCCCGGCGCCAGCGGTCGGGACGCCGGCCAGGAGCGGGGCGAGGGGGACGCTGGGGAGGAGCGGACGGCATCGGGCAAGTGGCAAATGTTGGAACTGGACGCCGGCCACCCCGGC
>JAITIG010000147.1 GCA_031279575.1 Bifidobacteriaceae bacterium
GGGCGCCAGCGCCACGGCGGCCGCGGCCGAAGCCGCCACCACCGCCCACCGCGCCATCCTCACGCCGGGCCCTCCTGTCCTGCGCCGCCGCCCGCCGGCGGTCCTGGAACGGCCCCGGCCGCCTTGGCCCGGGCGCGGTCCTCGGCCACCGCTTGCTCGATGCGCCGGCGCAGGCGCCGCTCCGATCCGCGCCGCCCGGCCACAGCGCCCGCCACTATCAGCGCCAGCCCGCCGAGCAGCGCCAACTGCGGCCAGGGCGGCGCCCACAGGCCAAGCCGCGCTTCAACTGGCTCGACCGCCGGCGGCGCGCCCTCAAGCACCTCGGGCACCACCGGCAGCGCCTGCAAGCTCACGGCCGCCCGGAACAGCGGCCAGACATCGCCCACCACCAGGTCGATGTGGCGGCGCGAGCCGGGCAACAGTTCGATTACCTCGTCCGGCGTCGCCGGGAAGGCCGCCTGGCCGCCGCCCGCCCGCGCTGCCCCGGTCACGCTCAGGCGCGAGTTGCCGGTGTTGACCAGGTCGAAGCCGACTTTGACGCGGCCCGCCCGCAGCGGGTGCCAGGAAGTCTGGTAGGAAGCTTGGAAGTTCTCCAAAGCCAAGCCCGGGAGCAGCTCGCCCGCCACCCTGGTCATGACGCGGAAGGCGACCCGGGCCACCACGCCCAAACTGGCGCCGGACTGCTCGCCGCCCTGGGAGCGGATCGAGGCGGCCACCCCGGCGGGGTGGTCGCCCGGCTCGGCGTTGGCCGGGACGCTGATGGCGAATGGCACCAGCGCCACATCGCCGGCCGGCACGGCGATTGAGGCCGGCAGATCGATCCAGGTTCCGGCATCGACCGACTCCTCGGGCTGGTTCAAGATGGCGTAGCGGCCGTTGCTCGTCAAGTAGCCGTCGGCCGCCGCCAGATCGAACTCGACTGCCACCTGGGACAGATTTTTGACCGCCAGGTATTCGGTCACGGTTTGGCCCGGCTCGGCCTCCAACTCGATCCAGCGCCGCCCGTCCGGGCCGTCGGGGCCGGCCGGCACCACCGCCCAGCGGATGGAGCCCTCGGCGCCATCCTGCGAGCCGTCGGCCGCCTGGGCCGCTTGAGGGCACGCCAGGGCCAGGCTCAGCAGGCCGGCTGTGGCGGCGGCCCGCAGCGCGCCGGGGCGCCGCCGGGCGGCTTGCGGCCAAGGCATGGTTCTATCTCACCCCGAGATTCCGCCAAAGGGGTCGGGGCGCCCGCCTGTCGCGGGCGGGCGCCCCGGCCCGGCGCTGGGCTAGGACTGGCCCTACTCCATCAAGGTCAGCGTCAAGTCGGCGGCGTAGTTGCCGGCCGCCACATCCGGGGCGGTCTTCAAGATCAGCTCGGCCGAGGCGGTCCACTCGTGCTCGTCGAGGATCATGCCGGAGTCGACGGCCAAAGCGAGCAGTTCGGAGGCGACCAGGCCGGGGCCGGCCGGGTCGTCGAGCGAGGTGGCGACCTCGTCGCCCTCCGACACCAAGTTCAGGTCGCCGTCGTCGATCATCACCGGCGCCCAGCCGAACTGGTCGGCCGGGATGTCGGGCTGGCCGTCATCGCCGGTGAAGTCTTCGATCGAGCCCAGCACATACCAGCCGAGGCCGCTGGGCACATCAGCCGGATCGCGCTCGTCGGTCACGGTGACGGTGGGCAAAGTGCCGCTGAACCGGCGCACCTCGTCAGTCGAGCCGTCCTCGTGGAGTTCGGCCGAGGTGGCGGCCACCGTCATGGTCAAGTCGCCGTAAACCGACAGCGGCTCGATCTCGAGGAAGACCTCCACCCCCTCGCTGCCGAACTCGTCGTCGGCGAAGGCCATGCCGGCCACGCCGCTCAACGCCAGGGCGCCAACGCCGATGGCGGCCGCCCTCAATATGGTTGATTTCCGCATCTTTCGAATCTTTCCTTTCTTGTGATCAATCATTGGCAGGTCATTGCGGGATAGGGCGCCTCAAGCTCCACTTCGGGGGACCCGGCCGCGCCCAAGCCGCGCCCCTTGACCACCACCAGGCCGGCCGGCAAGGCGCCCAGGCGGGTGGTGAAAGCGTGGGCCCCATACTTGCCGACTTGAACCGAGGCGAACTCCTTGGCCCCGAAGCCGGTCTCGATGCCCACCTCGGCCGGGCCCTCATCCGAGTTCAGCACCGTCACCACCAAGTAGGCCTTGCCCGCGATGCAGCGCGAGCTGACCACCGGTTCAAGCTTGAGCGGCTGGGCCACCTGCGGCACCGGCCCGGTTCGCACCAAGCTGAGCTGGTCCACCGTCAGGTTGTTGTTGCCGGAGGTGTTGACGGCCTCGACGCTGACTTTGGCGCTTCCACCGGTCAGCTTGAGCCCTTCCAAGCTGAACTGGTTCCAGCTGGTCCCAGCAGCGGCCAAGTCGAGCGCATAGTCTTCCCCGGCGCCCCCCGTCACCCGGATGCGGCCCTGGGCCAGGCCGGCGCTGCGGGTGGCGTGGGCGGACAGGGTGTAGACGCCATCGGGCGCCGCGGCTTGTTGGTAGATGGAGCCGGAGAAGGCGCCGTTGCGGGTCAGCCGGGCGGCGAAGCGGGACGAGCCCGCGCCGGCGGTGTTGTTGGTCACAAAACTGGCGTCCGAGCCGGCGTCGACCACCTTGGTCCAGCCGGTGATCTCGCTTACCGCCGTCCTGTCGGCTTGGAAGTCCGCGTTCAGCAGGTAATTGTTGCCGGGGCCGACCTCCCAGGCGCCGGTGGCGGCGTTGAGGCGCCATTGGCTGAGCGAGTGCGCCACCGGCGCGCCGTCCTCGATGGTGACCGGCAGCCACTGGTTGTAGCCGGTGCCGTTCCAAGCGAAGTCCGCCCAGCGGTCGCCGGCGAACACGATCAGATCTTGCTCAGTGCCTTTGACGGTGAAGAAGAAGCCGGTCTGGGTGGTGTGGCTGAAATCCCGCTCCGTGCCGGCCATAGTCCACTCGCTGGAGTAGGAACCCTGGATGGCGCCGGTCAGCGACTTGATCAGCCAGGTGTGCGAGGCGTTCCAACCGTAAAGCTCCGAGGTCGCCATGTAGTAGACGCCTTCGGCTTTGAACATGCAGTTGGCCTCGCGCCCCGAGCTGGTCGAGACGCGCACGGCGCGCTCGATGCTGAGCGAGTCGGCCGGCGAGATGCGCGACACATAGGCGTTGCCCCGCCCCGACTGATTGGAGGAGATCAGGTAGCTGGCGCCGTCGTCATCGGTGAAGACGGTTTGGTCGCCGGTCCCGGTCAGGGTGTGGTTCTCGATCTGGCGCTGGATGCTGGCGAACTCGAAGTCCCCGGTGGGCGAGTCGCCGGCGAAGAAGGCCACCGAGTGGTTGGTCGAATTGTCTGGCGCGAACTTCGACTCAAACTGCGTGATGAGCACAAACCGGCCGGTGTTCTGGTTGTAGACCACCCCCATCCGGCCGACCCAGGAGGCGTCGTCGACGGTCTTCATCTGGGTGAAATAGCCGGCCGAGGTGTCTTGGGCCGGGTCGACCTCGACTTTGGTTTGGGCGGTCACAATGTTGTTCTCGAATTTCCAGTTGACCAGGTCCTGGGAGGAGTAGCAGGTCACCGCCACCAGGTGGGAGTCGGAGCCATCGGCGGCGGTGTAGGCCTTGGTCGGCGAGTTGTAGTAGCTCAGCGCGCCGGCGTAGCGCGCGCCGTACCAGTAGTAGGTGTCGCCGAAGCGGAAGATGCCCCCGCCCTGGGAGAAGATCGGGTTGCCGTCGGTGTCATGCCACCAGGCGTCGTTTTGGATCGTTTGCAGGCTGCCGGCCTGGGCGGTGACCAATTGGCCGGCCGCCGCCAGCAGGGCGTTCTTGGCCGCCACCACGGCTTCGGCGCTGGCCTCGGAATCCTCCAACACGCCTGCCGCCTGAAGGCGGGCGGCCGCGAAATCAGGCCACGAGCCGGCTGTGTGGTCGCCCGGCGCCCGGGTCTGATATAGCTGGACCAGTTCGCGCAGACCCCGCACCACCACCAGCAAGGATTCGGCTTGCGCCAGGCCGGCCAGCGCGCCGGCCAGATCTTGCTCGCTCGCCGCCTGATCGGCCAAGACGGCGGCGGCGTCTTCGAGCGCCGCCTCCAAGGCCGCCCACGAGCCAGCCGTGTAATCCGCCTGGGGCAGCGCGGCCGCCGCGTCATAGGCCGCCTGGAGTTCTTCGAGGGCGTCGGGCGGCTCCGGGTCGGCCACCGTTTGGGTGACGGTCGCCCCGGTGAAGTTGAGATAGTCGTAGGTCTCGCCCGCCGCGTCGTATTCGGGGACAACTCGCACCACGTGCTCCCCCGGCTCCAAGCCTTCGACGCTGAACAGGACCACGCCGTTGCGGGTCGAGGAGTTGTAGCAGTTGAAGGTGC
Organism: Bifidobacteriaceae bacterium; assembly: GCA_031279575.1. The sequence continues at coordinate 4,345 of JAITIG010000147.1, forward strand.
CGGCGGCGGCATCGTCCAAGTAGACGGCGCCCTGGCCGTTGGAGCTGCGCTGGTTGCCGGACAAGGCCACCGCCTCGCCCACGAAGGCGATCTCGAACCACTGGTCGGCGCTGAGCGGCGTGTCTTGCCAGTGGTTGTTGTTGCTGCCGGTGTTGTAGCCCCAAGCCCCGCTGTAATAGACCTTGTGCAACTCGCCTCGCTGCGAGGCCGCGTCCAGGTGGGAGATGGCCAGGGTCTGGGTGGCGGCCTGGGCGGCGGGGGCCGGGGCGCCTGCCAGCGCCAGGCTGGCGGCCAAGGCCGCCGCGCCGAGGGCGGCCAAGCCTGGGCGCGCCAGGCGGCGGGTCATAACACGGTGTGGCATCTGTCTAGTTCCTTTCGCCGAACCCGTCAGAGCGGATCGCTTCGACTGCTGCGCGCTTCATTACGCTTGGGGCTCCTTTGTGGCCGGGGAATCGGGCTGTCCGGCCAGCCGCAGAGACGAAAATGTTGACGTAAACATGGCATCATCTGGCGGCTCCCCAGTCAACCGCCGGACAGGTCACAATCCCGTAACGATTTGTTTATCGCCCTTGGGCGGCCCAATCGCGGTGGCCGGGCCCCGATCGCGGACGGGGTAGCATTGCCGCATGTCAACGGTGGCCACCGCCGGCCGGCGCAAAGTCGGCCCGTCCATCGGCGACGTGGCGCGCCTGGCCGGCGTGTCCGCCCAAACCGTCTCGCGGGTCTCCACCGGCTCGCAGCGCGTGCGCCCCGACACGCGCGACCGAGTTATCGCCGCCATGGACCAGCTCGGCTACTCGCCCAACCAGGCGGCGCGGGCCCTGCGCAGCGGAACCTTCGGCACCATCGGCCTGCTGGCCTACCGCTTCGAGCGCACCGGCGAAGCCCTGACCACCCAAGCCGTGGTGGCCGCCGCCGAGGCCCAAGGCTATTCGGTCACCCTGGTCAACGTCGCCAACCCGGCCTCAACCGGCTGGCGCAGCGCCGCCGCGCGGCTCTCCGACCAAGCCGTCGACGGCCTGATCATCATCCGGGCCGAGACCGAGACCCCCGAAACCCTGGCCCTGCCCGCCGGCCTGCCGGTGGCCGTCTCCGACTCGCGCCTGGTGGGCTACTACCCGGCCGTGGTGGCAGACCAAATCCAAGGCTCGATCGACGCCGTCGGCCACCTGCTCGGACTCGGCCACCGCACCGTCCACCACATCGCCGGCCCGTCCAACTCCGACCCCGGCAACCTGCGCCAAGCCGCCTGGCAGCGCCGGCTCGAAGAGGCGGGCATCCCCCCGCCCCAGCCCCAGCGGGGCGACTGGTCCGCCGCCTCCGGCTACGCCGCCGGGCTGCGCCTAGCGGCGGACCCAACCGCCACCGCGATCTACTGCGCCAACGACGAGATGGCCTTCGGCCTGCTCAGAGCCCTCTACGAAGCCGGGCGGCGAGTCCCCCAAGAGGTCTCCATAGTCGGCTTCGACGGCATCGCGCTAGGCGAGTTCGTCTACCCGCCGCTGACCACCGTGGCCCAGGACTACGCCGAGATCGGCCGCGAACTGGTGCGCATGCTGCTGGAGCAGGTGCGCGCCCAACGCCGCCGCCCCCAAGAGCGCGTCATGGTCCCCACCAACCTGGTGATCAGGGGCACCACCGCCCCGCCGGCGCCCGGCCAAGGCCTGTGAGCCGCCACGTCCCCGGGCGCCGCCTCAGACGTTGAAGCCCAGCGCCCGCAGCTGCTCCCGGCCGTCCGGGGTGATCCGGTCCGGCCCCCACGGCGGCGTCCACACCCAGTTGATCTCCACGCCCGCCACCAAACCCTCCAAGGCGGCCGCCGCCTGCGACTCGATCAAATCGGTCAGCGGGCAGGCGGCCGAGGTCAACGTCATATCGACCGTGGCCCAGCCCCTGCCGTCGAGGCTGACGCCGTAAAGCAGCCCCAAGTCGACCACATTGATCCCCAGCTCCGGGTCGATCACGTCCCGCAGCGCCTCCTCCACCTGCGCCGCGCTGGCCGGGGCCGCACCGCCGGCATCGCCGCTGGCCGATGCCGCCGCCTCGCCTGGCGGCGCCGGTTCGCCGGCTTCGGCGGCCGGCTCGGGGCGCGGGCCCGGGGGCGGCGGCGGCGCGAACCGGCTAGCGGTGTAAGGCGATCCGGCCATGGTCAAATCCCTTCCGGCACGCGCGCCGGGCTGGAGTCCCCGGCGGCGGCCTTGCTTGCGGCGTCGCGCAGCGCCATCCAACCGAGCAGAGCGCACTTCACGCGCATAGGGTAGCGCGAGACGCCCGCCAGGGCGATGGCGTCCCCCAGCAGATCGGCCGCCGCCGGGTCCGCCGCCGCCCCGCGCGAGCGCATCAGCTCCCCGAAAGCCGCCTCCAAGGCCGCCACCCGCTCCAAATCCAAACCCTCGACCAGCTCCTTCATAATCGAGGCCGAGGCCTGGGAGATGGCGCAGCCGCGCCCGTCCCAGCTGACGCGGCCCAGCCGGCCGCCCTCAAGGCGCACCCGGAGGCGGATCTGGTCGCCGCAAGTCGGGTTGACCTGGAACGACTCGCCGTCAAACTCCTCCGCCAAGCCCTTGCCCTGGGGGTGTTTGGCGTGGTCCATGATCAACTCTTGGTAGATCGAGTCCAGCGAGCTCATCCGGCCGCCCCAAAATAACCCCTCACCCCGGCCAGCCCCTCAACCAAGCGGTCGACCTCGCCCGGGGTGTTGTACAGGCCAAACGAGGCCCGGGTCGAGGCCACCACCCCGAAAGCGCGGTGGATAGGCTGGGCGCAATGGTGGCCCACGCGCACGGCGATGCCCAAACTGTCAAGGTACTGGCCGGCATCGTGCGGGTGGACCCCGGCGATGTCCAGCGAAACCGCCCCGATGCGCCCGGCCGGGCCGGCCGGCCCCAGCACCCGCACCCCGTCCAAACCGGCCACCCCCTCCAGCAGCCGGGCCGTCAAAGCCCGCTCGTGGGCGGCCAGGCGGTCCATCCCCAAATGGGACAGGTAGCCCACCGCCGCCGCCCAGCCGATCGCCTGCGCCACCGCCTGCGTGCCGGCCTCAAAACGCTGCGGCGGCGGTTGGAAAGTGGCGCCGCGCATGGTCACAATCTCCACCATCGACCCGCCCGTCGGCCCCGGCGGCAGCGCCTCCAAGATCTCCGCCCGGCCGTACAGCCCCCCGATGCCGTTCGGGCCGATCATCTTGTGGGCTGAGAACACAGCCAGGTCCACCCCCAAAGCGGGCAAGTCAAGCGGCTGGTGGGGGGCGGTCTGGGCGGCGTCCAGCAAGCTCAGCGCGCCAACCGCGCGGGCGGCGGCCACCACCTGGGGCACATCGGTGACGGCGCCGGACACATTCGAGGCGTGGGTGAAGGCCACCAGGCGGGTGCGCGCGGTGACCGCGTCCGCCAAATCGTCCACCCGCACCCGGCCCTCCTGGTCCACCCGCAGCCAGGCCAGCTCGGCCCCCGTCAGCTGGGCCAGGCGCTGCCAAGGCACCAAATTGGAGTGGTGCTCCGCCTGGGTCACCACCAGGCGGTCGCCAGGCAGCAGGGCGAAGCGCCGCCCGGGGCCGCCGCCCGCCCCGGCCGAGGCCGCCGCCAGGCTCGCCACCACCAGATTGACCGAGCCGGTGGCGCCAGAGGTGAACACCAGCTGGCCCGGCGCGGCCCCCACAAACGCGGCGATCCGGGCGCGGGCGTCCTCGAAGGCCTCGGTCGCCTCCGCCGCCATCTGGTGCGCCCCGCGGTGGACGGCCGCGTTGCGGTTCTCGGCGAAATCCCGCATCGCCTCCTCCACCGCCCGGGGGCGCTGGGCGGTGGCGGCGCTGTCCAGGTAGACCGCGGGCCGGCCGTCCTCGCCGCGCCGCCCCAGGGCCGGGAAGTCCGCCCGGATGGCGGCCAGCTCCGGGCCGTCTATCTCAGCTGGCGGCCAGGAAGCGGTCATAGCCCTCCACCTCCAACCGGGCCGCCAAGTCGGGGCCGCCCGCCTCGGCGATGCGCCCGGCCACAAACACATGCACAAAATCCGGTTTGATGTAGTCCAAAATCCGGGTGTAGTGCGTGATCAGCATGATCCCGGCGCCGGTTGAGGCCTGGGCCCGGTTGACGCCATCGGACACCACGCGCAAGGCGTCCACGTCCAGGCCGGAATCGGTCTCGTCGAGGATGGCGATCTTCGGCTCCAGCAACTCCAACTGGAGGATCTCGTGGCGCTTCTTCTCGCCGCCGGAGAAGCCCTCGTTGACCGACCGCTCCGAGAACTCGGCCCCGAAGCGCAAGGCCTCCATGGCGCCCTTGACCTGCTTGATCCACGGGCGCAGCGGCGGGGCGGCGCCGGCCAGGGCCGTCTTGGCGGTGCGCAGGAAGTTCGCCACCGTCACCCCGGGCACCTCCACCGGGTACTGCATGGCCAAAAACAACCCCGCCCGGGCCCGCTGGTCCACGCTCATGGCCAGCAGATCGGCGCCGTCCAAGGTGGCGCTGCCGCTGGTGACGCGGTACCTGGGATGGCCGGCCAGGGAGTAGGCCAAAGTCGACTTGCCGGACCCGTTGGGGCCCATGATGGCGTGGGTCTGCCCGGAGCGCACCGTCAAGTCCACCCCCCGCAGGATGGGCTTGGCGCCCTCCGGGGTGTCGACGCTGACATGCAGGTCGCGGATCTCAAGGGTTGTCATGCGGTCTCGCTCCCAATCGGGTCCAATTCCACCACCACCAGGCCGTCCTCCACCCGCACCGGGTAGGTTGGCACCGGCTCGGTGGCGGGCAGGTTTTCCGGCGCGCCGCTCGCCAACTGGAAACGCGAGCCGTGGCCCCAGCATTCCAGCGCGCAACCCTCGAACTCGCCCTCCGAGAGCAGCACCGGCCCGTGCGAGCAGACATCGCCCATGGCGTACCACCGGCCGTCGGGGGTGTGCGCCACCACAATGGCGGTGGTGCCGGGCGGCCCCTGCTCCTGGGCCTGCCCCACCACCTCGGGGTTGGCGCCCAGGCGCACCTGGACGGATTTGACTTCCCCGGGGGCGATCTCCCCGGCCTGCGCGATGGTCAGCGGGCTCATGGCGCTGGGCTCCTCACCTGGTCTAGTTTCGCGTCCACCGCCGCCGTCAAAGCGGCCTCGATCCCCCGGTGGCCAATCCGCCCCACCAACTCGGCGAAGAAGGCGTGGACCACCAAGGAGCGGGCCAGTTCGGGCGGGATGCCGCGGGCTTGAAGGTAGAACAACTGCTCCTCGTCGAAGCGGCCGGTGGCGCTGGCGTGCCCGGCGCCCTCGATGCGGCCGGTCTCGATCTCCAAGTTCGGCACCGAGTCCGCCCGGGCGCCTTTGGCCAGCACCAGGTTGCGGTTCTCCTCATAGGAGTCGGTGCCCTCCGCCCCGGCCTGGATCAGCACGTCCCCCACCCACACCGAGCGGGCGGCCGGCCCCAGCAGGGCGCCTTTGTAGGTGGCGCGGGACAGGCACCGCCTGGCCCGGTGGTCGATGAACAAGTGCGTCTCATGGTGCTGGCCGCTGTCGGTCAGATTGATGCCGAAGGCCCGCGCCTGCGCCCCGTCCCCGGCCAGCTCGATGTGCGGCGCGAGCCGCACCACGCCGCCGCCAAGGGCGGCCGCGAAGTGGGTCAGGCGGGCGTCTTTGCCCAGGCGGGCGCGGTGCGAGGCGGCCTGGACGGCGCCCGCGTCCCAGTCCGCCACGGCCACCACCGTGACATCGGCGCCCTCCCCCCAGGTGATCTCGACGCCCTGGGCCAAGGCCGCCAGGCCGCTGTGGGCCAGCAGCACGGTGCCGCGCGCCCCCGGCCGGGCCACAATCGCCAGGTGGGCCGCGGCCGGCTCGACTGCCTGCCCGCCAGATTGCCCGCTGACGCGCACCACCGTCACCGCCTCGGGCGCCGCGCCGTCCAGGGTGACCAGGGTGGCTGTTTTTGACCCGGCCCAGGCGGCGGCCGCCGCCCGGTCGCCCGGCGGCGGGGCCAGGCCGATCTCCGGGTGGCCCATTGGGACCACCTGGGCTTGGACGCCGGGGGCGAGCGGCCCGTCGACCTGGGTCGCCACCTGGCCGGGCAAGTCGGCGTCGTAGAGCGAGGCGAGGGCGGCGACGGGCGTGAAACGCCACTCCTCCTCGCGCCCGGTGGGGCGGGGGAAGGCCGCCAAGTCGAAGCCGGCCAGCCGCGTGGCGCGCGACTGGCGGGAAACCGTGTTCACTGCCACCGCTCAGCCCACCGACCCTTCCATCTGCAGCTCGATCAGCCGGTTGAGCTCTAGGGCGTACTCCATCGGCAGCTCGCGGGCGATCGGCTCGACAAACCCGCGCACAATCATGGCC
>JAITIG010000149.1 GCA_031279575.1 Bifidobacteriaceae bacterium
CGCCGGGCGCGCCCGGCCCCGGGGCTCAGTTCCCTTTCGCAGGCGCCCCGGCGGTACCAGCCCAGCCGGCGGGGCGTGAGGCCGGGACGCCTGCCCGGCCCCAAGGGCCACCTGCGTCCACGGGCGATCTGCCCGCTTTTTCTGAGGCGCTGGCCACTGGCGCCCAGCCGCCCGGACTGCCGGTTCGGCGCCGCCCGGCGGCCGCCAAACGCGCTGTGCCGGGCTCGCCGCTGGAGCCGGGACGGCCCTCGGAGAGCTTCCCGCCGGTGCCCGGCTCGCCCGGCAACCTGGCCCCCGCCATCACCTCGCCCCCCGGCCTGATCCCGCCCGTCGGCGGCCCCCGTCCCCCCGGAGCGCCCGGAGCGCCCGGAGCGCCCGGCGGGCCAGGCGGGCCAGGCGGGCCTGCTGGGCCTGGAGCACCTGGAGCCGCGGGCGCACCCGGAGGGCCGGCCGGCCCCCGAGCCCCCGGTGGTCCCGGCGCACCAGGTACACCAGGCGCACCAGGCGCACCAGGCGCACCTGGCGCACCAGGTGGGCCCGGAACGTCTCGAGCCCCCGGCGGGCCTGGTGCTCCCGGCGCCCCCGGAGCCGGCCGCGTCGCGCCGCCGCCCGGCGTCCCTGGAGTTCCCGGGGCCCCTGGCGCGGCTGCGCCCGCGGGTGGGCCGCTGCCAACTCGTTCCCCAGCACCGCCAGCGCCCGGCCAACCCGGTCCAGGCGGCCCGGCCCAGCCAGGGCGCCCCGGCGGGGCGCCGGCCCCGGCCGGGCCAGGACCGGCCGCCGGCCCCGGCGGCCCGCCTGGCGGCTTGCCGCGGCGCGGCGCGGCTCCCCAGCGCGCGCCCGGCGCGCCGGCTGGCCCGCCAGGCCCAACTGGCCCGCCTGGCCCGCCCGGGCCACCAGGACCGCCCGGCCCGCCCGGGTCAGGCCAAGTCCCGCCCGGCCAGGGCGCCCCAGGCCAAGCCTTCCCAGGCCAAGCGGTCCCAGGCCAAGCCCCGCCCGGGCAGCCGGCACAGCCGCCCGCCGGCGCCCGGCAAGGAGCCCCCGGCCCGGTCCAGCCCGGCGCCATGCAACCAGGCGCCATCCAACCCGGAACCATGCCACCCGGCGCCATCCCACCACCCGGCGCCATGCAGCCAGGCGCCATCCAACCCGGCGCCATGCAGCCAGGTGGGATCCAACCCGGAGCCATGCCGCCCGGCGCCATCCCGCCGCCGCCCGGCGCGGCCGGGCCGGGCTTCGCGCCGCAGGCGGGCCCCGGCGGGCCGGGGCTGCCACCCGGGCCCATCGCGCCGGGAGGGAGTTTTGCCAGCGCCCAGGCCGGTCCCGCGGCGCCGGCGCCTTTCCCGCTCAGCAGCCCAAAGGCGCCCTCCGCCCAGGCCTTCTCGCCCGGGGGGACCATGCAGCCCGGCGGCGGCGGCGCCGCCATGCTCGCCATCCCGGACCTGGGCAGCTCCATCGCGGGCTCCGCCCTGGCTCTGAGAGCTTCCATCCAAGAAGAGGCCCTGGCCGAGCTGGCTGGCCTCAACACTTACAAACCCGAGAGAACCGAATCCAAGCCGGCCTCGAGCCTGGCGCGGCGGCAACCAGCCGCCTCGTCGGTCCCGGCGCCGGCCGTGCCCTCGGCCACCCCGCCGAAGGCCCGCGACGCCGACAAGATCCGGTCGGCTCTCTCGGCGTTCCAAATCGGCACCAGGCGTGGCCGCAGCGGATCCCGCGCGCCGGCCGGGAAGGGGTGAGCGCCGTGGCAACCAGCCCCCAAACGCCGCAAGGGAAAAACCGCCCGTCCATCCAAGGAGGAATGTCATGACCGCCAACTACCAACCCGGGGAGAACAGGCAGGACCTGACCTGGCTCCTAGACTCGTTTGTCCGCTCAACTCCTGGCGCCCGCCTCGGCGTGGTGGTCAGCGCCGACGGCCTGCTTATGACCATGTCCGGCGGGGCCGACCGCACCGTGGGGGACATCATGGCCGCGATTTGCTCCGGCATGTCCTCCCTGGCCCGCGGGGCCGGCCGGGAGCTCGGCATCGGGCGGGACAGGCAGTCCGTGATCGAGTACGAGGAGGGCTTCGTCATGCTGATGTCGATCTCCAACGGCTCGGTCCTGGCGGTGCTGTGCGAGCCGGATTCAGACGTGGGCCTGGTGGGCTATGAGATGGCAACGCTGGTCAGCCGCGCCGAGACCTTCCTGACCCCGGCTTTGATCGCCCAAATGCGCGACTCGCTGCCCACCACCGGCACGGTGCGAGGTGGAATGTGACACCAGAACCCACCCAGGCCAACCAGGCCAACCAGGCCCGCCCGCGGCCCGGGCGCGAGACGCACATCGCCGAGCGCTCCTTTGACACGCTCGCCAACCCGGCGAACGTGCATGTGCCGCCCCCCGGCGTCAACCTCGAGCCGCCGCCGCGGGCCTCCCACCGCGGTGAGCGGCCAATCCAGGTCCAGCGCCGCCGCCCCGGGCTGCCCAGCCGCGAGATCCCGCCGGCCGAGCCAGTCGGGGCGGTGGCGGCGGCCGGCCCGGCCGCGCACGCCGCCACCCGGCCGCCCTCCGCCTCGCGCCCCGCGCCGGCGCCCGCCCCGGCCTCGGGCCCCGCCCCGCCCCGCCCGCCGGCCGCCAGCGCCCACCAGCCCCAGCAGGCCCACCAGGCCCAGCAGGCCCCGGCCGCAGCCGGGCCGCCAGCCCAGCAAGCGCCCCCAGCGCAACATGCGCCCCAAGCCGCCTCCGGCCCGCCCTCCGGCCAGTTGCCGGTGGTCCGGTTGCGGCGCGAGCCGCCCCGCCGCACCCCGGACGCCGAGGCCGACGAGGTCTCATCGGTGCGGCCGTTTGTGGTCACCCGGGGGCGCACCCAAGCCAGCCTGGAGACCCGCCTCGAATCCATCCTGGAGGTGGCGAACCAGCAGTGGGAGGCCGAGAAGGGCAAACAGCTGTCGCCAGAAGAACTGGCCATCGTGCGCCAGATCGCCACCACCTATCTGACCGTCGCCGAAGTCTCCGCCCACCTCAAACTGCCGGTCGGGGTGGTCAAGGTCCTGGTGTCGGACCTAGCCGAATCCGGCGTGCTGCTGGTCCACGACACAGTGGCGGGCGGCGGCGGCATCAACGCGGGCGGGGTCGTCACCCGCGAACAAACCCTCGAGCTACTGGAGAGTGTCCTGAATGCAATATCCGAGCTATGAGCAGAGCCAAGGAGGCGCGGTGACCCGCGCCAAGCCGCCGACGGTCGTCAAAATTGTGGTCGCCGGCGGCTTCGCCGTAGGCAAGACCACCTTCATCGGCGCGGTTTCCGATATTGAGCCACTCAACACAGAAGCCGATATGACAGAGCACTCCCTCGGGGTGGACGATGCCGGCCGGCGGGCCGCGCAGAAGGACACCACCACCGTGGCCATGGACTTTGGCCGCATCGCCCTGGGCGAGTCGCTTTGGCTCTACCTGTTCGGCACCCCCGGCCAGGAGAGGTTCTTGTTCATGTGGGACGATTTGGTCCGCGGCGCCATCGGCGCGGTGGTCCTGGTCGACACCGACCGCCTGGACCAGGGCTTCACCGCCGTGGATTACTTCGAGTCGCGCAACATACCGTTCGTGGTGGTGATCAACTGCTTCGACGGCATCGCCCGCCACACTTTGGAGGACGTGCGCGACGCGTTGGCAGTTGGACCCGAGATCCCAATCATGTATTCGGACGCCCGCTCCAAGGAAGCGGCCAAGCAAGCCCTGGTGGCGGTGGTCCGAGTGGCTATGGATAGGTTGCGCAATGCTTGATCGCAAAACCCGCATAGGGCAAGAACGGCGCGTCGGGGTCGATGAGCTGTTCTTCTCTTGCACCGATAGGAAGGGCGTTATCACGGCGGCCAACAGCGTGTTTGCCAGGCTGTCCGCCTTCCCGCGCGATGAGTTGATGGGCGCGCCCCACAACCTGATCCGCAATCCGCTCATGCCGGCGGGCGCGTTCAAGCTTATGTGGGATACGCTGCTGGGCGGCAAACCCTTCGCCGCCTATGTTAAAAACCTGGCCAAAGATGGTTTCGACTATCAAGTGTTCGCCACGGTCACGCCCATGGGGTCCGGTTTCCTCTCGGTCCGGTCCTCGCCCCGCTTCGAGCCGCTGTGGAATGCGGCCCTCGGCCTGTACGGCCAAGCCCTGCCCATCGAGCAGGAGGCCAAACTCAAAGGCGCCAACCGCTCGCAAACCGCCACCGTGGGCCTGACAGCCCTGGCCGGCATGCTGGCCGAGGCCGGCTTCCCCTCCTACGACGAGTTCATGTACACCGCCCTGCCGGCCGAGACCCAGACCCGGGTCTCGCTCTCCGCCCGGCGCACCTACCGGCCGGAGGCCCGCGGCGACATCGCCGATATTCTGAACAACGCCGTCGCCATGGATGAGCACATCGCCGATTTGATGGGCCGGCTCGACTCGCTCCAGCGCCTGGCCGAGGCCCTCCAAGGCGGCTCAAAGCAGCTTGGCGGCACGGTGGCCCAGTTGGCGGAGGTCACCCAGGTGTCCTTGAACGCCTCCCAGCGGGTGGCCGCCCACGCCCCCATCCTGGCCTCCACCGCCAACGCCATGACCCAGGTCGGCGCCGGCGCCGAGCAAGTCATCACGCCGCTGCCGGAGCGCTTGGCGCAAGTCCGCCTGGGGGTTATGGAGCTGCGCTTCCGCATCGCTTTGGCCCAGTTGCACAACGACATGGTGATCAACTTCGCCTTGGAGAACCTGGACGGCTTCGCCCCGCCGGAGGGCTTCTTGTACGTCCCGCTGCTGTGCTACGCCCTGGCCGACGACGTCGAGGCCGTGGCCTCCGGTTTGGAAAGCGCCCAACGGGTGTTGAACGATGTCGGCGCCCAGGTCGAGTCCGCCTCCGGGCATCTCAACAAGTTCCAGAAGTTCCTCACCACCTGGCGCATCCAAGTGCCCCGGTTTGGCGTCTCAGCCCAGCTCGGGCCGCTGGTGGGGCCGATCGACAAGCAGCTCAACCGGTCCCACGAGGAGCTCAAGGCGCTGCGCGCCCTGGCCCACGCCTGCATCGCCGAGGCCCGGCCCTTCGACCGGGTGCCGATGGAGGAGATCCTGGGGCGGATCAACACGGCATCGCGCAACTTGATCCATGAGAACTACGAGCACACGCAGGCGGTGTTCAACTCGATGGGCTTGGCCATGCCAAGAGGTGTTAGATGAGCGCCCTGGAGCAGACGCTGCTGTCGCGCGGGCTGGTCTCCCGCGCCCAGCTTGACCAGGCCAGCCGGGCCCAAGCCATGGAGGGCGTCACCTTGGGCCAAGCCCTGGTGGCCAGCGGGGCGCTGAAAGAAGAAGACCTCATCCCGGTCTTGGCGGAGGCGGCCGGGCTGAGGTTTGTCGACCTGGACGTGTTCCCGGTCGACGCGCGCGTGGCCGGGTCGGTGCCGGGCAACATCTGCCGGCGCCACATGCTGCTGCCAGTGGCGCGCGAGGGCGATGCCGTGGTGGTGGCGATGGCCGAGCCGGGCAACATTGTCGCCATCGACGACGTCCGCTCCTATTTGGGCGCGGCGGTGGTGCCCGCCGTCGCCGAGCGCGGCGCTTTGGACCGCGCGATCAGGCGTTTTGTCCGCTCGGACTCGGAAATCGACTCGATTGGCCAATCGCTTGACTCCTCTGTCCGCGAGGAGGAGCGGACCGCCACCGGGGCCATCGCCGAGGTGGTCCAAGAGGACTCGCCGGTGGTGCGCTGGGTTCACCTGCTGATCTCCCAGGCCATCCACGACGGCTGCTCCGATATCCACCTGGAGCCGGAGGAGTTGGACTTGCGGGTGCGCTACCGCATCGACGGCGTGCTCCATGAGATGCAGTCGGCGCCCAAGTCGATCCAGACGCAGGTCATCTCCCGCATCAAAATCATGGCGGACATCGACATCGCCGAGCGGCGCAAACCGCAGGACGGCCGCATTTCCATCAACGTCGATGGCAACAGTGTGGACCTGCGCGTCGCCACCTTGCCCACGGTGTGGGGCGAGAAAGTTGTCCTGCGCATCCTCAACACCGCGGCCGTGCAGGTCGACCTGCGCAAACTGTCCTTCTCGGAGGCCTCGTTCAGCCGCTACAAGAAGTCCTACTCCAAGCCTTACGGCATGATTCTGGCCACCGGCCCCACCGGCAGCGGCAAGTCCACCACCCTTTACGCCACCCTGAAAGAGATCTCCCGGCCGGAGGTCAACGTCATCACCATTGAGGACCCGGTCGAGTACCGCATGAGCGGCATCAACCAGATCCAGGTCAACCCGAAGGCCGGGCTGACCTTCGCCGCCGCCTTGCGCTCAATTCTGCGGGCGGACCCAGACGTGGTCCTGGTGGGGGAGATCCGCGACGGCGAGACCGCCCAGATCGCGGTTGAGGCGGCCTTGACCGGCCACCTGGTGCTGTCGACCCTGCACACCAACGACGCGCCATCGGCCGTCACGCGGTTGACGGAAATGGGCATCGAGCCGTTCCTGGTGGCCTCCGCCTTGGATTGCGTGGTGGCCCAGCGCTTGGCCCGCCGCCTGTGCGAACGATGCCGCGAGCCCTACTCGCCCAGCGACGCCGAGGTGAACTTGCTGCGCGAGGATTGGATTTTCCGCGAGCCGCCGCCGCCGCAGCTTTACCGGCCGATCGGCTGCTCGGCTTGCGCCAACACCGGCTTCAAAGGCCGCCTGGCGGTCCACGAGGTGATGACCGTCTCCAAAGAGCTGGAGCACCTGACGGCGCTGCGCAAGTCGACCCGGGAGTTGAACGAGTTGGCCCGCGAGCAGGGCATGATCTCGCTGCGCCAAGATGGCTGGGCCAAAGTGGCCCAAGGCCAAACCTCCGTCGAAGAATTGTTGAGGGTAGTGGCATGAGCGTTCCCGCCGAAGCCTACGCCGAGGAGTCCAGCCTGGATCTGGTCCAGGCGTTGGAAGAGGCGGCCGCCATGGGCGCCTCCGATCTGCATTTGACGGCCCTGCTGCCGCCCATCATCCGCCTGTCCGGCCAGCTTTCGCCGCTGCCCGGCTTCACCGCGCCGGGCGAGGAGGTGCTTTACGACCAGCTCTTGGGCATGCTGAGCCGCACCCAAAGGGACAAGTTCGACCAAACCTTGGAGTTGGACTACTCCTGCCAGGTGCCCTCCGGGCGCATGTTCCGGGCCAACTTGTTCTGGGACCGGGGTTCTATCGCGGCTGCTTTCCGGGTTATCCCGGATGTCATCAAACCGTTGGAGGAGCTGCGCATCCCAGGCGTGGTCAAGACCTTCGCCGGCTTGCCGCGCGGGCTGGTGCTGGTTTGCGGGCCCACCGGCTCCGGCAAGTCGACCACCTTGGCGGCGGTCATCGACTTGGCCAACCGCACCCGTTCGGGGCACATTTTGACGATCGAGGACCCAATCGAGTTCCAGCACAACTCCAACCGCTGCCTGGTGGCGCAGCGCGAGATCGGGGTGGACACGCTGTCCTTTGCCGACGCCTTGAAGCACGCCCTGCGCCAGGACCCGGACATCATTTTGGTGGGCGAGATGCGCGACCGCGAGACCATGGAGACCGCCCTGAGGGCGGCCGAGACCGGCCACCTGGTGTTCGCCACCCTCCACACCCAGGGTGTGGCCCAGTCCATCAACCGCCTGGTGGACCAGTTTGAGCCGGCCCACCAAGATCAGATCCGCTCCCAGCTCGCCATCACCATCCAGGGCGTGCTGTCGCAGACGCTGTGCCGCCGGGCGGACGGCAGGGGCCGGGTGGTGGCGACCGAGTTGTTGCGCGCCACCCCGGCCATCCGCGCTATGATCCGCGAGAACAAGCTGCACCAGATTTACTCCGCCCTGCACTCCGGCGGCGACGAGGGCATGCACACCTTGGACCAGTCGCTGGCCGAGTTGGTCCGGGCCGGCGACATCACCTTTGAGGAGGGCCTGGAGACGGCCCGGGTGCCAGAGGAGTTCGCCCGCATGCTCGGCCGCTCGGTGCGCGTCCAGCAGGGCGCGGCGGGCTTGAACAACCCCTTCGGAAGGATGTGACCCGATGGCCGCCAAGACCTTCGAATACACCGTCCTGGCGGGCGGCGCCACCAGGACCGGCCGGATCGACGGGCCGGATCAGCGCTCGGTCGCCCGCCACCTGCGGGACTCCGGCATGACCCCAATTGACATCAAAGAGGTCTCCACCACCGGCTGGAACATGGAGATCAACCTTAACGGCTCCAGCGCCAAGCCGAAGGATGTGGCGGTGGCCATCCGGCAGCTGGCCACCATGGTCAACGCCGGCTTGTCGCTGTTGCAGTCGATCAACGCCATCGCCGAGCAGGCTTCATCGCCGGCTTTGCAAAAGGTGTTGTTGCAGGTCGCGGCCGATGTCGAGACGGGCTCAACGCTGGCGGACGCGATGGCCAAGCACCCTAGGAGTTTTTCCCCGGTGATTTTGGCCATGGTCAAGGCGGGCGAGGCGGGCGGCTACCTGGACGCGGTGCTGGTCTCGGTGGCGGAGCAGTTGGAAAGCGAGCTGCGGCTGCGCCGGGCGGTCAAGTCCGCCATGGTCTACCCCTCGGTGGTGTTGATCTTCGCCGGGGTGGTGGTGGTGGTGATGCTGCTTTGGATTGTGCCGGTGTTCCAGGGGATCTTTGAGGATGTTGGCCAGGACTTGCCGCTGCCGACCATGATCCTGGTGGGGCTGTCCCAGTTCCTCAAGTACGCCATCATCCCGATCATTGTGGCGCTGATCGCGTTCATGATCTGGTGGCGGAACCACAAGAACGATTTGTGGCTGCGCGAGAAGCTGGACCCGGTGAAGCTGAAGACCCCGATTGTGGGCCCGCTGCTGCTGAAGGTGGCGCTGGCGCGGTTGTCGCGCTCCATCGCGACTATGAGCCGGGTTGGCGTGCCGATTGTCCAGACCCTTGAGATTGTGGGCGAGACGGCTGGCAACGTGGTTGTGACCCAGGCGGTTGAGCGGGTCAAAGAGCAGGTCACGGTTGGCAGCTCGCTGGGCAAGGCGATCGCCGCGGAGCCGATTTTTGGCCCCATGATCTCCCGCATGGTCGCGGTGGGCGAGGACGCGGGCGCCTTGGACACGATGCTGGAGAAGGTGGCGGAGTTCTACGACGAAGAGGTCCAGGCCACCACAAATTCGATGACCTCGGTCATCGAGCCTTTGCTGATCGTGGTGGTGGGCTTGCTGGTGGGCGGTATCCTGATTGCCCTTTATCTGCCGATTTTCCAGTTGACCACCTCCGCCGACGAGTGGAACAACTAGCGGGCGGGCGTTTCAATTGGCGGTCCGGGCCCCGGCCGGCGCTTCGCCTTAGGTAGTTCCACTGTTTTGGGGCTTTCCCGCAGCATTACCAATCGTTTACTGCCTGAGCGCCTTGGCCCACCCGGGACTATAGTCCTATTTTCGCTGAGAATATGCCCCGCCCGATGCCGTGCGGTTCCGCGTTTGCGCAGGTCACGTAGCGTTGCGGGGCGGGCGGGCGGCATCGGGCGGGCGGGCTTGGGCAAACTGGCGGGGCTGTGGCGGCGGTCCTACAATCTAAAACAGGTCACCGATTGCGGCGCCGACCACGCCCGACACTAATTTCAATAGCTGTTCGCCGGCTGGCCCTAGCCGGAGACCAGCCAAACCGTTGGGTGAAGGTACTTGGCGCTCGGGGGCGCGGTTATTGAAGGTGGTCTGCGGTACCCAGGGCAGGACAGCTTTACGAGCGTGTGGATGCAATCGGAGGTGAAGCCTAAGTGCGGCAGCATATCCCGTCGCTTGGCAGATTGACTCGCCGGTTGGCCGGGCGGCCAGCCGAGGCGGGCACGACCTTGATGGAGGTGGTCGTGTCTGTCTTCTTGCTCACCTTGTTCACTGCCGCGACCACCGTCGCCATCACCTCGAGCACGTCCACCAGCTTCAACAACCGGGCCCGCGTCGGCGCCTCCACCTTGGCCCAGCGCGAGCTGGAATACGTCTCGCGGGAGATCACCCAGGGCGATGGCGCCGCCAAGCTGCGGGCCATGGGCGAGGTGGCCAACCCGCATGTGACCGCCGAGCTGGCGGCCGAGGGGGTCTCCCCCGGCACCGCTTCCCACGTCGAGTTCGGCTTCGCCTTGGACGGCACCGCCTACCGGGTGGTGCGGCAGGTGGACCGCTGGGCGGCGAGCTCCGGCTCGGCCTGCGACTCCGAGACCATCAACGACAAGACCATGATCTACGGCACCTTGGTGACGGTGACTGTGACTTGGGAGGGCATGAGCCAAGCCGCCAAACCGCACACCGCCTCGCAGATCTTCCCGCCCAAACGCAATGAGACCCTGGCCCTGGACCCAGGCCAGGCGCTGCTGGTGGTCGAGGTGGAAGGCGAGGTCGACGCCACCGGCAGCAGCCGCAAGGCGGGCGTCCGCATCAAGCTCGCCACCGCCAGCGGCAAAGAGCTCGCGACCAAGGTGACCGACAAGAAGGGCTGCGTCGCCTTCGAGGTCACCCCTGTGGCGGGCGCCGAAGACGACTACATCGCCACCGCCCTGGGCGACTCCACCTCCACCACCTGGGTCAGCGAGGGCGGCGCCACCGAGCCGACGGTTGAGTTCACCGACATCGTGCCGGGGGACTCCAGGATCAATCCGATCAAACCCTACGATAAGGCGGCCACGCTGACAGTCCAGGTCAGCGGCGAGATCGGGACGGTCGCCGCCGTCAACCTCTCGACTTCCTCCAGCGAGCCCGGCACCCAGGCCAACATTGACGAGACGACCAACAAGGCCGTGTTCGAGCATGTCTACCCGGGGCTCTACTACGTCTCCGCCTCCGGCTTGACCCCGGTGCCAATAACGCTGGCCCCGGGGAGTTCGGAGAGCATTGAGTTGGTGTTCCCATGACGCGGGCGAAGGGGGCCGGGCGGCTGCGGCGCGACCCGGAGGCGGGCATGACCTTGGCCGAGTTGATTGTGGTGATCGCCATCAGCTCGATTGTGCTGTCGATGATCGGAACTGTCACCGTCACGCTGCTGCGCTCCGACGGCCGCAACCTGGTGCGCGAGGCCCGCACGGCCGAGTTGCGCAAAGCCAGCGCCTTCCTGGGCGAGGCGCTGACCTTCGCCAGCTCGCCCCAGTCTGACGACCCGGACAATCCGACCAAGCACTCGGCCATCTTGACAGCCCAGCCCACCGAGTTGAAGTTCACCTCGGCCATTCCCACCAGCGCGGTCAAAGGCAAGGGGGCCTTGAGCGAGATCACCATCAAACTTGGCTCCACCTGCTGGACCAACCAGCCAGACCCGGGCGTGCTGCACCAGTGCGTGCATGAGCCGTATGAGATGGTGGGCGGCGATTCGCACTTCTGCGCCTACGCCGACGTCCCCTCTACCTGCTCGGCCAGCTTGTTCCATGACACGGTGGCGGCCCGCGAGGTGGTTGGCAGCGCGGCCCAGCCGATCTTCGCCTACTACCTCGGCGCGGATCCCACTGCGGCCCACCACGAGGTGCCGGTGGCGAATCTGGGCAGCATCGAGGCGATCGAGCTTAGGGTCACGGTGGCTGGCACGGACGCGGTTGATCCGGTCCAGGCCAGTTTCTACAAGTATTACTCGATCAATGAGTGGAGTCGGATCTGACTATGCGAGGCTATTTGCGGCGCAAACGGCGCCAGCGCGCGGGGGAGGAGGGCATCACCCTGGTGGCGGTGCTGGTCTCCTTCACCATTGTTTTGGCCATGATCCTGGGGTCGCTGGCTTTGATCTCCAACTCCACCAAGCATTCGCGCCACCAGCAGGACACCGAGTTGGCCTTGGCGGCGGCCGAGTCCGGCCTGAACGCCCTGTTGTCCCGCCTGCGCGGCGATCCCTCCCATGTCTCTGGGGTCACCGACAAGGATGCCGAGTATTGCAAAGCCGCGGCCACCGGCGGCCCAACCGGCGGCGAGGACGAGGACTTCTTCGCCGCCACCTGCGGCTGGGATGCCAGCACCGGCGTCAGCTGGGAAGATGTCAGCGGCGGCAGCCAGCTCTTCCACTACTCGATCACCGATTACGATTCGGTGACCAACTCGATTGAGGTGCTTTCGACCGGGGTGTCGAACAATGTCTACCGCACGGTCAAGGGTTATCTTGGCCGGCAGGCCTCCGAGATGTGGCTCTACATCTCGGATTACGAACTGGCCGACCCGAACGACTACAGCACCTACCTGACCTGGACGGCCGATCCGGCGGCGGGCAGCATCTACGGCTCCAACCAGATCACCTCCCAAGGCTGCGGTGGCGGCTACGGCCTGCTGGGGGAGGCCGAAACCGAGTTGGGCTACAAGTGGCAGATCGGCGACCCGAACCTGAAGGTCTCGCGCTACTACTCCATGAACGGCTTCGACTACCCCTGCGAGGAGCCCGGGTTCATTGCCGGCGACATCCTGGACGGCCCGGTGCACTCGAATGACACCATCAAGGCCTCCGGAGCCGATTTCACCAGCAGTTTCTCCACCTCCGACCCAGCCTGCGACGGGATCAACCCAGATGACGACAACACCTGGGACGCCTGCGTCAACGGCACCGGCAACGAGTTCACCGTGATGCCCACCTACCGAGCCGAGGGCTACACCCTGCCGGGGACAAAGCAGCCCAAGGAGGAAGTCGCCAAGAACGATGACTGGTGCAAGTACGAGGGCCCGACGCGCATCGTGCTCGAGGGCAGCCAGATGAGAGTGTGGTCGCCCTACACCACGGCCACCACACTGGCCGGCCGCAGCCATTGCGGCAATGCCACCGAGTTCGCCAAGGGGAACAGCGTCAAGGTCGACATCCCAAAGGATGGCTTGGTCTACGTCGACGCCATACCGGCTGGCGCGTTCCCAAAGGTCGACCACGAGAAGCTGGCCTCCGGGGCGATCGGCGGGCTGCCTTTGGGCACCTACGAGCCCTCCAAGCACAGCAAGCCCAACGTGTTGTACAAGACCTACACCTACGAGAAGGCCATGGAAGCCAAGTCCATGTGGGCGCGCAACGGCAACTTGTTCATCGAGGGCTCGTTCTCGGAGAGCCTGACAGTGGCGGCGGACAGCGTTGTCGTCATCACCGGCGACCTGGTGGCCGCCGAGCCGACAGAAGACCTTTTGGGCATAATCGCAAAGCGCTCAATCCAGGTCTACAACCCGGTGATCGTGTCCTACTACCAGACCCAGGCGCCGTTTCACACTCCCGTTTGGTCCACTCCCAGCTCGGGCGAGCTCGATGAGTGGATGACGAAAACGGGAGATGGGCACAGCCGCCTGGACGGGGACCCCAGCACGCTCACCATCCACGCCGCCATGTACGCCGAGACCGGCGGGTTCGGGGTGCAGAACTACAAGTTCAACGAGGACTTGGGCACCCTCTACGTCTACGGTTCGATAGCCCAGCGCTTCCGCGGCGTTGTCGGCTACTACGACGACAAGACGAGCTCGTTCTACGGCGGCTACCACAAGCAGTACCGCTACAATGAGACGCTGGCCAAAGCCTCGCCGCTGTTGTTCTCGCCCATCCAGAACGGGACTTGGGTGATCAGCTGGCTGGAGAAGGCCGAGCGCCCCGCCGAAGTGGTGAAGAAGAGTTGACGATGCCTCGCAGGCCCAAGGAGAAGATCATGGCTAAGACAACAACCCTCAAAGCTCGGGGACGCTCGGCCGGCCGGCCACGCCACACGGTCAAGCGCTTGGTTGTGGCGGGCGCCGCGGCTGGCGCGGTGCTGGCGGCGCCGGCTTTGACGTCCGAGGTCGCTCAAGCCGCCGGGACGGCCGGCGCCGCCGAGGCGGTGCCCGCCGTGCTGGTCCATGACGTCAACATGATCAATTGGCAAGAACGCAAGGACCGCCGCGCGCGGCGGACGGGCGTGGACCTGGTCGACGGCTACATCTTTGTCTGGGGCTTGAACGGCTACGGGGCTTATGGCGGCCCCTCGGACTACAGACTTACTGACGAAGAGTTCATCAATTCAGCTCCGGCACTGGTCGACGGCATACCGCAAGGCGCCATGGCCGATGTCGCCGCCACCGGTTACGAGTACGTGGGTCTGGAGCAGCTCACCGGCAATCCCGATGTGGCCGATGGCTGCCTCTGGGGCTGGGGGCGCTATGGCGCTTACACCGGCACCGGGTACGGGAGTTCCTCGAGCGTAAGCCTCGGGGGAAAAACCGTGAAGTATTGGTCGACGCCGGCGCAGAAGATTGCCGCTTACGGGATCTCGGCGAATATCGAATCGAGCAACTTGAAGGGTCAGAAAGTGACCGCGCTGTGCAACGTGGTGGCCATCACGGCCAGCGACAGCGCGGGCGCTGCTATTGACCGGGACGGCACCGTTTGGTCATGGGGGGACAACGAGAGCGGTGGTCCCTGGGATGGGAACAACACTGTCAACACCGCCAACGAGAAAAAGAACTATCCTGGCGCCCAAAAAGTGGTGGGCCTTCCCGCCGTGAACGACGATGCCGGGACCCGGCCAGTCGCCATTGAAGGCGGTTACGGCACGTTCTGGGTCTTGCTGGCCAATGGCGAGGTCTACTACTTCGGTCACAGCAAGAATTATGAACGGCCGGCAAACGACGAGCCCGCAGGTAAATATTCGGGTAACGTGAAACCGAATATGAATCTCAACCAGGGAACGCCAAAGCCGGTCACAGCGCGCAAGTCTCAAGCGTTGCAGCGCTGGTTCAGGAACTACGAGGGGGCGGATTCCAAGGTGCCCACAGAGGGGCACATTGTGCAGGTCCACAGCGGTGACGAGTTTGGCGCCGCTCTGCTGTCGACCGGACGAGTCCTGACCTGGGGCAACGATGAGGATTCCGCTTTGGGCCGCGACTGCGTGACCGGCTATAAAAACGGCAACGCCAGGGAAGTCTGCGCCCGAACCCCGGCCTACGCTGTCTTCCCCGAGATGGAGCTCGACGACTTTGTGGTCAGCCTCTCCTGCGGTTACGCCATGACAGCTGCTTTGACGTCCAAAGGCGACTTGTACGCTTGGGCCGCGAGCGACGCCGATATCAGATTCCGGGATGTCTCCCTCGTCAGTGCCCAGCGCATGGCCAGGAACGTCACCAACTTCCAAGTGGGCGAGGCCTACCTGCTCTATTGGATGACGGACGCGGCGGGCAATGAGAAAGTTCGCGGGGTCGGGTTCAATATGCTCGGAGCGCTTGGGCACGTCGGCGGCAACTATGGCACGGGCACGCTGAACGCCACCTTGGCCGATAGCAGCTTCAACGAAGACAACGACCTCTACACCAAAGACCGCCCAGTTTGGTTCGCGGCGGAGCAGTACAACTGGTGCGTCAGGCGGAGCCAGCAACGATTCCCTGGTCAGGCCAACGATCTGGGCAAAGACAAGTCTGTGAACAAGATCCCTGTCGGTTGGTATGCTAAGGGCAACGACTACTGGTACAACATAGGCCTTGACGCGGATACGAGCAACGACATCAAGGTTTTCGACGGAACGAACACCAAAGGTACGCCAGGGGAGTTTGGGGACTACACCACTGGCGAATACATTTTGTTCCGCAACCGCGACGGTTGGCCCGCGACTCCTGATTGCACTAATGGGCCCGAGCTGAACGACACCTCGAAGTGGTTGACGTTTGAATACTGCGTCGCGGAAAGTATTAGCTGGCACAAGTCGGGATATCGGCGGACGGACGGCAAACCGGTTGCAGTCACTGAGGAAACTGGCTACTTTGTCCGCCCCTGCTCCGGCCAAAGCATAGACATCTCCTGACATTGGAGTGACCCGCCCGAGCAGGTCAGGGCACACCGCCCGGTAATGCGTCCCGGCGGGTGGGGGCAGCTGCCCCCACCCGGGGCCCCGCCGTGTCGCCCCTGCCGGCCCCGCCCGGATCGGACCACGGCGGCCGTTTGGCCCGCGATGGTCCGATTTGCGCCGCCCGCTTGGCCCGCCGCCCGCGTTGGCGCTGGTCAGCAGGCTGCGTCGGGCGGGTTGAGGCTGGTTGCGGTGTTCGGATCGGACCATGGCGGCGTTTCGCGCTGCGATGGTCCGATTTGTGTCCGCCGCCTCGGGCCGCCGCCGGCGTCTGCCCAGGTCGCGGCCCCGCCTCCGCCCGCCCGGCCCCGGCGTGGCCGCCCGGATCGGACCACGGCGGCGTTTCGCGCCGCGATGGTCCGATTTGCGGGGCTGGGGGGTGGGTCTGCGGTAGGTTGACTCAGTGCGCGGTTTTGGGGTTCACGCCCACTCGATGTTCGAGTCCGATGCCGTGCCGGCCGCGTTTTCCAGGTCCGGGGCGCAGCGCGGCCGCCGCGGTCGCGATGGCTCGCAACGGCGGCCGGGGGAGCGATGGTGACGGCGGCCGGCCCCGAGTCGGTCGCGCCAGAGCCGGGCGCCGGCCCCGAGTCGGTCGCGCCAGAGCCGGGCGCCGGCGGCCCGCGCTTGAGCCGGGCAGCGGGGCGGGGGGCGCGCGCCTGGCGCCAGGTTGGCGCGTGGGCCCTCGCCTTGGCGGTTATCTTGATGGACGGCATCGCGCCTTACAACCCCGACATGGTGACTTACGTCTCGGCGGCGCTGCGCCGGGCCGACCCAACCCTGTTCCCCGGCGACCTGTTCGCAGCCAGCTCGGCCGCCGCCATCACGCCGCAGTTCCTCAACGACCTGCTGCTGATCGGGGTCATGAAGCTGGGGTTGAGCTGGCTGGCGGCGGCGCTCGTCATCTACCTGCTGTGCGCCGCGGTGCTGGCCGGCGGCCTGGTCGCGCTGGCGGCCGCCATCAGCCGCCGCCACACCCTGCCAATAGCCGCCTTCCTCAGCTTGATGGTGGCGCACTCAACCTTCGGAGACGCCATCGGGCGCAACTGGGTGTGGATGAACAGCTGGGTCAACCAGTCGATGGCAACCGCCCTGTCGGTTTGGGCGCTGGCGCTGGCGCTGCGCTCGCGCTGGCGCGGGGCGGGCGCGGTGCTGGCCGCCACCGCGCTGTTCCACCCCCAAGTTGGGCTCTACACCACCACGCTGGTGGCGATCTGGCTGGTGGTCAAAACCCACCGCCGATGGCGTTGGGCGCCGGCCGCGCCCCTGCTTGCGCCGGTCGTGGCGATGGCGGCCATCCAAGTGGCGTTTTCCCTGACCAGCAGCGCGCGAGTGCTTTCCGGACGCGACTTTGTGGCCGTTTACGCGGCGCTGCGCCACCCAACCTTGCTGCTGCCCAGCACCTGGTACTGGCCCAATGCTGTGCTCTACCTCGCGGTTGTCGGTTGCGCGCTGCTGGCGGTGCTGCTGGCGGCTGCGCGGCCAGCCCGGTTGGCGGCTTGGCGCGACTGGGGCCTGCCGACGCTCTGGCTGCTGGCGGCCGGCGGGGTGATCGTGGCCGGGCAATACGTTTTCACCGAGTTGGCGCCGGTGGCGTTGGTGCCCCAGCTTTACCCGGAGCGCTACTTTGGCTCGTTCCGGATCTGGGTTTGCCTGGTGTTCGCCGCCGCTTTGGGCAGCGCCCTGGAGCGGTCCAAGGTTTGGCTGGCCCTGGCGCTGCCGGTCTTGGTGGCGGCCCTTCAGTGGTATTACGCCAATTTCGCGTTGTCCCCTAGCCTGCTGCCCGCCGCCGCCATAACCATCCTGGCCGTGGCCCAGTCCGCCTGCGCCGCCCACCGCCACTCCCGCCCCGGCGCCCCCGCCCCCGCCGGGGCCCCGGCGGCCTCCCCGGACCAGTTGGTCGCCGCGGCCGGGGCGGCCGAGCCTGTGGTGGTCCCGGGCGCCGCTTCGCCTGACGCTCTTGCCGCCGCCACCGGGCCTGAGCTGTTGCGCTCCTCGGCCGGGGCGGTCGAACTGGGCTTGCTGCCCGGCCCTGGCGCCCGCCCCGCCCCGGGTGGCCCGGATGGGGAGCCACTGGCGGCGGCCTCCCCGGAACAGTTGGTCGCCGCGGCCGGGGCGGCCGGGGCGGCCGCGGCGGCGGGCCGGGCTCGGCCGGGGGCGCCGGTTTGGGCTGCGGTCGGGGCTTGGGTTGGGGCTGTCTGCCTGGCATTGGGCGCGGCGGTTGGCGCCGGCAGCGCGTTCTTGATCTGGTCCGAGGGCGAATTGCGGGTGCGCCAGTGGGCCGAGTTCGCCAACCCGCCGCCCGTCACCGCCGAAGACGCCCAGGCCCTCGCCGGCGCCCTGCCCCCGGACGCCGCCTTCCTGGCTGACCCGATGGAGTTCGCCTACTCCGCGCTGCACCTTTACGGGCAGCGCACGTTGGCGGCATCGTTCAAGAACATCCCTATCGACGGGGCGGCCATGGCCGAGTGGTTGGAGCGGCTAGAGCGTCTGGGCGCGGTGGAGCGCGTCGGCTCCGGCTACCAGGAGACTGGCAGTTCTTACGAGGCCATCCCGGTGGCGGATTTGGCCGTCATCGCCGCCGAATTCGGCGCCGACTACCTGGTGACCGGCCGCCACGCGGAGCAGCGCTACCTTGACAGCGAAGCGGTGGAACTGGTGGCCAGATCCCCCCGTTTCGCCATCTTCCGCATCCGCTAGCGCCCGCGCCGCCCAGCCTCCGAGGCCACCGGCCGCCCGGGGCCACCAGACCCGCCCTGCCCACAGCACCGGCCCCGCCGTCCCCGGCCGCGCTTCGGCCCGCGCTGGCCCGATGTGCGCGCCCCCCTTCAGCCCAGCGCCGCCGCTTGCCAAGGTCACGATGCCGCCGCGCCGGCTTGGGGCCCGGTTCGCCGCCGGGATCGGACCATGGCGGCGTTTTGGCCCGCGATGGTCCGATTTGTGCCCGCCCGGCGCGGGCGGCGCCGGCGTTTGGGCTGGTCAGCGGGTCGCGTCGGGCGGGTTTGGGCTGGTCGCGGTGTTCGGATCGGACCATGGCGGCGTTTTGCCCCGCGATGGTCCGATTTGTGTCCGCCCGGCGCGCGTGTTGGGCGGCTGGGGGGCGGGAACGGGTAGGTAGTTTTACCGATCCACAGGTTTGGCGGTCTGGGACTGGCGAGGCGGCGGGGACCGGTGCATGGTTTTGGGCGTGGACATTATCGCCAAGACATCGCTTGCAACTCCGAGAGACGCCCATTTGATCCGGGAGCAAGGCTACCGGCTCAGCGCTGGCGTTTATGTCAAGCCCAGCGCCGAGACCGCACCGGGCTGTTTGTTCAATCGGGCACGGGCTGCGCTGCTGGTCGCGCCGCCGGGTTCGATGATTTGCGGGATCAGCGCCCTTTGCCTGACGGGGATCATGGTGCCGTTCGAATTGCTTCCCCTGGCGGACGGGCCGGTCGAGCTGCTGGTGCCGCGGCAGGCGGGACGGTTTCCCAAGCGGCCAGAAGTCAAGGTCCACCGCACTGACTTCCCGCCGCCCATTTGGCAGGGCAGCCCGGAAGGGGTGGCGTTGGCCCACCCCGCGTACTGCTGGCGGCAGGTTGTCTGCCAGTTGGTTGGGAGTTCCCTTTGGGTGCCAAGCTCGTCCGGCGGGCTGTATCCGGGGCTGTTCGAGGCGCCGGACAAGCGCGCCTTCTTGCAGGCGATCCAGCTGGGGGACGCGCTGGTGGCGCGGTCCCAGGGCATCATCGGACTAGACGAATTCGCCGCCAACCTGACCTCGGTGCCCGGCGGGCCGGGGTCCCAGATCGCCGTGAAGCTGTTCGCGTGGGTTCGCGCCCGAACCGATTCGCCGCGCGAGACCTTTGCGAGATTGATCGTGATCGACCTTGGTTTCCCGGAACCCGAGGTCAACCCCAAGGTCCTTGTAGACGGCCGGAGTTTCTACTTGGACGGCGGCTGGATCGAGGAGAAGATCGATCTCGAATACCACGGGCGCGGTCATTTCGACGACCCGAGAGTCGCGGAGGGCGACGTCTACCGGCGCCGGGCACTGCTCAGCGCCAACTGGGTAGTCATCGAGGTGACCAACTCGGATCTGTACCGTCCTCAGGCTTTCGCCGCGAGCCTCGGGGCCGCCTTCGCCGCTGCCCGCCGCCGCGCCGGACTCATCTAAACCACCTGGCGCCCCAGCGAAATCCCTCCGGTCTTGATGAAGCCCCGCCGGAAGTTCACCGATGCTGGCAAACCCGCCACAGGACCCGACTGGCGGCGGTGGGATCGGACCATGGTGGCGGTTTGGGCAGCGATGGTCCGATTTATCCGCGCCCGGCGCGAGCGGCAACGGCGTTTGTCCTGGTCGCGGTGCCGGGGCTGCCGGGTTGGGGTTGGCGACGGTGTTCGGATCGGACCATGGCGGGGGTTTGGGGTGCGATGGTCCGATTTGTGCCCGCCCGGCGCGAGCGGCATCGGCGTTTGGGCTGGTCGCGATGCCGCGCCCGGCGGGTTGGGGCTGCTGGCGGTGTTCGGATCGGACCATGGCGGGGGTTTGGGCCGCGATGGTCCGATTTGTGCGCGCTTCGCCAGGTCCGCGGCGGCGTTTGCGCTGGTCGGCGGGTCGCGCCCCGGGGGCGGGGGCTGCTGGCGGTGTTCGGATCGGACCATGGCGGGGGTTTGGGGCGCGATGGTCCGATTTGTGTCCGTCCGGCGCGGGCGGCAACTGCGTTTGGGCTGGTCGCGGCGCCGGGGCTGCCGGGTTGGGAGTGCTGGCGGCACCCAGATCGGACCATGGCGGGGGTTTGGGGCGCGATGGTCCGATTTGTTCGCGCCCGGCGCGGGCGGCAACTGCGTTTGGGCTGGTCGCGGCGCCGGGGCTGCCGGGTTCGGGTTGGCGGCGGCACCCAGATCGGACCATGGCGGGGGTTTGGGGCGCGATGGTCCGATTTGTGCGCGCTTTCTGGGCCCGCCGCCCGCGTTTGCGCTGGTCGGCGGGTCGCGCCCCCGGGGCGGAGGCTGCTGGCGGTGTTCAGATCGGACCATGGCGGGGGTTTGGGGCGCGATGGTCCGATTTGTGCGCGCCCGGGGCGGGCGGCAACTGCGTTTGGGCTGGTCGCGGCGCCGGGGCTGCCGGGTTGGGGGTGCTGGCGGCACCCAGATCGGACCATGGCG
Organism: Bifidobacteriaceae bacterium; assembly: GCA_031279575.1. The sequence continues at coordinate 20,877 of JAITIG010000149.1, forward strand.
GGGGTTTGGGGCGCGATGGTCCGATTTGTGGGCGCCTGGCGGCGGCGTGGGCGTTTGGACTGGTCAGCGGGGCGCGGGCGGCTCTGTCTGTTGGGCTGGGGAACGCGG
>JAITIG010000170.1 GCA_031279575.1 Bifidobacteriaceae bacterium
CGACTCGGCGAACAGGCCGGGGCCGCCGGGGCGCACCCGGTGCCGGGCCAGGCGCACCCGGATGGCGTTGGGCCCCACCGCCTCGGCCAGCACCACCTCGTGCCCGGCCCGCGCCTCAAGCGCGCCGCCAGGCTCCCCGCCGGCCGGGGCCGGAGCCCGGTTTTCCTGTTTGGCCATGGTCAACTCCTCATCAAGAACGCTTCCAACACGCCCGCGCCCCAGCGCAGCGACTCCACCGGGACGCGTTCGTCAACCCCGTGGAACATGGCCGTGAAGTCAAACTCGGGCGGCAGTTTGAGCGGCGCGAAGCCGTAGCCGCTAATTCCCAGGGCGGCCAGCGCCTTGGCGTCGGTGCCGGCCGCCAGCATGTACGGCAGGGTGGCCGCGCCCGGGTCGGCTTGGTCCAGCGCCCAGCGCATCGCCTCCACCAGCGGCGCCTCGAACGGCGCCTCCAGGGCCGGGGCGGTGTGGCTGGCCTCGACCGCCACCTTGTCCCCGGCCAGGGTTTCAATCTGGGCTAGAGCCGCCCGGCTGGCCCCCGGGACGGGCCGCAGGTCAACTGTGCCGCTGGCGGTGGCCGGGATCACATTGACTTTGCCGCCGGCCGCCAGCGAGGTCACATTGGCCCTGGTCGAGGTCGAGGCGCCAACAAAGCGCTTGGCCGGCCCCAAGGCCTCCACCAAGGCGCCGACAGCGGCCGGGTCCTCCAAATCGAGCCGCAGGCCGGTCAACTCCGCCACGCCCGCCAGCAGGGCGCGCATGGTGGGGGTCAGGTCCAAGGGCCAAGCGTGGGCGGCGATCCGCGCCATCGCCTGGGCCAGGTGGGCGGCCGCGTTGTCCGGGTTGACGGCGCTGCCGTGGCCGCCCGCCCCCCGCGCCAGCAGGCGCAGCCAGGCGATGCCTTTCTCGGCGGTCTGGATCAGGTAGGCGCGGCGGCCCGCCAGGCTGACTGAGAACCCGCCAACCTCGCTCACCGCCTCGCTCGCGCCCAGGAACAGCTCGGGGCGGTGGCCCACCAGCCACTGGCTGCCCATCGGGCCGCCGGCCTCCTCGTCGGCGAACATCGCCAGCACAATGTCCCGCGGCGGTTTGACGCCCCGCCGCCGCCAGGCCAGCGCGGCGGCCAGGATCATGCCGTCCATGTCCTTCATGTCCACCGCGCCCCGGCCCCACAAGACGCCGTCGCGGATCTCGGCCCCAAACGGGTCGGCCTGCCACTCGCGGGCCTCGGCCGGGACCACATCGAGGTGGCCGTGGACCACCAGCGCCGGCCGCGACTGGTCGGCCCCTTCGATCCGCAGCACCACGTTGCCCCGCCCCGGCCCCGATTCGATGTAGACGGGCTCATAGCCCGCGTCTTGGAGCAGCCCCAGGACGTATTCGGCGGCCTCCCGCTCGCCTTTGGTGCGCTCGTCCGGGCCCCAGTTGGTGGTGTCGAAGCGGATCAGCTGCCGGGCGATGGCCACGGCGTCATCGCCTAGCTGGTTGTCCCGGGGATCGGGTGATTCGGTGTCCACCTGTCAACCGTAGCCCCCGGCGGTCAGGGGCGGATCGCGCTCAGCAGGGCGCCTGGGCGCATGGCGCCCGCGCCGATGGCTTCGAGGCGCCGGATCAGGCCTTTGTCGGCCGTGGCCACCTCGACCGGCCCCAGCCCCGCCGCCACCGCCCGGGCCGCCTCGGCCACGATCTGGTCGTCGCCCTCCCCCGGCGCGTCCACCACCTTGACCGCCTGCCCCTGCCCGATGCCGCGCGCCTGGCCCTCCACCACCAGCACCACTTCGGGGTACCAGCCGGCCGGCGGCCCCTGCCCCAGGTCCGCCAAGCCGGTGGCGGCGAGCGGCTCGAGCTCGCCGCGCAGACGCCGGGCGGCGCCCGCCCGGTCCCGCCACCAGCCGTCCGGCCGCGAGCCCATGGTGTTGGCGGCGTCGACAATCAGCGTGGCCCGCCGGCCGGCCAGCGCCAGCAGATCGGGCCAGGCCTGGCGCAGGCCGGGGTGCAGATCCCAGGTCGCCACCGCCTCCCAGGCGACCCATTCGAGCCGGTCGGTCTCCCAGTTGCCTGCCCCCTGAAGCGGGTCGCCCGCGGCCTCGGCCCCAACCGTGGTGTAGGTCCAGCCGATGTGGTCTGCGATCACCCACCAGCGCGGCGCCAGCGCGGCCGGGGCCAGCCCCGCCTCCTCCCAGCTCTCGCGCAGGGCGGCGGCCAGCGGCCGCTCGCCGGGGCGGCGGGCCCCGCCGGGCAGGGCCCAGGTGCCGCCGTGGTGCGACCGGGCGCCTCTGAGCTGCAACAGCACCTGGCGGCCGCGGCTGACCAGCAACCCGGCCGCGCCAAACACGCCCCAGTGGCGCCCGCCGCAGCGGCACTGGTGCCAGTTGTCCTCCGGCCCGCCCGCCTGGGGCTCGGCCGCCGCCGCGCCGTCCGGCTCGGGCCCAGCCGCCGCGCCGGGCCCGCCCGGGCCGCCCGGGTCAGCTGGCCAGGCGTTCACGGAGGTGCTCCACCAGGCCGGGCGCGGCCGCCTCAATCTGGTCCAAGGCGATCTCAAAATCCGCCTCGCCGCCATACCACGGGTCCTCCAAATCCAGGCGGCGGCTTGGCGCCGCCCCCGCCAAGGCCGGGTCGAACTGCCGCAGCATCACCGCCTGGCCCGCCCGCGCCCCGCGCCGGCGCAAAGCCTCCAATTGCCAAAACGTGGCCGGCAAGATCAAATCCACGCTCTCGATCTCCTCGGCCGTGATGCGGTGCGCCCGGTGCGAGCCGTCCACCGGGTAGCCGCGGCGCGCCAAAGCGCGCGCCGCCCGGGGGTCGATCGGGTTGCCCGCCTCCTCCGAGGAGGTCCCCGAAGAGGACACCGCCACCGCGGCCGGCAGGGCGGCGTCGGCCAGCAAGCGGCGCAACACGGCCGCCGCCATGGGCGAGCGGCAAATGTTCCCCTGGCAAACCGTCTGGACAGTGAATACGTCTGCGGGCATAGGGTTGATCCTATGCGCAAGATCATCAAAGGCGTTGGTTTGCTGCTGGCGGCCGCGGTGGTGGCGGCCGTGGCCTTCCTGGGAGTCGCCACCGTCTCCGAGTACCGCCCCAGCGCCACCCAAACCCTGAACTTGCGCGGCTCCCCCAAGAGCGGCGCCCCCACCGCCGGCGCCGAGATCACGCTGCTGAGCTTCAACATCGGCTACGGCGGGCTGGGGCGCCAGCAGGACTTCTTCATGGACGGCGGGGCCATGGTGCGCCCAGAAGACCGCGCCCAGGTCGAAGCCAACCTGGACGGGATTGTGGCCTTCCTGCAAACCAACCCGGCGGACGCCTACCTGCTCCAAGAGGTCGACTCGGACTCGAAGCGGTCCTACGGCATCGACCAGGTGACGCGGCTGGGGGATGTCCTGGGCGGCCAAACGGCCTACGCTATGAACTTCCATTCGATCTACACCCCCTACCCCTGGCCGCCCATCGGAAAGGTGACCTCCGGGCTGGTGACAGACACGGCCTTCCCCGCCGACTCCGCCGAGCGGGTGGCGCTGACCGTCCCGTTCAAATGGCCGGTGCGCCTGTTCAACCTCAAACGCTGCCTGCTGGTGACCCGCGTGCCGCTGGAGGGAACCGGCAAAACCCTGGTCTTGGTCAATTTGCACCTCGAAGCCTACGAGGCGGGCGAGGGCCGGGCGGCGCAGATGGCGGAACTGGTCAAACTGCTGCAAAACGAGTACGCCCAGGGCCACTATGTGATCGCCGGCGGCGACTTCAACCAGTCCCTGCCGGGGGTCGCCTTCCCCGAGGTCTCCACCGCCTGGGCGCCGGGCGCCTTCGACAGGTCGGCTTTCCCCAGCGGCTGGACCGTGGCCAACGATGCCGCCGTGCCCACTTCCCGCCTCAACGACGCCCCCTGGGACGGCTCCAACCAGCTATTCGGCATCGACGGTTTCATCGCCTCGCCCAACGTCGAGGTGGTCGAGGTCAAGACCTTGGACTTGGACTTCGAGTTCTCAGACCACAACCCGGTGCGGCTGCGCGCCGTGCTCAAGGAGTGAGCCGGGGGCTATTTCCCCGCCAACTCGCCGTCGCGGCGGATGGTGGCCGCCACCGCCGCCACCGCCGCCGCCGAAAAGCCCCGCTCCTCTAGCGCGTTCAGCCCCGCGATGGTGGTGCCCCCGGGCGAGGACACCTGGTCGATCAGCTGCCACGGGTGCCAGGCGCCGCGCTGGAGCAGCAGCCCGGTGCCCACCACCGACTGGGTGGCGGCCGCGCGCGCCTGGTCCTTGGTCAAACCGGCCTCCAGGCCGCCGCGGGCCAGCGCCTCGATGAACAGCGCCACCCAGGCGGGCGATGAGCCCGCCACCGCCGTGAAGGCCGGGAACAGCCGCTCCTCGAGTTCGATCGCCTGCCCCACGGCTTGGAACAGCGCCACCACGCTGCCCACCTGCTGCCCGGTGGCGACAGCGTTGCCCGTCACCGCCGCCATGCCCTGCCCGATGGCGGCGTTCAAGTTGGGCATCACCCGCACCACCGGGGTGTTGGGGCCGAGCCAGCCGTCCAAATGCGCCAGGGTGATCCCCGCGGCGATCGACACCACCAGCGGGCGGCGTTCGATGATTTGGCCCGCGGTCTGCTCCATCACCTGCGGCAGCACCTGCGGTTTGACCGCCAGGACCAGAGTCTCGGCGGCGGCGACGACCTCCTGGTTGCCGGCCAGGGCGTTGATGCCGGCGCTTTTGGCCAAGTCCGCCAGCTTGCCGGCCGCTGGATCGTGGGCGCCAATCTGGTCTGGGGCGAGCAGGCCGCTGGCGGTGACACCTTCGATGATGGCGCGGGCCATATTGCCGGCCCCAATGAATCCGAGTTGCATCCTCCCAGCGTACTTCGGCGGCCGCGCCGCCGATGCCGGCGCCGCCAGGCGCCCCGGGCGGGCGGTTTGTGGTGGAATTGGACGCTATGGAAGGCGAGGCGGGCAAGGTCCGGGTCGACGTGTGGCTGTGGTCGGCCCGGTTGTGCAAGTCCCGCTCGCTGGCCTCGGCGGCCTGCAAAGCGGGCCACGTCCGCCTCAACGGCGAGCGGGCCAAACCCTCCGCCCTGGTCCGCCCAGGCGACGAGGTCCGCCTGCGCGGGCCGGGCCGCGAGCGGATTGTCCAGGTCAAACGCCTGCTGGTGAAACGGGTGGGCGCGCCGCTGGCCGCCGAGGCCTACGAGGACCACTCCCCGCCGCCACCGCCGCGCCTGGCCCTGGAAACCATCCCCTTCGCGGTGCGCGAGCGCGGCGCCGGGCGCCCCACCAAAGCCGAGCGGCGCGAACTCGACCGCCTGCGCGGCCGCCCCAGCCAACGCGCCGCCCGCGGTGTCCGAGGGGGGACTTGAACCCCCATGCCCCGTGAAGGGCACTAGCACCTCAAGCTAGCGCGTCTGCCAAGTCCGCCACTCGGACTGAGGCGAAGACAACATATCACGGCGGGGCTGGCAGCTTTCGGCGCCCAAGCAGGCCAAACTAGAGGGGTGGAGCCGACAAATTGGGGTGACGATGGCGTGCCGCGCTGGCTGCGTCTCAGCGCCGGGGTGGCCTGGCGGCTGCTGGTGCTGGCGCTGGCGGTGGTGGTGGCGGCGCGGGCGGTCATGGCGGTGGAATTGGTGGCGGTGGCGCTGTTCGGGGCGGCCGTCATCACCTCCGTGCTGCGGCCTTTGGCCCAACTGCTGCACCGGGTCATGCCGCAAGCCCTGGCCACCACCTTGGCCTTCGTGGTGGCGCTGGCGGCGATCGGCGGGCTGGGGACGTTTGTCGGGGTCAGCGTCACAAGCCAGATCTCCCGCCTGACCCAGGAGCTGATCAACGGGATCGGCCAGATCAACGACTTCTTGGCGCGCATGCCCGCCCCTGTCAGCGACCTCGATTTGACCGCCGCGGGCGACACCATCACCGACTGGCTGCGCCGAAACTCCGAGTTGGTGGTGACCGAGGTGGTGGCGCGCTTCGGGATGGCCGCGGAGGTGATGACCGCCATCGTGCTAGCGGTGTTCTGCTCGGTGTTCTTTGTCAACTCCGGCTCGCGGATGTGGGCCTGGTTGCTGGCCCAGACCAAGCCGGCCACGGCCCGGGCGCTGCACGCCGCCGGGCACGCCGCCTGGGCCACCTTCGCCGGGTACACCCGGGGGATTGTGATAGTCGGCTCCACCAACGGGCTGCTGGCGGGGATTGGCCTGGCCGTCATCGGCATTCCGCTGGCCACGCCGATCGGCGTGCTGGTGGCCATGGGCACGTTCATCCCCTATATCGGCTCGGCTATCGCCATGTCGGTGGCCATTGTGGTGGCGCTGGCCGCCAAGGGGCCGTGGTGGGCTTTGGTGGTGGTGGCGATGATCGTGCTGATCGGCCAGATCGAGGGGCATCTGCTCCAACCGCTGATCATGGCCAAGCAGGTCAGCTTGCATCCGGTGGCGGTGGCGGTGACGGTTGTCGCGGGGATGCTCTTGGGCGGCGTCATCGGCGCGATTGTGGCGGTGCCGGTGGTGGCTGTGATCTGGTCCGTCTTCTCCACCCTGCGCCACCCGCCCGCCCCGGCGCCGGCCGGCGCCGCCCCGCCGGCGCCAGGCGCCCCGCCGGCGGCATGAGCCCGGCGGCTGTGCCAAGATGGACAGATGAGATCACTCGGCCGGTTTGCCCTGGGCGCCGCGGTGGCGGCGGGCGCCGCCATCGCCGTCGGCTCCAGGTTGCACCGCGGCTGGGGGGCCAGCGCCGCTGAACGGGCCTGCGCCCTGCCCGGCGACGACTTGGTCGAAGACCCGGTCTACCGCTCCACCCGGGCCATCACCATCGAGGCGCCGCCGGAGGCGGTCTGGCCCTGGCTGGTGCAAATGGGCATGGGCCGGGCCGGCTGGTATTCGAACGACCGCCTGCTCGGGCTGATCTCGCCCGGGCCGACCGAATCCGCCAGCGCCATCCTGGAGTGCTACCAGGATCTGAAGGTGGGCGACCCGGTGGACCTGATCTTGCCGATGGGCTTCAAAGTGGCCGAGCTGATCCCCAACCAGGCCCTGGTGCTGTTCAGCGAAGAGCTGATGCCAATGCAGCCGTGGCGCAAAAGCTGGGTTTTCGCGCTGCGGCCCCTGCCCGGCGGCGCCACCCGCCTGCTGGTCCGCGAAACCTCGGCCTGGGACAGCTGGCTGGTCGGGCTGGTCACCTCGGCCACCGCCTGGGCCTGGTTCCTCGGCACCCGCCGCCAACTCAAGAACCTGAAAGCCCTGGTCGAGGCCTCCTAGCCGGCTCTGCCGGGCTGGCCGGCCGGGCCCGGGGCGCCCCCGCCCGGCGGGCGTGCCAGACGCCATCGGCAGACAGAATCGCCAGCGCCACCCACACCGCCGCGAAACCGAACCACCGCCCAGCCGACATCGGCTCGTGGAAAAACAGCAGGCCGGTGATGAAGTGCATCACCGGGCAGAGGTACTGCACAAAGCCCAACACCGAAAGCGGCAGCCGGCGGGCGGCGGCGTTGAACGCCAGCAGCGGCGCCGCCGTCGCCACCCCCAGGCCGGCCAGCGCCAACGAGTGGCCCCAGCCCAAGGCGGGGAAGGTGCCCGCCCCCGCCGCCGCCAGCCACAGCGCGTAGGCCGCGGCCAAAGGCAGGACCAGCAGCGTCTCCACCGTCAGCGACACCACCGCGGAAACCCGCCCGCCAACCCGCTTCTCGATGTACCCGTAAAGCCCAAAGCTGATCGCCAGCGCCAACGCCACCCATGGGAAGGCCCCCAGGCTGAGCGTCATCACCACCACCGCGCCCGCCGCCGTGGCCACCGCCGCCCACTGCGCCACCCGCAGCCTCTCACCCAGGAAGACAACCCCTAAAAGCACGCTGACCAGCGGATTTATAAAGTAGCCGAGGGCCGCGTCAACCAGTTGGCCGTTGAAGATCGCCCACACGAAAACCAACCAGTTGCCGGTCAGCAAGATGGCCGCCAAGCTCAGCGCGCCCATCGCCCGGCCCGAGCGGGCCACCGCCCGCAAAGCCCGCCACTGGCCGCCCGCGGCGATAATCCCCAGGCACAGCAGCGCCGACCAGATCACCCGGTGCGCGATCACCTCCACCGCGCCCGCCTGCCGCGTCAGCGACAGGTAGAGCGGCAGCACGCCCCACATCAGGTAGGCGGAGACCCCGAAGCCGAAGCCGGCCCGGCTGCCCGCGCTGGCCGGCCCCGCGCCGGGGCGGCGCTTAGGCATGGCCCAGCGGGTTGGCCGCGATCTGCCCGAAGACCTGCCCGATCGGTTCGGCGATGGCCAGGGCGGCGCGCCCGGAGGCGGCGCCGGCGTCCCGGTTGACCACCGCCACCCGCTCGCCGCGGTAGTAGTCCACCAGCCCCGCCGCCGGGTAGACCGCCAGCGAGGTGCCGCCGATGATCAGCAAATCGGCTTGGGCGATGGCGCCCTGGGCGGCCTGCAGCACGTCTTGGTCCAGCGGATCCCCATACAGCACAACCTCCGGTTGGACGATGCCGCCGCAACCGCACCGCGCCACCCCCGCCGCCGCGTAGACCTGGGCCAGGGAGAACTTGCGCCCGCAGCCGGCGCAGGCGTTGCGCTGGGCGGAGCCGTGCAACTCGAGCACATTGCGCGAGCCCGCCGCCTGGTGCAGGCCGTCGATGTTTTGGGTCACCACCGCCGCCAGGCGGCCGGCCTGCTCCAATTGCGCCAGTTTGAGGTGGGCCGGGTTGGGTTTGGCCTCGGGGTGGAGCACTTTGGCGCGGTAGAAGTCGAAGAACTCCTCCGGGTGGGCCTGGAAGAAGCCGCGCGACAAGACGGCCTCCGGCGGGATGCGCCCGCCCGCCGCGTAGATCCCGTCAGCCGAGCGGAAATCCGGTATGCCGGATTCGGTGGACACTCCCGCCCCGCCAAAGAAGACAGCCCGCCTGGCCGCGTCGATCCACTGCTGCAAGGTTTTGATCTGGGCCGCCGCCTGGGGCGGGCCAGGCGGAGGGTTTGAGGCCGGTTTCACGTCTCAGGTCTACCACCTTTTCCCCCACCCCGCCGCCGATTAGGACCGCAGCTGGGCGGTTAGGAAGGCTAGGGCGTCGGAATCGTCCAGGGGGCCGCCGGACTCGTGGCCGTTGAACTCCCACACCCGCAGCGACTTTGGGCCGGCGTAGTTGTTGTAGGCGGCGAAAACCGTGGCCGGGGGCACCACCTCGTCCATCAAGGCGGCCGTCATGCGGATTGGCGCCTGGGCCAGCCGGGCAAAGTTGACGCCGTCGAAGTAAGCCAAAACCGCGAACACGGCATCGACCTGGTCGCGGTGGCAGGCCAAGTACTCGGCGAACTCTGAGAACGGGCGGGCGTCGGTGGTCTCGGCGCCGCGGCGGATGTCCGCCAGGAACGGCACCGCGGCGAAGGCGGCCCGCACCGACTCGGCCAGGCAGGCCGCCGCCAACGCCATCGCGCCGCCCTGGCTGGTGCCCGCAACGCCAACGCGGCCCGCATCCACCTGGGGCAGCGCCCGCGCGGCGTCCACCGCCAGGACGGCATCGGCGAACAGGCGGCGGTAATAGTAGGTTGCCTTGTCGCCGATGCCGAAGGTGCACCGGCCGGGCACGGCGGGCCCGGTGGCGCCCGCGTCCGGGGTGGCGCCGGCGCTCCAACTCGAACCCTGGCCGCGGCTGTCCATCTGGAGGTGGGCGAAGCCGGCGCTGGCCCACAGCAGGTTCTCCGTGGCCAAACCCCGCCCGCCGCCGTAGCCGGCGTAGCTGACGATGCCGGGCGCCGGCCCCGCCAAGCCGCGCGGCGCCCGCAGCCAGCCTTTGATCGGCTCGCCGCCGAAGCCGGCGAAGGTCAAGTCCCACACGTCGATGGTGGCGAGCGGGGTGGAGACCGGCTCCAAGCGCGGCGCCCAGCCCTGGGCGCGCGACTCGGCCAGGGTGGCGCGCCAAAAGTCCATGAAATCGGCGGGCAGGTCCACCCCGCCCCGGTAGGCCCGCAGTTGTTCGAGTGGCGCGTCCCGCAGCATCATCCGATCCTGGCGACGCGCCCCGGCGTTGTCAACACCGCCTGCCGCGTTCAGCGCCCGGGGCCATAATCACCAGGACGAGCCCGAGTCGGACCCCGGGGCCGATGTCCAGGCTCCGATGAGCGCGAGAGCGAGCCACAGCACGACTCCGACGAGTGCTCCGGCCGCCGCGGCCAGCAGCAGAAACCTTCCCCTCCGCGAGGCGCGATGTTTCATCCCGCGCAACAGGCAGAAGCCTCCAGCGGCGACCGAGGCCGGCAAACCGGCGAGCGGAAACAAGTCGCTCGCCAACAGGCAGATGGCGGCGGTGGCGACAAATGCGGTCGAACCTTCGAAGCACTCGCGGCTCGACAGCGCGCCCGGACCCAACTCGCGCGTCACGGCGTTGCCACCATCCTCTCGTTCTACCTCTTAGAGGATAGCCCTGAGCGGAACTCGACCACGTCGCCGTCTTGCATGGTGTAGTCCTTGCCCTCGATTCGGAGCCGGCCGGCCGCGCGGGCCTCGGCCAGGCCGCCCAACTCCACCAAGTCCCCGAAGGAGACCACCTCGGCTTTGATGAAGCCGCGCTCGAAGTCGGAGTGGATCACCCCGGCCGCCTGGGGGGCGGTCCAGCCGCGCCGGATGGTCCAGGCGCGCGACTCCTTTGGCCCCGCGGTCAGGAAGGTCTGCAAGCCGAGGGTTGCGAAGCCGACCCGGGCCAGGCGGTCCAGCCCGGACTCCGGCTGGCCCGACTCGGCCAGCAGTTCGGCCGCGTCGGCCTCGTCCAACTCGGCCAGATCGGCCTCGAACCTGGCGTCCAAGGCGATCGCCTCGGCGGGCGAGACCAGCTCCCGCAGCAGCGCCAGGCGCTCCGGAGAGGCCAGCACGGCATCGTCCGCGTTGAAGACGTAGATGAACGGCTTGGCGGTCATCAAACCGAACTCGCCCAACCGGTCGAGGCGGACCAGCCCTTGCCGGGAGGCGGCGTGAAGGGTGGTGCCGGCGTCGAGGAAGGCCTGGGCGGCGCGGCAGTCAGCCAACTGCTCCGGGTCGCCCCGCTTGATCCGGACAGCTTTCTCGAGGCGGGCGGCAACCTTGTCGAGGGTTTGCAAATCCGCCAGGATCAGCTCCGTGTTGACGGTCTCGATGTCCGCCGCCGGGTCCACCCGGCCCTCGACGTGGACTATGTCCGGGTCGTCGAAAACGCGGATGACCTGGCAAATCGCGTCGGCTTCGCGGATCGAGGCGAGGAATTGGTTGCCCAAGCCCTCGCCTTTGGAGGCGCCCCGCACAATCCCGGCGATGTCGACAAAGGACACCGCCGCCGGGACCACCTTGGCTGAGGCGAACATCTTGGCCAGCACCGCCAGGCGGGGGTCCGGCAGGGCCACCACCCCCACATTCGGCTCGATTGTGGCGAAGGGGTAGTTCTCCGCCAGCACCTGGGCCCGGGTCAGCGCGTTGAACAGGGTTGACTTGCCGACATTCGGCAGCCCCGCGATTCCAATAGTCAAAGCCACGCCAACCAACCCTACTTGCCGAGGCGCCCCGACTCGCCGCGGCGGGGGTTCAGCGGCGGGAGCGGTGGCGGCCGGGGCGGGGGGCGGCCCGGTGGCGGCCGGGGCCGGGGGCGGCCCGGCGGGCCAGGGCCAGGCCGAGCAAGGCCAGGGCGGCCGCTGCCAGGCCG